>JBHRQN010000001.1:0-87146 GCA_042645485.1 Pauljensenia sp.
GCCTTATACATGAGAGGCTTGCGGCAGCGCCAGCAGTGCGGGTAGGAGTGCACGTAGGACTTCTCGCGCACCAGCACAGCGCGAATTTCGGGCGCGCGGCGCGCGATCGGTCCACCCTGCTCGCGCAGGTCTGCCACGACGTAGCGGTTTGCGTCAAAAATCTGCATGCCCTCGTAATCGGGGACCTCCGAGGTGAAAACACCGCCCTCATCAATGGGCAGCACCACGCCGATACCGTATTCCATACAGGTCCACATATCGTCTTCACCGAATGCGGGAGCCTGGTGGACGAGGCCGGTACCATCCGTAGTCGTCACGTAGTCAGCGGCAATGATCGACCAGCCGTTCGGGCCGGGGGCACCTCCCTCTGCACGACGCTCGGGGGTATCAAAGAAGTCGTAGATCGGGTGGTAGTGCAGACCGACCAGTTCCGAGCCCTTATAGGTGGCAACGACCTGCGGGTCTTCACCCAGTTCCTTGGCGTAAGCGCTGATCAGGTCAGAGGCGATCAGAACACGCTCACCAGCAAGGACACCCTCATGATCTGGCGCAACCTGAACCAGGGCATAGTAGATCTGCGGACCGACAGCGATGGCCGAGTTCGAAGGAAGAGTCCACGGCGTGGTCGTCCAGATCAGTGCCAATTCGGGACGCTCGGAATCTTCGCGCAGCTTCTTTTCCAGACGCAGACCGACGGTGACGGTGTTATCAGTGCGATCCTGATACACATCGTCATCCATCTTGAGCTCGTGGTTGCTCAAGGGAGTTCGGTCGTGCCAGCAGTACGGCAACACGCGGTACCCCTGGTAGGCAAGGCCCTTGTCATAAAGCTGCTTGAATGCCCACAAGACCGATTCCGTGTAGGACATATCCAAGGTCTTGTAGTCGTTATCAAAATCGACCCAACGAGCCTGGCGGGTAACGTACTCTTCCCATTCCTTGGTGTAGCGAAGCACGGAGGAGCGGCAGGCTGCATTGAAGGCCTCGATCCCGATTCCACCGGGTCGCGTGATCTCGGTGACGTCTTCGATTCCCAGCTGACGCTGCGCTTCAAGCTCTGCGGGCAGACCGTGGGTATCCCAACCGAAACGGCGCTCAACGTGGTGTCCGAGCATGGTCTGGTAGCGACCGACAACGTCCTTGATGTAGCCGGTCAGAAGGTGACCGTAGTGCGGGAGGCCGTTTGCAAAAGGCGGGCCGTCGTAAAACACGAATTCGTTCTGACCGCCCTTACCGGCGGGACGGCGAGTAATGGATTTACGGAAGGTGTCATCAGCGGCCCAGAAAGCCAGGGTCTGTCCTTCCATCTGAGGGAAGGACGGGCTTGGATCCACTTGCTCATCGCGATGGCGCGGGTAGAAGCCGTGCTTCGTCATGTTTCGTCCTTGTGTCGCAGGTCCACAGGGACGAGGATCAGCGTTGCCGATTCCCGCGGTACCACCCCGCTTGCTACGCGCTGCGTAGCCGCTCATTAACAGCTGTGACGGGCTTACCCGTTCGGTTCTACTGGGACGCTGTGAATTACCGCGCCCGTTCTTCCGAATGCTCCCCGGTGATTCCTACAGATGTAGCCGGATCAACACCTGTTCCAGTCTACGCAAGTCGTGCACACATGGCATGTTCATCTCGCTGTCGGCACAAAAATGAGATCAGCATCGCGATAGAGTTAACGATGTATGCACAGCCACGCAACAAGGAAGGAGGCACATGGACATTTCCCGACCTTCGACGGCCGTTACAGCGGTTGTATGCCTTGCTTTGGTGTGTGCCTACCGCTTTCAAGAGGCATTGACTGCTGCGGGGATCCCAATTTCCCGCATGATTGCAATCTTTTCGGGGATCACCCTTCAGTCTTTACCTTTCTTAGCCATCAGCTCCCTCATTGCCGCTGCGATTGAGGTGTTTCTTTCCCCTCGCCAGCTTGCGCGCCTCTTCCCACGAGGCCGCGTTGCGGGTTGCGTCATTGCTTTCGCCTATTCCGCGCTTCTTCCCGTCTGCGATTGTTCAACCGTTCCTCTTGTACGTACCTTGCTGCGCAGAGGCGTTCCTCCGCGCACTGTTTTCATCATTCTTTTTGCGGCGCCATCCATCAACCCGCTTGTCTTGTTTTCAACGTGGTACGCCTTTGGCCCATCACTGAAAGCGGTATCGCTCCGCGTGACGGCAGCCGTCATCTGCACCATGACAATTGCTCTTTTACTCAGCATCCGCATGCCGTCTCTGACGGCGGTTTTGCGTCAGAGCGAGTCGGATGACTCCTGTGAGTGTTCACATGGTTGCGGAGCCCACGCGGCGCACGCTACGCGAGGGCGCTTTTCTTCATTTTCTTCCGCGTCGGCCTCGGCCTTCCTACGCGTCGTGCCCTATATGCTCATTGGTGCCGCGCTTTCCAGCTTCATCCAGGGGCTTCTCCCTGCTGGGTTTATGACGGGACATACTTCCTCATATGTCTCCATTGCCGTAGCGATGCTGATGGCTTTCATTCTTTCTCAGTGTTCATCATCAGATGCGATCGTCGCGCGGAGCATGACAAGTCTGCTTCCCCCAGGAGCGCTCATGACCTTCATGCTCATGGGCCCCATGCTTGATGTGAAGAACGTCTTCATGTTGTCAGCGGTTTTCTCGACGCGATTTACTCTTCGCATCTGCGCAACCATCACCGCTGTTGTTGCACTGGCAGGTTTTGTCTTGACCTGGTGGGGCTTGGGAGGTGCATTGTGAGAACACGCGCTTTAATCTTTGTCCTGGCTGCAGTGAGCTTAGGCTTCCTCTTCCTTTCGAGGCGATGGGTCTATTTCTTCCCGCCTCGTTTCCTTCCGCTCATCGTTTTCTTGTGTGTCGTCTTCACCGTGTGGGCCGTTGTCGACCTTTTTGCACGTCGGCAGGAAAAACATACTCACCGAACACGCGCGAATGCGGTATATCTTCTCATCCCAGTCATTGCATGGTCCTTGCCTTTTTCTCTGGCCCCCTCGAGTTTCCTTGGGTCAACGAGCTCCGCGAGTGCTATTTCACCAACGCCCATGCCTTCATCTTCAGATGTTTCTTCCGCAGCACAGTTCCACGCCGACCGTGTGATCGACACGAACAATTACTACGACAGCGTCATCGATATGGTGACTCACCCCGATCAGTGGGATGGCAAAACAATCGAGGTATCTGGCTTCGTTTTACCCAAAGACAAAGCCTCCTCGGAGGCAGGGATGCCGCCATTCGGTCCAGATGACAGCTTCGGTTTATCCCGGATGACCATGTGGTGCTGCGCAGCCGATGCTTACGCCTTGGGTTTTGCCGTGAATAACACAACCTCATTCGCGCCGCAGGCTGATCAATGGGTTCGCATCCAAGGAACCTTGGAAGTTCGCAATTCAAAAGCTCTCTATCTGAAAGCGACGAGCATTACTCCGATTAATCCGCCCGATACCCCCTTCGTCTACGAAAAGAAGTAGGGGTGCCCAGACGCCATGGCGGCGACGAGCACCCCTACCAGGAGTTCCTCATTACTTAGACGAGGAATCAGAATTCTGGGAGCCAGAGTTTTGAGAGGAATTCTCTGCTGCCTTCTTCTTTGCAGTTGAGTCCTCAGACCCCTTCTTCGAGGAGCCATTCTGAGCGCCGGGGCCACCCTGGCCTTGCTGGCCACCGGGACCACCCTGACCACCGGGCATACCCTGTTGACCATTCTGACCGCCAGGCATACCTTGTCCACCGGGGCCGCCCTGGCCTTGCTGACCGCCGGGACCACCCTGACCACCGGGCATACCCTGCTGACCATTCTGACCGCCAGGCATACCTTGTCCGCCCGGGCCGCCCTGGCCCGGATGTCCGGGCACCGCCTGCGATTGCTGCGTCGGAGCGGGAGAGGCCACCGAACTTGTTGCCCAACCTGCGCCAAAACCTGCAACCAAGAAAGCCGCTGCGGCGCCGGCGCCTACTGCCTTCTTCTTCCACGAGGGCTTTGCTGAGGCCTCGCGAGAGACAACCTCATCAGCGGGAAGCCAAGCACCTTCATAGGTTCCATCTTCCTTCTGATAGGCCACGTTCACATAGGTCGTCTTGTCGGCATGAGCATCACGTGCCTGTGCATCCTGGGCCTGAGTCTCGATGACTCGGGTCTCGTCCAGGTGGTCCTTGTTCATATCTTCTGCACTCATGTGCATTCCTTTCCTCTGGGGCATCCGCCCTGTCGTCTTGGTCTTCAAGGTATGGACCACTTCTATGTCTGTTTTATGTCGCACCTGAGGTTTTCCTGTGAGAAGGAAGAGATTTTTTATGACACAGCTCACAGAAATTAATTTTGTCCACGCCACCGCCCAAAATTCACTCGGCGATAGCGTGTAAGTGCCTCAAAGATGAGGCATCACGGATCAATCCGATGAGTTCATTCCTCTCCCCTTTTAGGACGGATCTCATGTCAAGCTCACGTACGGCAGTTCCGCTGACCGAAGCCCAACGTCGGGCACGGAAATACGCCACTTTCCTTGCACTCATTGCAACCTTGGGCCCCTTCTTCTACGGATTCGAAGGAATGGTCCTCAACGCCGCAATTAAAGCGGTCGGCACCACCTTCCACCTCGGCCCATTCCTGCAGGGCGTTGCCGGCGCGGCCGGTGTTATTGGCGGCCTCATCGGCGCACTTGGAGCGGGACGTATTTCCGACAAGATCGGCCGTAAGACAACCCTGATGTGGGTTGGCCCCTTCCTTCTCTTCGAAGCACTCCTTGGACCGATCTCACCGCTTCTGGGAAGCTTCGGATACCCCTTCCTTCTCCTCACCCGCATCGTCGGCGGCATTGGTTTTGGCGCAGCAACCACCGTTGCCCCCGGATACGTTGCAGAAATTGCACCGGCTGATATCCGAGGCCGTTTGATTGGTTTCCGTCAGCTGGCCATCATCCTCGGCCTGTTCTTCGCCGGCCTCATTAATATGGGTGTTGTACGTCTGACCGGTGGTGCCGCCAAGCCCGCCTTCTGGGGACTCCAGACTTGGCAGGTGCTTTTCGCATGCCTCATCATCCCCGCTCTTCTGTTCGTCATCTTTACGGCACAAATCCCCGAGTCGCCTCGATACCTGGTTTCGGTCGGAAAGACCGCAGAAGCTGAGGCTGTTCTTGCAAAGGTCAGCGGTGAAGACGATCCGGCAGCTCGCGTCAAGGCAATCGCCGCATCGATGGAAGAAACTGGCGGACGCAAGCTCAGCATTGGAGAAATCTTCTCCTCGAAGTGGCGCGGACTGGTCTTGGTTGGCATGATGATTGCCGCATTCCAGCAGCTCACCGGTATCAACGGCGTCTTCTTCTACTCGAACTCGCTCTTCGCAGCAGTTGGATTCAACGAATCAATGGCACTGCAGCAGACCCTGCTCATCACGGGCTTCAAGATCGTCGGCGTTGTCTCCGGCATTCTTCTTGTTGACCATGTGGGACGCAAGCGGATGCTCATCTACGGAGGCACTCTGATTTTTGTCTCCCTGGGAGTCGTTGCGACCGTCTTCACCCTGGCACCCGTTGTCGATGGGAAGCCCGACGTTGCAGACAACCCGGTCTTGGCATTCCTCGCCGTCGCAGCGCTGTGCACCTTCCTTCTGGGCTTCACTTCCTCGTGGGGACCGATCTTCTCGATCGTCATGGGCGAAATGTTCCCCAACTCGATTCGCGGTGGCGCAATGTCCATGGCTTCGGGAGCAGACTTCTTCGTCAACTTCCTTGTCGTGTTGCTCTTCCCCTTCCTGATCTCGTGGTCGCCGGCAGGCACCTACTGGATCTACTGTGCATTCGGTGTCCTGGCAGTCATCTTCACCGCAAAGTACCTGAAGGAAACCACTGGTACCGAACTCGAAGACATGGACAAACTCGCTGCTTCCGAGAAGTGAAAGGACCATCATGTCTGACACATACGAACGCTCCAGTGACATCCCGGATAATGTCCGCAATGTCCTCGTGATCATGACGGACCAGCATCGCACGGATACGATCGGCTGCCTGGGAAACCCTCACGCCCAAACCCCCGTCATTGACGAGATGGGACGCAACGGTTTCGCCTTCACCAACTGCTTTACTCCCACTGCGATCTGCACACCTGCACGCGCCTCACTTCTGACAGGAAAGCGACCCGGAAAGCACCTGGTGCTAGCCAACCCCGAATGGAACATCGCCTACCAGACGATGATTCCCCTTGGGACTTGGACCTACACCCAGGCACTTCGCGATGCGGGATACAACGTAGGCATCGTCGGAAAGTACCATTGCGGGGCGAACCTCCCCGACAAGTTCGGTGCCGATGACGATACCTACTGGGGAGCAGAAAACCCTGTTGCCAACGAGAAGTACGTCGCATGGCTCAACGAACACGGGCTTCCGCCAGTTCGCGCACATGACTTCTGGCGAGGAAAGCTCCCCGGCGGCCGCGACGGACACATCATTGCAGCACGCCTCGAGCAACCAGAAGAAGCAACCTTCGAGCGTTTCTTGGCAGATCGCGCCATTGAGAAGCTTCGCGAATATGCAGCCGATTGGAAGGAAAACGGACAACCTTTCAGCTTGGACGTCCACTTCTTTGGCCCGCATCTTCCCTACTTCCTCCCAGATGAGTGGTTCGATTTGATCGATCCGAACGATGTCACCTTGCCGGAAAACTTCGGTGACTCGCTCATCGGTAAGCCGCAGATCCAGCAGAACTACGCGACCTACTGGTCAACATCGTCCTTCGATAACGATCAGTGGAAGAAGCTCATTGCTGTCTACTGGGGATACGTCGCCATGATCGACTTCGAAATCGGCCGAATCATGGACGTGGCACGCGAGCTGGGCATCCTGGATGACACCGCAGTCTTCTTCTGCGCAGACCACGGAGAATTCACCGGCTCCCACCGCCTCAACGACAAGGGACCGATGATGTACGACGACATCTACAACGTCCCATTCATCGCGCACATCCCCGGTGTTTCTGCGGTCGGCCAATCCGATGCCTTCGTATCTTTGATCGATCTTCCTGCAACCGTCCTCGATATCGCTGGTCTTGACCCAGCATTGGTTGAAGACGGACGCTCGATCGTCGACCTGACGCGAGGTGAGGATGTGCCCGGTTGGCGTGAAGACATCGTCTGCGAATTCCACGGCCACCACTTCCCGCTGCAACAGCGAATGCTGCGCACAAAGGAATTCAAGCTCGTCATCTCACCGGAGTCGATCAATGAGCTCTACGATTTGAGAGTTGATCCCGCAGAGATGAACAATGTATACACGGTGCCCGTCTACGACGACATTCGCCGTGAACTCGCAACGAACCTATACCTCCAACTCCGCGAGCGCGGAGACCACTCCTTCGCAAAGTGGATGGCGGCCATGACGGATTTTGATATTCCGCTGGTCAACACCGCTCGAAGCGATCTCGACGAGGTCATGGGTAAGTAACACACCATCGGTGTGGGCCTTCCGGGGCGTGCGGGAGGCCCACACCATACAACATCGAAGGAGAGGACATGGACTACGATCTACACGCCGCCGTGCCCTCTTTGGAAGACCAGATCACCAGCTATCTTGGTGAGAATCCCCCTTCCTCGCGCTCACAGCTGTGCGAAGCTCTCGAGGTTTCCAGAACAACGCTCGGGCGCGCAATCAAAAAACTCATCGATGCTCACGCCGTGATCTCTGTCAAGGGTGATGAACGAACGGGGGCGGGCCGTCCATCGACTCTGTTCACATCGGCGCGCTTGTGCGCATACTCGGTTGGCATCGTGATTAGCCGGGCCTCTTTCGCCGGGGTTCTACTCAATCGAGGCGGTGATGTCCTTATTGCACAATCAGTACCCGCCTCACGTCCCATTAATTATCTTGAAGCACTTGACGCCATGGGAGCGCTGCTCCTCGAGCGCGCACAGACGCGCGGCATCATCACTGACTACGTGAGTACCATCGGGATCGGTCTGCCCGTCCCCATGGGGTCAAATATTTCCCACTCACCCCATTCCCCCTACCCCAGCCGCAAAAGCGTTATTGATACCATTTCACGCCGCTGGAAAGGGAATATCCTCATTGACACAACTGCCCGCCTTTCTGCCCTGAGTGAGGCGTTATGGGGAGCGGGACAGGGGTATCCATCAATCCTCTACGTTCGACTTTCCAACGGTATCGGCGCCAGCCTGGTGATTTCCTATCACCTATCGGGTGGAGACTTTGGCTTCACAGGGGAATTGGGTCATATGCGCGTTCCGAACGTGCACACCCCATGTACTTGCGGGAAAGAGGGGTGTCTAGAAACCCTCGCCTCTATTCCCTCGCTCTGCGCCCAGTGTGATGTCTCTTCTTTGAGCGAATTGGCGACCAAAGTGAACAATCGAGATTCCCGAACACTAGAGATCCTCGAACACGCGATGGGTGCAGTCGGTGCCTGTTGTGCAAACGCTGCCCTGCTCATCAACCCTCGAGCGATCATTGTCGCCGGGGAACTTCCCGAGGCGATCCCCCAGGTCTCCGATATGATTGCTCACGGCCTCGAGAGCGAATTAATTCCCGCAATGAAGTGGCACATCGATGTCGTCCGCGCCGAGCTTGGCCCACTTGCTGGGGCCCAGGCCGCGGCCTACGCATCCCAAACCACGGCCTCGTCGATCAAGAAGGAAAGCGAAGGGACCCGATGACGCATTCCCCCGCCCTCACGCTCCCCTTCTCGGTTGTTGCCAAACCAACGGGAGCCGCCTGCAACCTTGACTGCCAGTACTGCTTCTTCCTTTCGAAGGAACTGCTTTACGATCAAAAACGACAGTCGATGAGCGAAGAAACTCTCGAGACGTACGTCAAGAATTTTCTATCAGCCAGCCTCGACGGAGAAGTCACCATGCTCTGGCAGGGAGGTGAGCCGACTTTGCGCGGCCTACCTTTTTTCGAACGCCTCATTGAGCTGTGCGAAAAGTATCGTCGTCCCACCCAAGAGGTCCGCCATGCCATCCAAACCAATGGGACACTCGTTACGCCGTCATGGGCCAGTTTTTTCAAGGAACACAATTTCCTTGTCGGTATCTCTATCGATGGCCCGGCTCCTCTTCACGATGCCTATCGCCTGAACCGTGGCGGGCATGGAACGCACTCGATGGTGATTCGCGGGTGGGAACACCTGCGTAACGCCGATGTTGACACCAATATCTTGTGCACGGTCCACGCTGCTAACGAAAACCACGGCCTTGAGGTCTACCGCTATTTCCGAGATGAACTCGGAGCGCAGTACATGCAATTTATCCCCATCGTCGAACGCGTTCCTCGCGAGCACCTGCGCCAAGCCGAACTCGGGTGGAGAAGTGGAAGCTCGGCACTCCTCTACCGCCAAGACGGAGACTGCGTGACCTCACGTTCCACTTCACCGGAAGGGTACGGAAACTTCCTCTGCGCAATTTTTGATGAGTGGGTCTACTCTGACGTGGGCTCCGTCTTCGTACAAGATTTCGATTCCTCGATCTCTGCGCTCTTTGGTTCAGCGAGCGTATGTGTCCACGCGCCATCATGTGGGGCGAATATGGCGATGGAGTTTAACGGGGATGTCTACGCCTGCGATCACTGGGTTGAGCCCGAGTGGCTTGTCGGTAACATTGCGCAAAGCGATTTCCCGACCCTTGCAGCTTCGGAAAAGATGCGTGCTTTTGATACGAAGAAGCAAGATCTGGATGATGAATGCTGGAAGTGCCCCTTCCTGCGTTTGTGCTGGGGTGGATGTCCAAAGGACCGTTTCATCGCGACTGATTCTGGGCCTTCGCACAATTACCTCTGCCAGGGATACCGGCATTTCTATTCCCATGCTCTCCCCTACTTCAAAGCGATGGCCTTCTTGATCTCGCGCGGCGCAAGCGCTGATCAAATCATGGATCCAAGCATTGCTCATTCACTAGGACTCACACCCCCGATCAAGGAGGATCACGGTGCTCATTGAGGCGGCAATCGTCGGCATCGGCATTGGCATTGTTGTTGGAGCGCTGGGGGCCGGTGGCGGAATTCTCTCTGTTCCCGTCTTGGTGTATCTCTTGGGTCAAAATCCGCATCAAGCTGCGACATTGTCGCTCATCATCGTCGGTGCGACCGCATGCGTTTCATTGGTGACCCGCGCGCCTAGCGGCCACGTTGATTGGAAGCACGGAAGCCTTTTTGCCTTCGCGGGGATTGTTGGCACCTGGGGCGGTTCTGCCCTTAATCCTTTGGTCTCAGCACGCACGCTCATGCTGGAGTTTTGTATTCTTCTGGCATTTGTCGCGGTATTCATGGTGCACAAACAGTTGCGTGCCCGCACTGACGCGTCTCCTTCGTCGATTGACGAGGCTGCACCTGAGGATTCCCCACGCTCGCTTGCGTCGATGCTTAAGAAAGCAGCCCTAGTGCTTCTTCTCGCTAGCTTGACCGGTTTTCTCACCGGTTTCTTTGGTGTCGGAGGAGGTTTCGCTATCGTTCCTGCGCTTCACCTTGTTCTACGCTACCCAATGAAAAAAGCATCCGCGACATCCCTGCTGATCATGCTCATTACAGCAGTGTTCGGCTTGGCTTCGCGTGCACTGGGTGGAACCTTGGGTATCAGTGCCGAGGCCGGGGTGATGGTTGCATGCTTCGCTGCGGCCTCGATGTGCGGAGGCGTTATCGGAGCACGCCTTACTCGAAGGGTAAGCTCGAGCGCACTAGCCTGGGCATTCATTGTTCTTTTGATCGCAGTTGCAAGCGTGAGCGCTTATGCCACGCTACGCGCATAACGAGCAAATCAAAGAGAGCGACCGCGACCTACAACGTCTGTTCTAGGCCTCGGGCACAGTTCGAGCCACAAGAGTATTCGTCGCCTGAGCAACCGGGCGAACGATCATCGAATCGATATTGACGTGGGAGGGGCGCTCCAGGGTCCAGACGATCGCCTCGGCGATGTCCTCGGCAATAAGCGGCTGGGCGACGCCATCGTAGACGCGGTCAGCAGCTTCTTGGGAGCCCAGTCGGTTGAGAGAAAACTCTTCAGTCCGCACCATACCTGGGGCAATTTCGATCACACGCACGGGTTCGCCCACCAATTCTTGGCGCAAAGTATTCGCGATGACGCGTTCAGCATGCTTAGCTGCAACGTATCCACCGCCTCCCGGATACGTGTCGTGGGCGGCGGTCGAGGTCAGGAAGACAAGGTCGCCTCCCCGCTCGCGCATCGAGGGGAGAAATGCGCGCGTGCAATGCAAAGCCGTGAGGACATTAAGCTCAAACATTGCGCTCCACCTCGCAGGATCTGCGTCAGCGACCCGATCAACTCCGATAGCTCCGCCGGCGTTATTCACCAGCGCATCAACGGGGCCGCCTTTCAAGACGTGCGCAGCCATCTCTTCCACCTGCGCGCCATCACTAAGGTCAGCTGCCCAATACTCGCAACCAATCTCATCGGCAAGGGCCTCTAGGCGCTCGCGGCGTCGAGCTACGGCAACAACCTGCCATCCATGTTCAGCCAGAAGACGGGCGGTTGCTTCCCCGATTCCACTGGAAGCTCCTGTGACAACGACACGGCGAGAGGTACTCATGGGGTAACAGTAATATCCCCGGGGGCGCATCGTCTGCGCGCCGCCCGGGGATACTCTTTAAATCTCAGCCTTCGGGAAGACCGTAGGCCTTGTGAAGCAGCCAAATCGGGTGAACAACATTCGCACCCGTTGCAGTACGGATCTGCCAACGGCAGGTTTCGGTATCGCACGCTGCAAGCTCGACATTCACCTGCTTGACGAAGTCAAAGACGGGCTTTCCAACCGCTTGAGCGATCGCGTACTTTTCTTTCTTCATTCCGTAGGTTCCCGCAATGCCACAGCAGGGCTGCTGGGATTCCTTCACCGTTACACCGGGGATCAGGCTCATGAGCTCAACGGCGGGCATACCCAGTCCTTGAGACTTGAGCTGGCAGGGTGCGTGGTACGGAATGGTGACATCGATGCGCTGCATATCCATGTCGAGCTCCCCGCGATCGTAAAGATCGATAAGGAACTCGCAGATATCCCAGGTACGTGAGGCAACATCGCGGAGCTCAGGGGTGTCCATTCCCAAAATATCGTGAGCTTCGTGACGGAGCATGCCACCACAGGAACCTGAAGAGGAGATGATCGGCGCATCGCGGTTAGCCTTGCGCAAGTCGTTCGTCAGGCGAGAGACATACTTTCGCGATTCGTCGTAGAGGCCATTGGACTGAAGAGCCAGACCACAGCAGCCGTGGTGCGGGACAAGAACTTCGTAGCCCAGGTGCTCCAAGACCAAGACAGAGTGGATCGAGGTTTCAACCTCAAAGTATTGACCGGCGCATCCGTGGAAGAAGATGACCTGTCCCTTCGTGCCTGATTGAGGAAGCGGAGTGTGCTTCTTGAACCAGCTTTCGAAAGTGCGTCCATATGCACGAGGCATGGGAGCATTACGGTCAACACCGATGACCTTTTCCATCGCGACACGAATTGGCTTCACATCCAGTGCCCAGTTTGCAATGGGTGCAAAAGGAGTCATGACGGAGCCGATCAGGCCGGTACGACCAATCAGCTGGTCACGAAGCGGGATCCCCTGCTTCTTCTTCATGTCGGTACGCGCATGGTGGATCATCTCAGTGACCTTCACTCCCTGCGGGCATACCAGCGAGCAGGTACCACAGGAGGAGCAGTAGTCAATCGAGTGGTCAACAATGTGGCCATCTTTGCGATAGCGCTCAGATTGCGGTCCAGAGTACTTGGGGCCAGCGAATAGATCTGTCACGCGCATGACCGGGCATTGTGTTTCACAGATCGTGCACTTCACGCAGGCATCTAGGGTTGACCGAAGGCCGAATTCGCCTCCGTTAATCCCCAGAACGTCACTTTCTTCGACGCTGGGTGCCATTTCCAGGCTCATTGAAGTTCCTCCACAATCGAATCCGCTGCGCGCAGCGCGCTTGCCAGTGCAATTCCGTCACCGGACTTTTCCTTCCAACGGGTTGCACCGCTCAGGTTTCCGCCGGCTGCATACACATTGGTGTACACGGGGCCTGCGCCCGGAGTGCACACACGCATGTGCTCATCAACATCGAAGCCAACCTTGAAAAGAGGCTGTTCGCTTCCCCAAAAATCACCATTGAGCAAGGTGGTATCAACACCGGTCAGCGGAAGGCCCATCACGGTATCGCTGACGTTGCCGTAAGAATCAATCTCCAGAGCGCCGGACTCAAAACCACCGGCTGCAAGGATCAGAGTCTTTGTTTCAATGGTGCGCGGGTGTCCCGCGGTTGAAATGGTCACGCTGCGCAGTCGGTCGCCATCGGCCTCGTAAGAAACCAAAGCGGATCCCAGCATGACGCGGCAGTTTGCCTTCGCGATCTCGGTGAGCTCCTGGTTGAGGCGCATTCCGGGAACCGACGGCGGCTGCAGAATGATCTCGAACACGGGGTGACCGAGCATTTCCTGGATGTCTTTCCAAGCAGTCGAATCATTGAGGCCTAGTACTGCAGGAAGACCAACCGTTTCACCGGGGCGAACGATCTGCTTGAGCAGTTCGACCAAGCGAACACGGTTTTCTTTCAGATCGAGCGCACGGGCAAAGTTGGTTCCCGTCGTATCGCGTTCTTCGCCGCGTACGTCCAAATCGACGTAGGCAGAGCGCGCCGAAATCGGATTGCCGTTTACATCCTTTTGTAAGCGCAGATTCTCTGCCGCCAGTGCCGGGTAGAAATCCTTGAGTCGGTTGAAACCGACGATCAGGAATTCCTGGCCGACCGGAATTCCAGCCTCCATCGAAGGCTGATACAAAGCAGTGGGACGCAGAGCACCCAGTGCAGTTGGGATGCGAACGTTATGGTCAAGCGATCCAACAAGGCGTTCGGGGCCAAGAAGTTCACGAATCCATTCAAATGATTGAGTGACCGAATCCACGCCAAGTCGCGCGTAGGGGTGCTCAGGACGTTCATTGGCCAGGTTCTCAATCGCCTCGAGGGGATGCTGAACGAACTCGGGGGCATATCCAAGGGCATCGATTGTTCCCTGCCCCAGTTGAAGTCCACCAATTCCCTTGGTGACAAGAGTGACCTTCGCTCCGCGTTGTGCCAGTCGGATGCTGGCAGCAAGGCCGGCTAGGCCCGCTCCGATAACGACTGCGTCACGCATGAGTATGACCTTCCTTCTCTTCCCCAGCTGTGGGGTTTTCTTCCTCGCCTTCAAGGGCATCCCAGTATTCACATTCACGCGGAACCGCCTCAGGGGTGGTCGGCAAATGTTCGACGTCGAGAGTTCCTTCGTGGATCCAGTTATCCAAGGCAGCCTGGCGCGCCTGCTTTCCGAAGAGGATCGGCCACAAACCAATCCAACGGTTCTTCAGGAACAAACGAAGCAATTCGTTCGCACGAGGGGCATCAATATCGCCGCGTTCATGTGCAATTCCTGCGCTGCGCTGCGAGCAGAAGCCACCTTGGCAAGGCCCCATTCCCAAGCGAATCTGACGACGGACGTCGTCAAGCTGGCCTCCGGGAAGCGCATCCATAGTGCGTTCGAGCATCTCACGGGTGACCAACTCACACTCACAGATAATCTCTTCGCTGGAAGGTGACTTTCCGTGGTGTTCAACTTCGTCGAGGCGGTGGCCGATGTAGTAGTTCGACTTTCCTTCTGCCTCGGGAACAGCTTCTTCCGCTGTGCGGCAGGGACGATCCTCGCCCATCTGCTGACACATGATGTCAACGATGCGTTCTGCCATGAGGCGGTAGGTCGTGAGCTTACCGCCAGCAATCGTCAAGATACCGTCAACACCGTCGCGGTTGAGGTGGTCGACAACGTGCATTCCACGTGCCATGTGGCGGGTATCCGACTCGGAGACACGACTGTCCTTAATCAGCGGACGCGCACCTGCCCATGCGTGAAGAGCACGTGATTGGCGGAAGCCTGGAATCAATGCTTCACCAGCATCGAGCATTTGCTGAACCTGGTCGGCAAGAATCGGAAGGTTATCCGGATCCTCAGCCTTAAGGTCCGTCGTGCCAATGATGCACACCGGGTGGACCGGAACCAAGATGTCGCCATCTGCGGGCCAGATACAACGGTTAATGACCGTCTGAGAGAGGCGGTGGTTCATTGCGATCATGATGCCCGCACCGGGGACAACTTCAACGCCGTGGCAGTCAGCAAGAGCAGCAATCTGTCCAGCCCAGGGACCACCGCAGTTCAAAACGAAGGAGCAATCGATACGGATGTCTTCGCCGGTTCGTTCATCGCGCGCGAAAACCGCTTCGATGCGATCCTCCGATCGCTGAATTCCGGTTGCTCGCGTGTAGGTGAGGATCTCAGCACCGTAGGCAATAGCGGAGCGTGCTGCTCCCCATGTCATCCGCCACCCATCAACGGTTCCATCTTCAACCGCGAAGGCCCTCTTGAGGTGGGGGTCCAGTCGGGGTTCACGGCGCAGGGCCTCGGCGGGAGAAATCTCTTCGGCGGGAACGTGGGCTGCTCGCGCACGCTCAAGGAAGAGATCGGCGTATTCCTCATCATCGGCGGATGTCGTGACGAAAAGGCCGCCTGTCCGTTCAACGGCATCGGCATTGATACGCGAGACGATTGCGTTCTCTTCGGCGCATTCGGTCGCTGATTCGGGATCAGATGCGATGTAGCGTCCACCGGAGTGGAGCAGGCCGTGGTAGCGACCTGAGGTTCCTTGAGCCATGTCGGCTCGGTCAAGAAGTATCGCGCGGAATCCGCGCATTGCAACATCGCGGACAACGCCGGCGCCGGTTGAGCCGCCGCCAATGACTACGACATCGGTCTCCATCGTCCTCATAGCGTTCGCTGTTCCTTAATTCTGTTTGAGCTTATGTACCACTTAAATCATTACTCTTTTCGGGTCTCTGCACATCCGCCCGCACCGTTTTGCACATATGTGCAAACAAGGGTGTTTACCATGTAATCATTCGCAGGAAACTTAGGTATCCCTAAACATTAGGGGGTGCAATCGCATGTCTGAGCAACGTACAGTGTCCCTATGACTCAGACCCTAAACTACCGTCCCCAAGACGATTTCTACCGCTTCATCAACGGCCAATGGCTTGCCACTCACAAGATTCCTGCAGATCGCCCGATGGACGGTATCTTCAACCAGCTCCACGATCAATCAGAGCTGTGGGAAAAAGAGATTGCCGAGGATGCAAGCTCAGGCAAGATCCCGGGACACAATGCTGAATTAATTGCCCATCTCTACGGCACCTTCATGGACGAAGAAGCTGTCGAGGCCGCAGGCTACTCCCCTATCACAGGAAAGCTTGAGCGCCTGCGCAGCGTGAGCACACACCTCGAACTCGCACGTCTGATGGGGACTTTCCGCTACGAAGGAATTGGTGGCCTCTTCGGGAGCTATGTCGGCACCGATGCCCACAACTCCAGCCAACACCAATTGGATATCTACCAAAGCGGTATTTCACTTCCCGACGAGGCCTACTACCGCGAGGAACAGCATCGCCCGATCCTCGAGGCCTGGGAAACCTACGTTGCTACCCTCTTCACCCTTGTCGGAATTGATGAGGAGCAGGCGAGCGAATACGCACACGCGGTCAAAGAACTCGAGACACAGATTGCATCCTTCCATCGAGATGCAGTCTCGAACCGCGACCCGCTCTTGGCTGATCACCCCATGACATGGAAGGAACTGTGCAGCTCCTATCCGTCATTCCCCTGGGATGAATGGGCTGCGTCCGCGCATCTTCCTATTAATAAGGTCGATACCCTAAACGTCTCCCAGCCAGACTTCCTGGAACAGGCAACCGAGCTCTGGGCTCAAACGGATCTTGAAACGCTGAAGCTATGGATGGAGCATTCGCTCATCGACGAATACGCAATGCTGCTGTCGAGTGAGTTTATCGAGGCATCTTTTAACTTCCACGGTCGAGCTCTTTCAGGAACCGAGGAACTTCGCCCTCGCTGGAAGCGTGGACTTTCCCTGGTATCTTCCCTCCTCGGTGAGGCCATGGGTGAGATTTGGGTCTCGCGCCACTTCCCTCCCGAGAACAAGGCCATCATGGACGAGCTTGTTCATTCTCTCCTTGAGGCCTATCACCAGGCCCTGTCCACATGTGACTGGATGGGTGAAGAGACCCGAGCTGCAGCTCTTAAGAAACTCTCCACTTTCACGCCGAAGATTGGCTACCCCGACCGTTGGATCGATTACTCTCCGCTGAAGGTCGAGTCCCTTTCCCTTGTTGATACTGTCGAGGCCGCGACTAGGTTCCACGTTCAACGCCGGTGGGATAAGTTGGGCGGCCCCGTCGATCGCAGTGAATGGCATATGACACCTCAGACGGTCAATGCCTACTACGACCCGACGATGAACGAAATTGTTTTCCCCGCGGCTATCCTTCAAGCGCCCTTCTTTGATCCAAAGGCCGACGACGCATCGAATTTCGGCGCAATCGGTGCGATTATCGGTCATGAAATTGGACATGGCTTCGATGACCAAGGTTCACGTTTCGATGCAGAGGGAAATCTGGAGAACTGGTGGACCGAGGAGGATCGCGCTCGTTTCGAAGAACGCACAAAGCGCCTCATCGAACAATACGATGCTCTAACCCCGCGTGATCTTGAGGGCGAGGAGCCACCACTCCACGTCAATGGAGCATTAACTCTGGGCGAAAATATTGGAGATCTCGCCGGTCTTTCTATTGCCTGGCAGGCCTACGCCTCTCGTTTGAATAAGAAGGGAGAAACACCGGAAACTGCCCCTGTGATCGACGGATTAACCGCGGCGCAGCGTTTCTTCACTTCCTGGGCACGCGGCTGGAGGACCGCTATCCGTCGCGAATTCGCCAAGCAGCTCCTGAGCATTGATCCGCACTCCCCCGCAGAATTCCGTTGCAATCAAGTTGTCGCGAACATGGATTCTTTTGCCGAGGCCTACGATCTGGCTCCCGATGATGCTCTGTGGATCGCCCCCAATGAACGCGTTCGTATTTGGTAGCCCGGACAACTGAGTTTTCATTTCGTCACAACAATGCAACAGATGGCGCGGCAAGGTTCGCACCATCGGCTTCAACATGCAAAAATAAACACGTTTACGCGCAGCATGCGCGTGTGAATCGTCAACACAATTGGAAGGTACGCAATGCCTGGCCTGAACCTGACGCGCGAAGAAGCACAGCAGCGCGCAGCAGTGATCTCAGTTGATCACTACGACGTCGAACTCGACCTCACTCGCGGAGACAGGGACTTCCTTTCTCGCACCACCGTTACCTTCAGTGCTACTGAGGGCGAGGCGACCTTCGCTGATCTAGTATCGAATAACGTTCATTCGATCGTTCTCAACTGCGAAACTTTGGACCCGGTGATCCACCAGGACAACCGCATTACCCTACCTCCCCTTGCGGCCCACAATACCTTGACTGTCGAGGCTGACTGCCAGTACATGCACACCGGTGAAGGCCTTCACCGCTTCGTGGACCCCGCGGATTCACAGGCCTACTGCTACTCGCAGTTTGAGGTGCCTGATGCCCGCCGCGTCTTTACGACTTTCGAGCAGCCCGACCTCAAGGCAACCTTTACTTTCACGGTCACCGTTCCTGCAGGCTGGAAGGTCTTCTCGAACTCGGCTACCCCCGAGCCCGAGGTTCACGAGGACCGCTGGACGTATCGTTTCGAAGAAACCGAGCGCATCTCCACCTACATCACTGCGATTATCGCTGGCCCCTACCAGGGCGTTACCGATTCCCTGGTCTCCAGTGATGGCCGCACGATCCCCCTCGGTGTATGGTGCCGCGCATCGCTTATCGACTCCTTGGATTCTGATCGCATCCTCGAAATCACCCGCCAGGGATTCTCCTTCTTCGAGGCCGCTTACGGAATTCCTTACCCCTTCAAGACCTACGACCAGATCTTCGTCCCCGAATACAACGCGGGTGCGATGGAGAACGCCGGCTGTGTCACTTTCCGCGACCAGTACATTTTCCGTACCCGCCCCACGACTGCTGACTTGGAAGCTCGCGCCAATACGATCCTCCACGAGCTGGCACACATGTGGTTTGGCGATCTGGTCACCATGAAGTGGTGGAACGATCTGTGGCTCAATGAGTCTTTCGCTGAATTCATGAGCCACTTGGCTCTGGCCGAAGCAACCGAGTACACAGAAGGTTGGACCGGCTTCATGCTCCGCAAGGACTGGGGCATGAACCAGGATCAGCTCCCCACCACTCACCCCATTACCGCTGAGATCCGAGATCTTGCCGATGTCGAGGTGAACTTCGACGGCATTACCTATGCAAAGGGAGCATCGGTTCTTCGCCAGCTGGTCAGCTATGTCGGCCGCGAGCACTTCTTTGCGGGCCTGCACGAATACCTGACGAAGCACTCCTACCAGAACGCCACCTTGGCAGATCTTCTTGACGAACTCGAGAAGGCCTCGGGTCGCGATCTCAAGCAGTGGTCGCGAGTCTGGCTGGAAGAAGCTGGCATCACTCTGCTTCGCCCCGAAATTGAGGTCGACGATAACGGGACGATCACCAAGCTTGCTGTGCTTCAGGAGTCCTTCTCTGAGGGGTCTTCTCTTCGTCCTCACCGCTTGATCGTTTCCGGCTACAGCGCAAACGAAGAGGGAACAATCTCTCGCGTTTTCAGCCAGGAACTTGATGTTGATGGCGCCTCGACCGTTGTCGAAGAAGCTCAGGGAATCGCACGCCCCGATCTCATCCTTATTAACGACCAGGATCTGGCCTACGCAAAGATTCGCCTGGATCCACAGTCTCTTGACTTCGCAATCCGCAATATCTCTCGCTTCGAGGATTCCTTGACTCGCGGTGTCATCATGGCCTCGGCTTGGGACATGACCCGCGATGGCGAGATGCCCGCACACGACTACCTCACGCTGTTGCTCACCGCGCTGCCTGTTGAGCGCAATGCAACTATGCTGCGCCTCTACCTGCGTCACCTTGACCAGGCACTGAAGACCTACGTCGCTCCCGCAAAGCGTGCTGCTCTGCAAGAGCGCGTTGCTTCAGGCTTGCTCATTCTTGCGCGCACCGCGGCTGCACACTCTGACGAACAGCAGCTCTTCGTTCGCCAGCTTGCGCACTGCGCCGTTCTCCCCGAGCATTTCGAGGCCATTCAGGGACTCTACGATGGAACCCAGACCCTGATGGGCTTGGATCTGGATGTCGACCTGCGCTGGGCTCTCCTCATTGCTCTGGTCCGCGGAGGCGTTGCTGGCGAGGCCGAGATCGCAGCTCTTGAGACCGAGGACGACACGATGACGGGTCACCAGAAGGCCGCCGCAGCGCGAGCCGCCGTTCCCGATCAAGGTGTCAAGCAGCAGACGTGGGATGCCGTTCTTCGTGACCTGTCTATTCCCAATGACACCCGTTGGGCAATGGTCTCGGGCTTCTGGGCCCAGGCACGAACGAACCCCGAAATGTATGTCCCGGTGGTTGCTGACTACTTCGATTCTCTGGAGCAGATTTGGAAGGATCACACCTTCCACATCGCTGAAGATATTGTCACCTTGATGTTCCCCAAGGCCCTTGCGGGATACGTCCAGGGCATCGATCCGATCGCCAAGGGAAACGAGTGGATCTCCAACCACCGGAATGCATCTGCTGCTTTGGTTCGCCTGCTTCGCGAGCAGATTTCGACGACGGAGCGCATGCTGAACGCTCAGGCTGCAGACCTGAACTGATATAAGAGACATAAGCGGAGGGCTGGTTCACACTGAACTAGCCCCCCGCTTTGTTTTATATGAGTTTAGACTTCAAGCTCATCATCGATCATTCCTGTTCCAGCGCCAACAAAGGTCGCTACACCCATGAGCAAACCGGTTACAGACATAGCAATCAATGGAATGGTTTGATTCCCAAGCGACTGGAGCAAAAGACCAAAACCGATCGGCCCAACTGCAGCGATGATATAGCCGATAGGCTGAACCAAGGCCGACAGATCCGCAGTCACAGCAGCGTCGCGAGAGCGTGCTGGAATGAGCGCCAAAATCAGCGGGAAGGTAAAACCACCGATTGCTAAGAGCGATACCCAGATCAGTGCGTAACTCCCGGGGAAGGCTGCAAGTCCAATCCACCCGCTGAAGGCGAGAAGACCCAAGAATGCCGCGAGCCACGGAATATGCCTTCCAACGGTGTCAATCATGAAGGGAATCACCAGTCCACCAACAACCGCCCACAAATTCACCAGTGCCGCCATGAGAGACGCAAAGGATGAGGAGTACCCAGCATTGATCAGAATTTGAGGAAGGAAGGTAAATTGCACATAGGCGTTGAGTGATTGAAGGCCAAATCCAAGAACCAGAGCAATGGCTGTTCGTGAGCGATAGATTGGCAACCTCGGGGTCAAAGCTCGCTGAGACTCTTCCCGTTTTTGAGATTCATTGTCTGTGGGTACTTCATGAGCGGCGCGCTCAGCTACGCCATCAGGGCGATCCTTACCTGTACGCACAGCAATCCTGATCCAGACCAGACCTGCCAAGAAGGCAAAGACAACCCAAGTTGCCAGAGAATACTGCCAATAACTGCCGTCCTTACCAGCAAGCGGAACAGCAAGCGCTGAACCAAAGGCACCGCCGATCAAAAGAAGCGTCCCATAGGCAGTAACAAGCAGTGTCCCTCTCCCGGCCTCGTGGTACTTAATCCACGCGGGAACCAAGACATTAGCCAGCGCGGGCCCAACAAGAGCAAGAACACTGAGGACGCAGAAGAAAGTGAAGTTCCCAGCCCAGGGACGAAGAAGCAAACCAAGCCCGCTGATGAATGTCCCAAGCGTAAGGATCAGGCTCATCCCCCAGCGCTTCGACATGGGGACAGCCATCAGGCCAACACCTGCAAAAACCAAACACGGAAGAGCAGAAAGAACTCCCAGAGCACCTGCGCCCGCGTGATAGGCCTGCGAAATATACCCAAGCAACGGTCCAATCGATGTTGCCCCGGAACGCATGGTCACACTCATCACGACAATGCCGAGGAAGGCAAGAGACGTCGAGACTGCGGCTCTGGAATACGATTTTCGCTGATCACTCATCATCGCTGTGTGTTCTTCATTTCATTTTCTCCAGCATTTACGGAATTTTCCCAAATTGTGACCATACATTGAACTTCATTTTCATAAGGAGATTAGACTTGCAATCACTAGTCTGACCGACTGATGACCGCGCTAGCGGCCACAACGTCAGAACACGGAAAGGATTCACGTGTCTACGCCTACAACGAGCACTCGCTCGTCACTGAAGGAATTGACCTTCCGCGGCATTATTATCGGTGGAATTATCACCCTATTGTTTACCGCGGCAAACGTTTACCTCGGATTGAAAGTCGGATTAACCTTCGCAACCTCGATCCCTGCAGCCGTCATCTCGATGGCAATTCTACGGTTTTTTGCCGATCACACCATCCAAGAAAACAACATTGTCCAAACGATTGCATCTGCTGCAGGAACTCTTTCCGCAGTGATCTTCATCCTCCCCGGCTTGGTTATTGTCGGCTGGTGGAGCGGTTTCCCCTACTGGACGACAATGGCCGTCTGCGCAGTCGGTGGCCTTCTAGGCGTGATGTACTCGATCCCGCTGCGTCGCGCGCTGGTGACCGGATCTGATCTTCCCTACCCCGAAGGTGTTGCGGGAGCCGAGATCCTCAAAGTCGGCGATGCACACGAGAAGTCGAACGACAATACTCTTGGCCTGCACGCAATCATTTGGGGCGCAATCTGCTCCGCAGTGATGTCTTTGCTGTCCTACATGAAGGTTGCAGCGTCATCGCTTTCCGCGACATTTAAACTCGGCGCCGGCGCAACCTCAATCGGAACTTCCCTGTCGCTCGCCTTGATCGGTGTTGGACACCTTGTCGGATTGACCGTTGGCATCGCGATGCTCATCGGCATGTTCGTCTCCTACTTCATCCTGATCCCCTACTTCAGTGCAGGTCAGCTTGATGGCTCCGATGTGTCAGACATCGTGAGTACAGTTTTCTCCAGCCAGGTGCGTTACATCGGTGCAGGTGTCATGGCCGTTGCTGCAATCTGGACCCTGGTCAAGATCATTTCCCCAATCGTCAAGGGAATCCGCGATGCAATGCGTTCCTCTCACACCCGTCACGATGGCGGAGAGGTTCCTCAGACCGAACGTGACATCCCGATCACGATCGTCGCACTGGTCATCGTCTTGTCGATGATTCCCGTGGGCGGCCTGCTCTGGCTGTTTACAAACGGAACGGAAATCGCACACAACACAGCAATGCTCATTGCTGTTTCGGTGATCTTCACCCTTCTTGCAGGCCTTCTGGTTGCAGCGGTCTGCGGCTACATGGCCGGCCTTATCGGTTCGTCCAATAGCCCCGTATCCGGAGTGGGTATTTTGGTCGTCGTCCTCACTGCACTGGCAATCGTTGCCGTTCACGGTCACGGCTCCACTGCTGCAGAGACAACAGCCCTGATCGCCTACACACTCTTTACCGCCGCGATTGTCTTCTGTATTGCAACGATTTCGAATGATAATCTGCAGGACCTCAAGACCGGTCAGCTGGTGAACGCGACTCCGTGGAAGCAGCAGGTGGCTTTGGTCATCGGTGTTGTTTTTGGCGCGCTTATCATTCCTCCGGTTCTGAACCTCATGCAGAATGCCTTCGGCTTCCAAGGAGCTCCCAACGCTGGTGCTGACGCGCTTGCTGCTCCTCAGGCCTCGTTGATTTCCTCCCTCGCAAAGGGTGTCATCGGTGGAACCCAGGACTGGAGTCTGCTGGGTCTGGGCGCCATCATTGGTGTTGTTGTCATCATCATCGACGAGGTTTTGAACCTCACGACGAAGCGTCGCTTTGCTCTGCCGCCTTTGGCCGTGGGCATGGGCATGTACCTGCCCGCTTCGCTGACCATTTTGATCCCCGTCGGTGGCATCATCGGCTTCTTCTATGATCGCTGGTCTGGCACTCGCAAGGATCCCGAGCGTGCCCGCCGTATGGGTACACTCTTGGCAACCGGCTTGATCGTCGGCGAGAGCCTCTTTGGCGTGATCTACGCGGGCATTGTTGGCGCGACAGGAAGTGAAGAACCACTTGCCGTCGTGGGCGATTCCTTCGCAACGCCGGCAACCTTCATTGGTGCAATCTTCTTCATCGGAAGCATTGCCCTCCTCTACCGCTGGATTCGTGGAGTGGTTGCGCGCACGGATAGTGAGCCTACCCTTCCCGAGGCCGGAGCTGAGGAAGCGATCGACGTGCACTGAGCGTCGCTCACCTACAGTTTGAGGGGAGTCGGATTCAATCCGGCTCCCCTCCTGCTTTATTCAGGGACTACTCCCAATGACGACTTCTTATCGCCACCCATGCGCGTTTGAACTCTTTTCCCATACAAAAATCCGCTGGATGCTCAAACATCCAGCGGTCTTTTTGTGGAGCTAAGGGGATTCGAACCCCTGACCTCTTCCATGCCATGGAAGCGCGCTACCAACTGCGCCATAGCCCCGTAGGTTCCGGCGATCTCTCGCTCGGACCTGTTAAGAATAGCGGACGATACCCGCCAAGGCAAAATTAAGAAGCTGTGCGAGGAAACACATCTGCGCTCCTCTATGCCCCAAAGACCTCCGGGCGAGCTCCGACATTGTGCGAAGCCAGACGCCAACGCGCGGCACCCGAGGCACCAGAACCGCCACCACCGGCTAGGACAAGTTCTGACCAGTGAACATTGTCAACGCCGCGAATGCAATCAAAGTGACGCGGATCCAAGCCAATCGTGGACATCACGCCGCGAGCGATCGCAGCGCCATGCGAAACGGCCACCAAAGTACCTCCTTCGGGAACCTCTGCCGCATGCTCAAGCACGGCCTCGCGAACGCGATCGCCTACTACACCACCGGGCTCAACACCGGCTCCCGCGCTTTCACCCGTCTGCCGCCACTCGAGCAACCACTCGGGGTATTGCTCGGCAATCTGATCGAAATCCAGACCTTCAAAAACGCCGTAGGAACGCTCGAGAAGGCGCTTATCAACAGCGATCTCCCCCGCTTCGACGCCTAAGGTCTTCAGTTCCTCAGCCAATGCCTGAGCGGTATTGAATGCACGCTCCAAGGGCGAGGAGACAATGCGAACAGCCGTTGCTGAAACATAATCGGCGTTCAGACCGCCAATTCGACCTCCACCAGCAAGCCGGCGAGCCAGAACCTGACCGCCCTCGACGGCTTGCTCGCGACCAATAGAGTTCAAAGGAATATCAATGATCCCTTGGAAACGATGCTGGACGTTGTAGTCGGTCTGTCCATGACGAAGAAAAACAATCCGCCGCGCACCAGCGATCTGAGAATACCCAGCCACGGCCTCGGCAGAAACGGAAGAAGTATCGATGCTCATTCGCCCATCTCCTCAATAACCTGCGAAGGAGTCATAACGCGACGCACAGCTGCACCGGGCGCCACATCAGGAAGTTCAAGGCGAGTAATTGTCTGATCTGACCACAAGCGCTCAAGAGCGTAAAACTCGCGGTCTTCCTGGCTCATCACGTGAATAACAACATCGCCGTAGTCAGCCAGCACCCAAGTGCCTTCGCTGCGGCCCTCGATGCGCTGAGGAATGATGTGGTAATCGCGCCCGATCTCGTCCATGATTTCCTCAGCGATTGCGCGCACCTGACGCGACGAAGGGGCAGAGACCAGAAGGAAAGACTCCGCGATCCCCAGGCGCTGAGAAACATCAATCAACACTGGATCTTGCGCGAGTTTATTGGCCGCGCCACGCAGGGCACTGCTGATCAGGTCTTTGCTTTGAACGTCCACATTTTTCCTTTCGCCGTTTTCAGTCTGCCATTTTCTGGGCCTTGCGGCTACCGAAGGAGACGATGGTCCAGCAACTGAATCACTGCATGAGGGCTACTGATACAGCCTGTATTTATTGATGTATTGGACAACCCCATCGGGCACCAAGTACCACACCGGCTTTCCGCGCTCGACACGCTTGCGGCAGTCCGTTGAAGAAATTGCCATTGCAGGCACCTCCAGTAGGGACACCGACGAAGCGGGAAGTTTCTTCGCATCAAGCACATGTCCTGGACGCGTCACCCCAATAAAGTGCGCAATTTCGAAGAGAAGATCAGCGTCTTTCCATTGAACGATCTGTGTTAGCGCATCCGCTCCGGTGATGAAGTAGAAGTCCGCATCCGGATAGATTTTTCGCAGATCATGAAGAGTATCGATCGTGTAGGTTGTCCCGCCTCGGTCAATATCGACTCGCGAAACTGAAAATCGAGGGTTCGAGGCCGTCGCGATCACCGTCATCAAATAACGATGTTCCGCAGGAGTCACCTTGCGCCCCGCTTTGAAGGGCTGCATAGCCGTAGGGACGAAAATCACCTGGTCGAGCTGGAAGACATCCATCACTTCGGATGCCGCCACCAAGTGACCGTGGTGGATCGGATCAAAGGTTCCACCCATAATTCCGATCGAGCGACGTAGTTTTCCCGAGGCCGAGTCCAAAGTTGGCACGCTTTCCTCCCCTACTTTCGAACTGCTCCGTCACCTTCGATAACCCACTGGCTGGTTGTCAGCTCAGCCAGCCCCATGGGGCCACGGGCGTGCAATTTCTGCGTGGAAATACCGATTTCCGCACCCAATCCAAGCTGGCCACCATCAGTAAAGCGTGTCGAGGCGTTGACAGCAATAGCCGCACTATCAATATTTGAGCGGAAATAGTTCGCCGCGCTGATCGAAGCAGTACAAATCGCTTCGGTATGTCCTGAGGAATAGCGGCGAATATGTTCAACCGCTTCCTCAATCGAGTCAACGACCTTCACTGCCAAATCCATTGACAGGTATTCAGTACGCCAATCTTCCTCTGTCGCTTCGCTGATCAGGCTCTGATCAAGGCCGCCCACATGTGCGGCACATTCGCGCACAGCGGCATCGGCATGAATACGTACCCCGGCGTGAGTAAGCTCCTCTAAAGCTTGAGGGAGGAAGCTCGGAACCATATCGCGGTGGACTAGAAGGGTTTCTGCGGCATTACAGACCCCGACCCTTTGAGTCTTCGCATTGATAATGATCCGCACCGCCGCATCAACGTCGGCTCCCGAATCAACATAGACGTGGCAGTTTCCCGTTCCCGTCTCGATAACAGGAACGGTCGACTCTTCCACCACTGCACGGATCAGGCCCTCGCCACCGCGCGGAATCAAAACATCAATGCCTCCGCGTGCGCGCATCATGGCACGTGCCCCGTCCCTACCCCAGGGATCAACTGTTTGAACAAGATCAGCTGAAAAACCAAGGGAGTCAATGGCCGCACGAATAACCTCAACAAGAGTCTCATTGGTATTCTGCGCTGCACTTCCACCACGAAGAATCACTGCGTTTCCGGCTTTCAAGCACAGGATTGAGGCGTCGACAGTAACATTCGGACGAGCCTCATAAATCATCCCAATGACACCCATGGGAACTCGAAGCTGGGTCACACGAAGACCATCGTCCGTACGGCCGCCACGGATCACGGTACCAACCGGGTCCTCAAGAGCAATCACGTCAAGCACCGCACTGGAAATCGCGCGAATACGGGATTCATCAAGACGGAGGCGGTCAACCAGACCAGCAGCCATACCGCGTTCTTCGGCGCGCTGGCAGTCCTGCGCATTCGCGTGAAGGATCTGCTCACAGTGGTCGACGAGTGCGCGAGAAATTGCCAAGAGAATACCGTTGCGCTGCGCGGTAGTCGAAGTTGCTAGCGCGCGCTGTGCCCGCTTCGCGCGGTCACTCAACTCGAAAATATCCAGATCATTACTCATGTTCTACTCCCGAACCAGAAGTGCTAGATCATCGCGATGAACCGCTGGGCGCATGTGTTTATTCGTTTCTGAGCCCTCGTGTGAGTCGATGATGCGCGCCAGTGTATCTGAGTCATAGCGCGAAATTCCGCGCGCAATCAATCCATTATCGTCAGCAATGTCGACGACATCGCCCGCTGAAAAAACACCCAGAACCTCTTTAATACCCGCGGGAAGAAGAGATTTTTTGCCATGGGTGATTGCCCTACGCGCACCGGCGTCAATCAGCAATTGGCCGCTAGAGGTGGCAACATGAGCAATCCAAAGCGTGCGAGAAGCTGGGCGATGACGCGTGGGTTCAAACCACGTACCAACTGCTTCACCGTTCAGAGCTTCACTCAAACGATCCGCGCTGGTCAAAACAACCCCGATACCGGCATGTTGCGCCATGCTAGCAGCATGTAGCTTCGTTGCCATGCCTCCTGTGCCCACCGAGGAGCCCGCTCCCCTGACGTCAACGTTGCTGAGTTCATCGGTCGCGTTGACTTCAGAAATTAAACGAGCATCAGGTTGCGAAGGAGGAGCTGTATAGAGCCCATCGACGTCGGTGAGCAGAATCAAAATATCCGCGCCCACCATTTGCGCGACGTAAGAGGCAAGTCGGTCATTATCACCGAAACGTACCTCACGGGTCGTGACTGCATCATTTTCATTAATGATCGGCACAACACCGTAGGCAAGAAGCTTATCCAGTGCAGACATCGCGTTCGTGTAGTGTTCACGCTGCATCACATCCGCAGCGGTCAGCAGAACCTGCGCAACGTGTAGATGGTGGGCCTGGAAAGCTGAGGACCAGCGGGCCATCAGGTATCCCTGTCCCATCGCCGCAGCAGCCTGCACACTTGCGAGGTCCTTCGGGCGCGAACTCAGTCCAAGAGGTTCCAAACCGGCAGCGACAGCTCCCGAGGAGACAATGAGAATCTCGCAGCCTCGCCTTGCCTTCGCTGAAACCAGCCGGGCAACGGAATCAATTCGATTCAGATCCAGCCCGCCGTCTTCACGGGTGAGCGACGAGGAGCCGATTTTCACAACGATGCGACGCGCCTGCTGCACCGCACTACCCCTTGGGGACATTTAGCGTTCATCCTCCGGATCGGTCCAGACACCACTGGACCTTTCGGTCCAAAGTTCTTCACGAGCCGCCGACTTTGCATCCATCATGTCGCGATAGCGTTCGCGACGTTCGCTTGTCGTGCGGCGTTCATTTCGGTCCAGACGCAGGTCAGTTCCTCGCTGTCCAAGCAGCTCAGGACCGGTCGTCAAGGTAGGCTCCCAATCGAAAATGACGCCGTCGTGAAGGGTTCCAATAACGACGGTATCGCCAGCGTGAGCTCCCGCCTTCATCAGTTCTTCTTCCACACCGGCACCGGCAAGGCGATCGGCAAGGTAACCCACGGCCTCGTCGTTGGAGAAGTCGGTCTGAAGCACCCAGCGCTCGGGTTTGCGCCCACGCACCTGGTAAACGGTCTCCCCCGCGTGTTCGACAACGCGGACAGTAATCTCATCCTTGCTTCCCACCGGACGAGGCCGAAGAACCGTACGCGCTGCTTCGAGCGCGGGCAGCTGTGCTCGGTGTTCCTCAACGAGGCGTGCAAGCGCAAACGAGAAGTCCTTTAAGCCTTCATGGCTTACTGCTGAGACCTCAAAAATTGGCCAACCGAAGACCTCAAGCTCGGGCTTGGTAATCTCGGCCAAATCCTTGCCGTCAGGAATATCGATCTTATTCAGCGCAATCACACGAGGACGCTGCATCAGGGGGACATAGCCTTCGATTTCGCCCAGATCCCCCTCGTATGCAGCGAGTTCTGCTTCAATCGTGCGCAGGTCGGAAACCGGATCTCGATCAACTTCAAAGGTCGCAGTATCCAAGACGTGCACAATAACTGCACAGCGCTCGATATGGCGCAGAAAATCTAGACCGAGTCCCTTACCAGCAGAAGCACCAGGAATGAGTCCGGGAACATCGGCAACTGTAAAACGTGCTTCTCCGGCTTGGACAACGCCTAAGTTTGGAACGAGGGTCGTGAAGGGGTAGTCGGCAATCTTTGGGCGCGCTGCAGACATCGCAGCGATTAGGGATGACTTTCCAGCCGAAGGATATCCAACAAGCGCAACATCTGCGACGGACTTCAACTCCAGAACGACATTGTGTTCTTCGCCGGGTTCACCCAGGAGAGCAAAACCGGGAGCCTTGCGCTTCTTCGAGGCAAGAGCGGCATTTCCCAGACCACCGCGGCCACCTTCAGCCACGACAAATTGAGCTCCAACCCCCGTAAGGTCAGCAAGGAGCTCACCGCGGGTCGATTTCACAACGGTGCCATCTGGGACAGGAAGAATCGTATCCGCACCATTTCTTCCCTGACGGAAATCACCCATGCCCTGGGTTCCATTTTCCGCGCGCTGGTGCGGGTTCCGGTGGTAGCTCAGCAGAGTCGTGACCTGAGGGTCGACTTCAAGGATGACAGAGCCGCCATTGCCACCGTTTCCACCGTCGGGTCCTCCCAGCGGCTTAAACTTTTCGCGTTTCACCGAGGCAACGCCATGGCCGCCGTTGCCTCCCTGGGCGAAAATCGTTACTCGATCGACAAAGCTTGCCACTGTGGTCTCCAGTCTTGGCCAGTGCGCGCCAGCGCGAATCAGGATAGTGAAAAGGGGCATCCGGCCTTGTGCCGGACGCCCCCAATCAGCGGTCGGTCTCAGGCAGAGACCGGCTCAACGATGTTGACAACCCTACGGTCACGACGGGTTGCGAACTCAACCGCACCCGCGCGCAGCGCGAAGAGGGTGTCGTCCTTGCCACGACCAACGCCCTCACCGGGGTGGAAGTGGGTGCCGCGCTGACGAACGATAATTTCGCCGGCGTTTACCAGCTGGCCGCCGTAGCGCTTGACGCCCAGTCGCTGGGCGTTCGAGTCGCGGCCGTTGCGGGAGGAGCCAAGGCCCTTCTTATGTGCCATCTCGACGTCTACTTTCTATATCGAACGGTTCAGGCGATCTCAGTGATCTTGACAACCGAGAGCTTCTGGCGATGACCCTGACGCTTACGGTAACCGGTCTTGTTCTTGTACTTAATAATGGAGATCTTCGGGCCCTTAGCAGAGTCAACAACCTCTGCCTTGACCGTGACCTTCTCCAGTGCGCTGGGCTCGACGGTGATTGCATCGCCATCGACCAGCATCAAAGGCTGGAGTTCGATGCTGGCACCAATTTCTTCTGCCAGCTTGTCGACGACGACGACGTCACCGACGGACACCTTTTCCTGCCGGCCGCCGGCCTTGACGATCGCGTAGACCACGTTGAAGCTCATCTCTTCTCGAAACTTGGACGGGCTAGGCTTCCACGTTCGAACAACGTTCCTCATCAAGAAACACTAAGCCCGTTGGCGCTCGTTGCGCCGACGATCAAATTTAGCTGAAAACCCCGCCTGAAGCAAACCGCTAGAGGGATTTTTTTCGTTTTTTGGGTGTGTGCTTGGGCACTGTCACCCTTCAACCGGGGGCGCTGCGGGTTCACTCACCGCAACCCGGCGCCGACGAGAGCGCTTCACAGGAGCTGTTTCTTCGCTCCGCGGAGGAACGTTGATCACAATCTCTTGCGTCGTATGGGTTGCAGCAACAGGTGCCGCTGGCTCCGGAAGATCAATATGGACCCGAGCGGGTTCACTGGCCTCACTCACCGCGAGACGTCGACGCGAACGCGCGGGACGTGACGGCTTAGTAGCCTTCTCGGGTGCCGAGGCTTCGTCACGTACCACTGCTGATTGCGGCTGGGTTTGTACGGGTGCAGCAGCGGGGGTGTCCTGAGATTCGGGAGCAGCTTCTCCCCCACTGACAACGGGGCCGTCTTCCTGGGGACGCGTGACCCTACGTGAACGACGCTGGCGCTTCACCTCTGCCGAGGCCTCGCGAACAGCCTTTCGCTTCGGCGATGCATCCTGCTGTACAGATTCGGATTTCTCATCCGAAACTTGCGCTTCATCATCCTGGTGAGCGGATTGAGCTGACTCCTCACGACTGCTTGCAGCTGCGATTGCAGTCATTGCCTCGCGAGCTCGTTCATGCTCAGGGCTGTCCTCAACGCGCGCACGATTTTGAGACTTCTTCGAGCGCTTCGGAGCCTCCTCAGCCGCGCCCTGAATCTCTACCGGGTGGTGATGGACAATAAATCCGCGACCCTCGCAAGCCTCACAGGTGGTAGAGAAGGCCTCAACCAGCCCCTCACCCACACGCTTACGGGTCATCTGAACCAGACCCAGTGACGTGATTTCAGTGACTTGATGACGTGTGCGGTCTCGGCCCAAGCACTCAACCAGGCGACGAAGCACAAGGTCGCGGTTCGACTCCAAAACCATGTCAACGAAGTCGATAATGACGATTCCACCGATATCGCGCAGACGAAGCTGGCGGACAATCTCTTCGGCGGCCTCGAGATTATTTCGGGTGACCGTCTCTTCCAAAGTTCCGCCCGCACCGATGAACTTACCGGTGTTCACGTCGATAACGGTCATGGCTTCGGTGCGATCGATGATGAGCGTGCCACCACTGGGCAACCAGACCTTGCGGTCCATTCCCTTGGCAAGCTGCTCATCCACGCGGTAGGCGTGGAAAACATCTTCCGTTCCAACCCACTTGCTCACGCGATCGGAAAGCTCAGGAGAGAGCTCATCAACGTAAGCCTTGACCGTTTCATAGGTTTCGTTACCTTCAATGATGAGCTCTGTAAAGTCTTCATTGAAGATGTCACGGACAACGCGAACCGCAAGCTCAGGCTCACCACGCAGCAACACCGGGGCGTTCTTCGTCGTGGAAAGCTTGGATTCAATATCTTCCCACTGCTTACTCAAACGGCGAACATCATCGCGAATTTGCTCTTCCGTTGCCCCTTCAGCTGCGGTACGCACAATGACGCCGGCAGAATCAGGGACAACCTGCTTGAGGATCTTCTTCAAACGGATGCGCTCACGCTCAGGAAGCTTTCGCGAAATGCCCATCATGGAGCCACCGGGGATCAGGACAAGGTAGCGTCCAGCCAAAGTGATCTGACTGGTCAGGCGTGCACCCTTGTGACCGATCGGGTCCTTCGTGACCTGGACCAGGACCGGGTCGCCGGACTTTAGGGCAGATTCGATGCGGCGCGGCTTTCCTTCAAGTCCAACCGCGTCCCAATTCACTTCACCGGCATAAAGGACAGCATTGCGTCCCTTGCCGATATCAACGAAGGCAGCCTCCATCGAGGGCAGAACATTTTGAACGCGCCCCATATAGATATTGCCGACTGCCGTCTTTTGAGTACGGCGCGCAACATAGTGCTCGACCAGAAGATCGTCTTCGATAATTGCGATCTGATCCAGACCGTCCTGGCCGCGAATCACCATCTTTCGGTTCACAGACTCACGTCGAGCCAGGAATTCAGACTCGGTGATGCGGTGGTGACGACGTCCCTCGCGGCGCCCTTCCTTGCGGCGCTGTTTCTTGGCCTCGAGGCGGGTTGATCCTTTGAGCGCCTGAACCTCGTCACTTCCCTCTTGAGCTTCAGAGGCGCGAACGCGACGACGGCGACGACGGCGAGTTGTCTCTTCACCGCTTTCAGAACTATCCGCACTGTCAGCAGCCTCACTAGCAGGTGCTGCCTGCTCTTTCTCGGCAATCTCAGGCGTTTCTTCGTCCTGATCCTTACGCCGAGAGCGACGACGCTTTGGCTGAGCGGCCTCTGAGGAGACATCCTCGTCTGAAGCCTTCTTTCGCGAACGCGCGCGCTTCTTCGGCGTTGTTTCTTCGGTCGTTTCCTCCACCTTCACTTCGCGGGTATGCGAGCGACGGCGGGGCTTTTCTTCCGTCTCACTCTGCGAGGTATTTGCGGGGGCAGAAAAAGTCGGTTCCTGGAATGTCGGAGCCTGGAAAAGCAGAGTTGCTGCTGGAGTTTCAGGCATGGCCTCTTCTTTCACAATGTCAGTATGTTGACCGAGCTCGCACTGCTGGGTCTGTATTACACGCAATGAAGCGGAAGTCTTATCGAAGTTGCAGCTGGCAACCGCAGGCGTTCATCTGTTACAAACAGGCCGCCCTGCGATGGACGGAGAGTGCGCTCCACCCATTTCGTATTCCCCATTCTCTCATAGGGATTGCAGGCATGCCCGGGCACTTTCACGGCGGTTCTTCCAATGTTCACCGCGTCACCATAGAATCACTTTAAATAAAACGACACAGCTGCAGTTTTATTCAGAAAAGCAGCATTAAACACGGTGGTGAACTATATTTGTTGACACAACGTCGTCAAAGTTTTGCCACAGCCGTGACGAACTTATGACACACCCTGAACACAATTTCCCTGAGACAGGACTATGACCATGACCTTTGCTCCAGCAGCACTTGATGCGCTGACACTGGGACGATGGCAATTCGGCATCCTGACCGTTTACCACTTCGTCTTGGTTCCTCTCACCATCGGTCTGTCACTCCTGGTCGCAATTATGCAGACCGTGTGGCACAAGACCGGTAAAGAGGAATGGCTCCAGGCAACTCGATTCTTCGGCAAGTTGCTCTTGATCAACTTCGCCCTTGGCGTTGCCACCGGTATCGTGCAGGAATTCCAATTCGGCATGAACTGGTCGGAGTACTCACGTTACGTCGGCGATATCTTTGGCGCTCCGCTTGCAGTCGAGGCCCTTCTGGCCTTCTTCCTCGAATCAACCTTCCTGGGTCTGTGGATCTTTGGATGGGGCCGCCTTTCCAAGGGATGGCACCTTGCCTGCATCTGGCTCGTTTCCTTCGGCACGATGTTCTCGGCACTGTGGATCTTGGGCGCGAACTCTTGGATGCAGCACCCCGTCGGCGCACGCTTTAACCCCGAAACGGGCCGTGCAGAGCTCGACGGAGTCGCTGGCTTCCTCAAGGTTGTCGCCAACCCGGTCCTCGTGTGGGAGTACTCCCACGTCATCACATCTGCTTGGCTTGTTGCCGGTACCTTCGTTGCCGGTATCGCATTCTGGTGGATGACCCGCGCCAAGCGCCTCGGTGGTGAAGAGGGAGCAAAGGAAGCCTCGTCTATGTGGCGTCCTATCGCGCGCTTCGGCCTGCTGGTGATCCTCATCGGTGGGCTCGGAACCGCAGCAAGCGGCCACTTCCAGGGCCAAGAACTGGTCAAGATCCAGCCCATGAAGATGGCAGCTGCAGAAGGCGTCTGCGTCGATACCCAAGGCGCAGCATTTACCGTTGCTCAATTCGGCGACTGCCCCTTGGGCGATGACGGCAAGCAGCCGACCAAGTTCATTCAGGTTCCCGGCGTCGCTGCTTTCATGTCTCACAACTCCTTCTCTGCAGACGTTAAGGGTGTTGCAGATGAGCAGCAGCGCATGGTTGAGCTCCTCAACTCCAATGAGGATTTTGTCAAGACCTACGGCGACGCGAAGCAATACGATTTCCGTCCCCCGCAGATGGTGACCTTCTGGACATTCCGCCTGATGATCGGTACTGCAGCATTCTCCGCAGCACTCGCACTGTGGGGTCTGTGGGCAACCCGTAAGGGACAGACTTCCGCATCGAAGGCCCTGGGGATCTTCGCACTCGTTTCAATCCCCATGCCTTTCCTCGGTGCATCTTTCGGTTGGATCTTCACCGAAATGGGCCGTCAACCCTGGGTTGTTGTTCCCAACCTCGCAGGCCTTGAAAGCGGCGATCCCGTCGGATCGGTCATGATGATGACATCTGCCGGTATCTCCAGCGCTGTTCCCGCCTGGCAGGTCCTGGTGTCGATGAGCGTCTTCTCCATCCTCTACGCAATCCTCGGTGTCGTGTGGTTCATCCTCATGAAGCGCTACGCCGTCGAGGGACTCCACCCCCGCCCCAAGGACGCTACCGATAAGGAAGCAGTCTCTGGCGCACTCTCATTCGGCTACTGAGGAAAGGAAAAACCATGACTTTGAGTATTTTGTGGTTCATCCTCATCGCTGTCTTGTGGACCATGTACCTGGTCCTCGAGGGCTTCGACTACGGAGTGGGAATGCTCCAGGGCTTCCTCGCACGCGATGATCGCGAGCGCACCCAAGCGCTACGCACAATCGGCCCCCACTGGGACGGTAACGAGGTCTGGCTGCTCACCGCAGGTGGCGCGACCTTCGCAGCATTCCCCGAATGGTACGCAACCATGTTCTCGGGAATGTACCTGGCACTCTTCCTCATTCTGCTGGCGCTCATCGTTCGCGTTTGTGCAGTTGAATGGCGCTCGAAGCTCAAGTCTGAGCAGTGGCGCAGTGTCTGGGATCGCGTTCACGCCGTCTCCGCTCTGCTTGTTCCCCTTCTCTTCGGTGTGGCATTCGCCAACCTGGTTCAGGGAATGAAGATTGAGGTCGTCACTCACGGAACGAACGCGGTCGTTGCACCTGCGGACGTCCCCTCCTCCCTCAATACAGCTGTTCACCAGCTGACCGGTGGTTTCTTCTCACTGCTCACTCCCTACACCCTCTTGGGTGGTCTTGTCCTGGTTGCCCTGTGCCTTGCTCACGGCGCTCAGTTCTTGGCCCTCAAGACCGAAGGTGACCTGCAGGAGCGCGCGAATGGTTTCGCAGCTCCCGCGACAGTGGTTGCCACTGCTCTGGCTGCGGTGTGGGTAATCTGGGGACAGTTCGCCTACTCAACGAACGTCTTGGCATGGATCCCGCTGCTCATCGCAGCGCTGTGCCTCATCGCCTCGACTGTCTTCTCGCAGGCTGTCTTGCGTAACGAAGGTCTGTCCTTCCTCTTCTCTTGCCTCGCAATGGCCGGAGCAGTTGCATGGATCTTCGCAGCTATGGCGCCGAACGTCATGAAGTCGAGCATTGATCCCGCTTATTCGCTGACCATCGCACAGGCCTCGTCGACTACGGGAACTCTCACCGTGATGTCGATCGTTGCTCTCTGCTTGGTCCCCGTGGTTCTTGTCTACACCGCGTGGTCCTACTGGAAGTTCCGCTCTCGCGTTTCTTCCTCGGATGTTTCAACGAATACCGGTTTGATCTTGAACAAGATCCGACTGGATCAGAATTTCCTCGCGGGCTGATCGTCCGCAGCACTGGTGGCCTCGGGAAACCGGGGCCACCAGTTTTTTCACCGAGCAGGACCTTCTCCAAGGACAGAAAATAGAAGAATGCGCCCACTGGACCCCCGTCTTCTCAAGTACGCTTCGAGCGCGCGTCGTCATATCATCCTCATTTCACTCTTGGGGATTGTGACGGCAGTCTTGGTGATTGCACAGACCCTTGCTCTTTCTGCTGCCCTCTCCCCCGCTGTCACATCCGGTGCATCACTTGCTCAGGTACGCACGCCGCTTCTTCTCTTGGTCGCTATCGTTATCGTGCGCGCAGCAGTCATCGGAGTTCGCGAGGCCTTGGGACACCGAGCAGCAGACCGGACAATCCGCGAGTTGCGTGGACGCGTCCTGACACACATCTCAAACCTGGGGCCACGCTGGCGCGCCACTCACGGTTCTGAGGCCTCGACCCTCCTTTCCCGAGGCCTGACAGACCTCTCCCCATACTTCGTCGACTACCTTCCCCAGTTGGTCCTCACAGCAACTGTGACTCCCCTGGCCCTGGCGACAATCCTTTTCCTCGATTTCTGGTCAGCCTTCATTGCCGCAATCGTTGTTCCCCTAATCCCAATTTTTATGGCCTTAATTGGGCGTTTCACCCAGAGCGCTTCCGCAGAAAAACTGGAAACGATGCAGAGCTTGGGTGCACAAATGCTGGATTTGATTGCAGGGCTACCGACCCTTCGCGCTTTGGGACGCGAAAGCGCTCCTCGAGCGCATTTAGAATCTCTCTCGCGCTCTAATACGCGCGCGACAATGTCGACGCTGCGCATTGCTTTCCTCTCTGGTGCGGTGTTGGAGTTTCTCTCCACGCTCTGCGTTGCCCTGGTGGCCGTCGAGGTCGGCTTCCGAATGGTTTTTGGGCATGTTTCTTTATTTACCGGCCTAGCGGTCATCATGCTCGCGCCGGAAGTTTTCGAGCCTCTACGTCAGGTCGGAGCTCAGTTTCATGCCTCCGCGAATGGTGTCGCCGCGGCCGAACGAGCCTTCGAGATTTTAGAAACCCCCATTCCTTCACTGGGTGAAGACTCCGAAGAGGAAGACTTAGTTCAGGATGATCACGATATCGACTGGGCTTTAGCAGCCTTCTCATTGCGCAATCTCTCGATTGAGGCACGCGGCACTTGGGCGCCTGCAGGGTTGAACGCGGATATCCTGCCAGGAACGCTGAGCGTCCTTGCGGGCCCCTCAGGCTCAGGAAAGACCAGCACAATTTACGCACTGATGCGACTGCTTCCGATTCAGCGTGGACATCTCATGGTCTGCACCCGCGAAGGAGAAGAGATTCCCCTTCAAAACGTTCCCAAAGAAAAACTGTGGGAAGCCATAACCTGGGTACCACAGCACCCTTCTTTGCTTCCCGGAAGCCTACGCGAGCAGCTTCCACCTGCAACAGATGAAGAACTCGAGGCTGCCGCAGCACTTTGCGGATTCAGCGAAGTTCTGGACACGCTTCCCAAGCGTTGGGATACGCAAATTGGCCAAGATGGGGCCGGTCTTTCCGTTGGCCAACGACAACGTTTTGCCCTAACCCGTGCTTTGCTAGCACGCACTCCCATTGTCATCTTGGATGAACCGACGGCCCACTTGGACGCTGTGAGTGAAGAGATCGTTTTGAAGGCAATGGAGGCTCTGCGCAAGAAAGGTCGAACGGTCATCGCGATTGCGCATCGCCAGGCTCTTATCGATGCAGCAGACCAAGTGATCAAGGTTCATTCACGGGTTAAGGATCAGGCCGAATTGGCAGAAGTTGGAGGAGAGCAATGAAAATGCGAATTCTCACTTCTGAGGAAGCATCCTCCTTGCGATGGGCGTTGTCACTACTCCGAGTTGATAAGTGGCGTTTTATCAGTGCACTCCTTCTGGCAAGCCTAGGAATTGGTTCATCGATCGCTTTGGGTGCAACATCTGCTTGGCTCATCGCGCGAGCGTCACAGATGCCTCCTGTCTTAGTACTTTCTGTCGCTGCAACATCGGTACGTCTTTTTGGCGTCTCGCGTGCCCTTTTGCGTTATGTTCAACGCCTGATTTCCCACCGCGTTGCGCTCGAGGGCATGGACCATCTACGACTGAGCCTTTACGACGCCTTAGCATCTTCAGATCTCGGCAGAGTGATCTCACTTCGCCGCGGTGATCTGCTGGCACGTATGGGATCCGATGTCGACGAGGTCGGCGATTTTATTGTGAAGTCTGTCCTTCCTGCAGGTGTCGCAGCGATTGTAGGGTGCGCGACCGTCGGCGCTCTGGCACTTCTTTCTCCCGGCGCTGCAGTGATCTTGGCGCTTTGCTTAATCCTTTCTGGGATCGTTGCCCCCGTTATCACCGCTCGAGCGCAACGCGCAGCTCAAGTCGAAGGAATCCAGGCACGTGCTGCCCTGAGCAGCTCGCTGGTCACCTTGATCGATGGCTACGATGAGCTGGCAATTAACGGACTCATTGACCGTGCGCGCGGCGAATTCGAACGCAGCGAGGACAACATTGAGTCATCTCGACGAGGGGCCGCCCGCGCCTCTGCTTGGGCTCAATTCATCGATCGCGCATCAATGGGACTGGCAGTCGTCGGGGCGCTCCTCGTTGGAGTTCCATCCGTTCAGGCTCAGATCCTCAGCGCGGTTGCTCTCGCGGTCATTACCCTCACTCCCCTCTCTTCTTTCGAGGCCTCGGCGCAGATGAACTCCGCGATGGCGCAACTCGTCCGTAGCGCTCAAGCGGCACTGCGGATCCGCGAACTTATCGGCTCTGACGCACCGACCACCACGGCCTCGAAGATCGCGCAGACTCCGCTTCCCGAAGACGCGACGCGCCACCCCAATCTTCAAGCGAGTGACCTGGCGATCGGATGGCCCGAGGGCCCTCTCCTGGTTGAAAACCTCAATCTTGATGTAGTCCCCGGTCGCTGCGTCGCAATCGTTGGCCCTTCAGGAATTGGTAAAACAACACTCCTGAATACTCTGGCTGGATTGATCCCCGCACGCGGTGGGCAGCTCACTCTCAACGGAGTTCCCCTTCGGGACATTCCCCACGAGGAAAGTGCGAGCGTCATTCAGGTAACCGCTGAAGATGCCCATATCTTTGCAACCAGCATCTACGAAAATCTTCGCGTCGCACGCGCTGACCTTTCGAAGGAAGAGGCCCAGGAATTTCTGAGCACCGTCGGCCTGAAGGACTGGTGTGCTTCTCTTCCTCAGGGAATCGATACCGTGATTGGGGCTGGGGCAACGGGAGTATCCGGTGGTGAACGTCGCAGACTTCTTGCCGCCCGAGCGCTTGCGTCACACGCATCCATCATGCTTTTGGATGAAGCCAGTGAGCACCTAGACCCTCACAGCGCAGACGCCCTGATGAGAACCATCCGAATACACGCAGCCAATAAAGGCTTGGTGATTGTCACGCACCGCCTGAGCGCTCTTGACATTGCAGATGAGATTATCCTGATGGGGTACCCTCACGATGATCCTCGCTTGCGTCCTGCACGCATCGTTGAACGAGGAACACGTGATGAGCTCATCGCAAGGAGCGAAGCTTTCCGTTGGGCACTCAAGCAGGAGGAAGAATGAGCCCCGAAAGGACCGATTCACGGCTTCTTGAAGCTGCTCTTGATGTCACCTCAAGCCTAGATCTTCAACGAGTCCTTGAGAATTTCGTCGAACGCGCATGCGCATTAACCGGCGCACGCTACGCAGGACTATCGGTTCTTGATACCTGGGGCGATACGACGATGTTCGTGGAATACGGCGATGCTCCCGCCGGCGAGGCCTCAAATCTTCCCGACGAATTGGTCCAACGCATTACCGATGAGGGATATGCGATTCTCAATGACCCCGCCTCCCTTAACAGTGCTGAAGGGATTGAGAACTTCCTAGGAGTTTCAGTCACTTTCAAGGGGCAAATCTATGCGCGCCTGTACCTGGTTAATCGCCTGGGGGGCTTCGGGCTCAGTGCACTTCGCATTGTGCAAACTTTGGCGGCAGCAGCCGGTATTGCCGTTGAAAATGCTCACCTCTACGCAGATGCTCGAAGGCGTGCGCGTTGGATTCGAGCATCGCAGCAGCTGACCACGTCAATGCTCGAAGGAGCAGACGAGGAAGAAGGCTTGACCCTAATCGCTCAAACCGTTCGTGATGTCTCGCAGGCGGATACCGCGATTATCGTCTTGCCCTCAGTGAAAGATACCTGGGCTGCAGAAATTACCGATGGTCATCACGCTGATCGTTTGCTAGGAGTTGTCTTCCCCCACGAAGGCCGTGCGATGTCGGTACTCAACGAAGGGACCGGCATGATCGTTGATTCCCTCGCGCGCGCCCAGACCATGCGTATCCCCGAATTTTCCGAATTCGGTCCGGCGCTCTATGCGCCTCTTCGAGGAAGAGGAAAGCCCGCAGGTGTCCTCATCCTGCTCCGTCTTCCCGGAAAACCAGAATTTGACTACTCCGAGCTGGCTTTAGCGGAATCACTGGCCGCTCAAGCTGCGCTTGCACTGGAGCTCGCCTCGGCTCGCCATGCTGAAGACGTTGCTTCCCTCCTTGACGAACGAGATCGAATTGGCCGAGATTTACATGATTTTGCGATCCAGCAGCTCTTTGCGGCGGGCATGCAATTGGATTCGACCAAGCAAAAGATCAGTGAAAAACAGGTGGGCGTCGACGAGGTGATCCACGCTCTTGACCTGTCCCTAGCCTCCATTGACGAGGCCGTGCGTCAGATACGCGCAATCGTCCATAATCTGCGTGAACCCGATTCTGACGTTGGCTTGGTGGAGCGTATCCGCCGAGAATCCTCCCTCTCGCGTTCATTTTTAGGCTTTGCACCTTCGCTCCTCATTTCTGTCGACGGCCAGTCGGTCAACGAACAGAAAGAATGCGAAGATCACCGCGTTGAATTGCTCAATTCTCGCGTTGACGATTCGCGAGGCGACGATGCGGTTGCAATCGTCCGAGAGGGACTGTCCAATATTGCCCGTCACGCACACGCGACCGCGGGTGCGGTCAATGTTGAACTTCAGGGAAGCGGGAAAACGGGAAGGCTCACGGTTTCCGTTTCCGATGACGGAGTCGGGATTGACCCCGCACATACACGCAATTCAGGCCTTGCAAACATGGCGGAACGTGCACGCCTCAACGGCGGAACCTTCACCGTTGGTACAGGTCTTGAAGGAAAAGGAACAAAGATTATCTGGAGCGTTCCCCTGGCCTAGCTCAGTTACGCCAAGCGGCAGCGCGCTGTCCGGCTACCCATGCTGCAACCTGAGTGCGTCGTTGAAGCCCCATCTTCGACAGCAAGGACGTGATGTGGTTCTTCACGGTCTTTTCTGCAACGCCCAGTTTTGCGCCAATTTCGCGGTTCGACAGGCCATCACCGATCAGCTCCAAGACCTTACGCTCTGAAGGAGTCAGGTCTGCGGTCGGATCATCATGATCTGCACGCCTGCGGGTTAGAGTTCGCTCATCAAGAAGGATGCGTCCCTGTGCGACTGCCTTAATGACATCGGTAATTTCTGCACCGCGAACAGTCTTGAGCACGTAGGCACGTGCACCCTTTGCAAGGGATTCTGCCAGGGCCTCGTCATCATCAAAAGAAGTCAGGACGATCGGGCGGATCTCGGGGTTTGTCTGCCCCAAAGATTCCATGATGTCGATGCCCGTTCCGTCGGGAAGCTGGAGGTCCACCAAAATAACATCGGGGCTGACCAATTGAGCGCGGCGCAGAGCATCTTGAACTGTCCCGGCCTCTGCAACCACTTCAAGGTCATCTGCGCGATCGACAATCTCTGCAATTCCGCGACGAACAATCTCATGATCATCAACGATCATGACTCGGATCGGGGTCTGCAAAGGGGTATCGTTTTCAGTCACGTTTTTCTCCTTGTTCATCGACGCGCTTCTCACCGCTGAGGCGGGCAACTGCATCTGCTGCTGCCGCATTTTCAGCGTGTTTCTTTGAAGTACCAACGCCTTGGCCAACTTCGGTGTCCCTTGAGGCAACAAAGGCGTGAGCGGTAAAGACCCTCTGGTGGTCTGGGCCTTCGCCCTCAACCTCGTAGGTCACTGCCCCCATGTCATGGTTGAAGGCAAACTCGGTCAGTGTTGTCTTCCAGTCCTGTTCGGCAGCACGTTCGACTGCGTGTACCAGCAAGAAGCCCAGATGCCGTAAAATAGTTGCACGCGCGCCTTCGATACCTACGCTCAGATAGGTTGCACCGACCAGAGCTTCGAAAGTATCAGACAAGATGGAGTCTTTGTCTCGACCACCGTGAGTACTTTCCCCACGCCCTAAGTAGATGTACTCCCCCAGCTCAATGTGCCGAGCTGCCTGCGCTAAGGGTTCTTGAGAAACAGTTGCTGCCCGCATCCGCGACAATTCAGATTCGGGGACGTTGCCATGGCGGTGATACAGCTCGTCGGCCACGACAATCGAAAGGACAGAGTCACCCAGGAACTCAAGGCGTTCATTATGGGCAATTCCGCCAGCTTCATTTGCATACGAACGGTGGATTAGCGCCAGTTCCAATAGATCCTGGCGCACGGGAGTTCCCCATGCTTCAAGCAAGGTATCAGTATTGGGGCGCGGGGGTACAGGAAGCTTTGAACGACGAGCCATCAGTTCTCATCCCGCGCGGTGAGCTGATCCAGAAGACCCGAAAGCCCCGCAAGACGCGGATCAATCACCACATGCTCATGATCTTCGGGTAGATCTTCCCATTTCTCGCCGCATCCTGGGCAAAGCCCCTGGCAATCTGGCTTACACAGAGGCCGGTCTTCCATCAGCGTCACGATGCCGTCACGCACGATTCCTTCAATATCGACAGTGTCGCGCGCCGAGATGGTCGGGAAATCTTCGGCTTCCTCATCTTGCTCATTACGCAAACGCTGCGCAGCCTTCGGCTCGAAGAAAAGTTCATCGACATCGACCGAATGGTGACGCGTGAGTTCATCAAGACAACGCACGCATTCTCCGTCAATATCAACATCGGTATGCGCACGAACCAGAACTCCGTCATCAACCGAAGTAATAGTCACGTCGATAGGTAACTCAGTCCCCGGAGCCACTCGCATAACCGAGGTTCCCAGGTCATCAGGGACCTGCCAAGTCAGGTGATAGTCGCGCGTCGAACCAGGCGAGCGCGAAAGATCACGAAGAGAAATCTCTAAAGGTTCACTCATGTTCTAAAGTCACATTCGTAATATCACGGCCATTGCGTTCGGCAATGGCACGCCGACCAGCATCGGTACGGCGTTGAAGTTCTTGAAGAAGTGCGGATACTTCTGCAAGCGACGAGGCAGCGTATTCATCGGCACCGGTACGCATCTGCTTCTCAGCTGCACGCGCTTGCGCAACAATCTCACGCGCACGCTCCTCAGCCATCTGCTTGATGTTTTCTCCGGATACAAGACGTTCTGCCTGCGCATTGGCATCGGCAAGGGTATTTTCCGCATCCGCTTCAGCCTGCTCACGCACACGCTTCGCGTCTTCTTCGGCCTTTTCACGGGTCTTCTGGGCGTGCTCCTCGGCCTCGGCAACCAACTGATCGGCCTTTTCACGGGCCTCGTCGATGGTCGAACGAGCGCGGGCGTTAGCCTCGGCAATGGTCGTCTCTGCGGCCGAGTCGGCGCGCACAAGTACAGCGTCCGCGTCGGCAACAACAGCGTCTGCGGCCTTGAGGTCATCGGGCAGAGCTTCACGAGCCTGATCGAGGAGATCAAGAACCTCCGCTCGATTCACCATTACCGAAGCAGAGAGCGGAACTGCGCGCGCAGCCTCAAGGAGGTCTTCAATTCGGTCCAAAGCCGCAATCACAGTCGAGGGACCGTACACGGTCTGATCCTCCCACTGCTGCGAGGATTCCGCGTGCTCGTCATGGTTTTCAGCCATTGTCTCCTCCAATTGGGTTCTGCGCGTACACTGCTTCTCTATTTTCTCCCCATATGGCCAAAACTGGGGCCGGAACATACCGAGAGACGTCCATTCCCCACGCAAAAAGTTCGCGAACAAGAGATGAAGACACATGTCCCAGTGCGGGATCGGTGGGGATCCACAGTGTTTCCACTCCCCCGATCTCTCGATTTGTCACGGCCTGAGCCATCTCCGAGTCCAAGTCACTGTTTCCACGCACACCTTTGATCACCAGATCCGCATCATGTGCGCGACAAAAATCAACCAAAAGCGTGTTCATGGGCAGGACTTCTACCTTCGGCAGGTGAGCCAGCCCCGCGCGGACGCTCTCCACACGGCAACGGATATCGCTAGCCGAGGCCTTGGCTGAGTTCACCCCAACTGCGACGATCAGGTGGTCAACAAGACGTGAGGCCCGAGTAATAAAGTCCAGATGCCCGATGGTGAGTGGATCAAAGCTTCCCGGAATGACGGCTTTCATTCGCTCTCCTTAGCGGTTTGTGGAAGTGGGGGCGCAAGAAAAAGAACGCGAGTCTCCCCCCAATCGCGCCGGTCCTCGCAGATGAGTCCTTCAGGTAGCTCGATATCCCTCGAGCGAGTCGATCGTTCAACGACAACCGAGGCATCTGGGCTTAAATGCGCACACAGCGCTGTAAGGATCTCGGTGATAGTTGTGCTCTCACACTCATAGGGAGGATCAATAAAAACGAGGTCATATTGGCCGCTCAGCCGTCCAGAAACTGCCGCGAGCGCATCCGCGCCCATAACTATGCTGCCCGGAGCAACCAAAGCGGCATTCTTTTTCAGAGTTCGCAGCGCACCCTGTGCAGAATCAACCAGGGTCAATTGATCTGCACCGCGTGAAAGGGCCTCAAAACCCAGCGCTCCGCTTCCCGCATATAGGTCAAGAACGCGGGCTCCTTCGACAACGTTCATGTGTTCAAGGCGCGAAAACATTGCCTCACGTACGCGCTCAGACGTTGGGCGTGTCCCTGAAGGCGGGACATGTAGGGTCCGACCTTTCAAAGTGCCGGCAATAATTCGTGTCATGCTTTAAGACTACGTTAGCTGCGTTCCATCCACACCAGCTCTTCGCTGGAAGCGTCATTGAGACTCGCCGCTAATTCGGGATACGAGGCCAAAGAAGGATCTGCCGCGAGGAGTTCGCCCGCACTTTCTCGGGCTTCTTCAATGATCGCACCATCACGGACAACGCTGAGGAAGCGCAGTCTCGAAGCTTTTCCTGACTGGGCCGAGCCCAAAACGTCACCTTCTCGGCGCAAGGCGAGATCGGCCTCGGCAAGGACAAAACCATCGGTTGATGACGCGAAGGCTTCCAAGCGTTGGGCGGAAGTATCGCTGATGACCGAAGGATGAACAGCCATGCAGATACTTTGTTTCGAGGAGCGTCCCACGCGGCCACGCAACTGATGGAGCTGCGACAGCCCAAATTGCTGTGCATCCAAGATGATCATCATGGTCGCTTCGGGGACATCGACGCCAACTTCAATCACCGTTGTTGCAACAAGAATTGGCGCCTGCCCGCTGGAGAAAGCCTCCATCGCGGCGCTTTTTTCTTCGCTATTGTCTTTGCCGGTAACGCTCACCGCTTTCACACCCGCCAGTGCAGGAACCCCCGCGAGCATCTCCATAGTTGCTCTCACTGACGCAAGGGGTGCAGTGCTTTCTTCAAGAAGCTCATCGGGATGATCATCCTCATCGATCCGCGGACAGACGATATAAACGCGCCCGCCACCGTCAATTTCTTCGCGTGCCCGTTGCCACATGCGTTCCATCCACACGGCATTTCCTGCATCGACAACGAAAGTTGTCACCGGCTTTCGACCCGAGGGCAAGCCTTTCATCACCGTGACATCCAGATCTCCGAAAATCGTCATCGCAACGCTTCGAGGGATCGGAGTAGCGGTCATCACCAGCTGATGGACAAGCAGGCCATCATTTCGGCTTTCACGTAGAGCATCTCGCTGCTGGACACCAAAACGATGCTGCTCGTCGATCACCGCCAAGGCAAGGTCAGCAAAAAGGTTGCGCGCGTAGAGCAAGGCATGCGTCCCGACAACAATAATGGGCATTCCCGAGGCCAGTAGACGCTCGATTTCGCGTCTGGCTGGGGCCGGTGTCGAGGAAGTGAGCAGACGAAGATCCACTGGGAAACCCGCAGATTCAAGGGGTTTAAGCAGTGCTCGAATTGAGTCTGCATGTTGCCGTGCCAAGACTTCGGTGGGAGCAAGTAGTGCACCTTGATGACCAGCGGCAATCACCTGTATCAAGGCGGCACACGCGACCACAGTTTTTCCCGATCCCACGTCCCCTTCAAGGAGGCGCTGCATGGGATGCGAGGAGGCGATGTCAGCGCCGATGGCGCTGATGGCACTGCGCTGCGAGGGCGTCAGAGTAAAGGGAAGTCCGTCAAGGAAGGCTTGAAGTTCCGGAGGGTTTTCTGGGCAGCTTTGCGCACGCAAAGCATCATTTCCCAGTCGCCGTTTTGCCAAGAAAGCTTGCAAGACGAAAGCTTCTCTCCAGCGCATGCTGCGTTTCGCGCGTGCGACATCCTGATCCGTACTGCCCTGGTGAAGAAGCCGTAGGGCATTTCCCAGCGCTTCGATGTCGAAACGCGATCGGATCTGCATAGGAACAGGATCTGGGAGCGCGTCCAGGTCCAAAGAATCCAGCACAACGGCAATTGCACGCGCAATTACCCACGAGGTGACACCACCCCGGCTGGAATAAATGGGAATGGGACGGTTCGAGCGTTTTTCGATATCGGGGGCTGCCTGTTCATCATCAACGCCTTCAAACTCGGGGTGCACCAATTGCAAATTCCCCCGGTACTCCCCAACTTTTCCAGCAAAAAGGAAACTCTCTCCCGGTTGAAGAAGGCGTTCGTGCACGCTGAGCTTATAGGGACTACTGGCAAAGAAAGTCGCGGTCATTTCCGAGGAACCATCGGTCAGACGAACTTCGAATCTCACCCCTGCACGCGAGCGGTTAGGGATCAGCCGAGCACTGACAACTTCGGCCAAAATAGTGACGTCTTCTCCGGGACGCAGAACATGCATGGGTGTGAGCGCACCCCAATGGTAGTAGCGCCGAGGTGCATCGTAGAGCAGGTCACCAACGGTCAAGATGCCCGCTTTTTCGAGCTTCTTTGCCAGCTTGGCAGGAAGGCGAAGGCTCAGAGGAGTATCAAGTGGATTCACGCGAGCGCCTGCAGAAGAGAACGGGTTTGAGGAGAGGCATCGATCACTTCAAGATCCACACTGGTTGATTCAGGGGTAAGACTATCGAGGAGCTGACGCAGAACCGCAATCAAGGTTGCCGCATCTTCATTTCCAGCAAGTAAGACCCAGCGCCTCGGCGCGTAGGATGCGAGATCTTGAAGGGCACGAGAAACGTCCTCGACCTGCCACTCAGAGTCAATCTCAGTCGTGTGCTGAGCGAGAAGCGCACTGTGCGCATTTTGATCGATAAGTGCACGGAGCCGAGTGGCAACGCTACGTCCTCCGGGTTGGGGTACAAAGAGTGGCGCACAGCTCCGACTGATCGCCAGTGCTTCCAACTCATTTGTGGAAGACGCAATAGAAATATCGAGCTCTTCCTCCCCCATTCGCACATAAGAGGCACTAATCCTTTGAGCGAGCGCTAGGCACTCCCTATCGCTGGGAACAATGAGTTCCACCCGAGTCGACGCACAGCGCGCAGGAAGAACAAGAGCCTCGAGATCTTCAAGCTGAGGATCGAGGAAAACTTGGGCACCACTGAGGGCAAGATCTTCAACCATTCCCGCAACCCGAGTGCAGACAACCACTGCAGCGCGTTCCACCCTGCGAATGGGCTGGCGTTCCAAGAGCCTGATACCTCGGTGTGTCACACCATCGGCAAGGGTATCGATTCCAATTGTTTCATCGGGACGCGCATCAGCGACGTGGAAGCGAAGCGTCCGACCACGTTTGGGATGAACAGATAGAGGCGCGGCAGTATCGATGTGAAAGCGCCACTCGCCCAATCCGAAGAGGTCGGCATGCCCGGCCCAGGAATAACGCGCCCCCAGAGCATCAAGCTGGCGACGCTGAGCATCAACGTCATCAAGGGTTCCTTGAAGAATGACATCGACCGTGAATGCGCGATCAGGCGTCGGGGCATGTGGACGGACCCGGTTGCTTCCATGCCCCGCCAATTCCGCGAGCATTGCGGCAAGAGATTCGAGCATCCCCAGATCATCGCGGCAGGCAGCATCGAGAGCACTGAACATCAGCGCAACGACTGCTGCACCGGCGTCGATGGCGGTGCTGGAAGACCCCGTGGCCTCGACGAGGCCGAATTGTGCGGCAGCGCAAAACGCGGAGAGTTCTTGGGGAACCTCGGGGAGCGTATCGCCAAGTCCTTCGAGTTCTGAACATGCCTCACGCAGCATGGCATCTGTGGCGCTTCCCTGAGCATGCGCAGCCTTCAGCGCGGAAGGGGTCGCCAAGAGCATGCGACGAAGAACAACCGGAGTAATGGCGGCATCGTCAAGCGCGGAATGCCAAGAAGAAAGGATCGATACGAGAAGCACACCGCAGTGTCCCAGAGCTCCGCGAATTCCCGATTGAATTGCACAGTCGAGGCCAACGGAAAGTGGATCACTGTCGGAAAGCTGTTCGCACCCGTGAGCAAGGGTTTGGAAGGTGACACGTGCATTTGTTCCGGTATCGCAGTCTCCCCCGCCGACTCCGTCGAGGTCATCGATGAAAGGGGCGAGCTTTGTCATTTCATCAGCCGCGATCTGGAAGCTACGCGCCAAAACTCCAGAATCTAGTGCCACAACTTGTCCTTATAACGATGTCTCAACCTGATAGTGCTGCGAAATGGGATACCTTCAACATTGTTCCGCCTTCGGGCACATGTGTGCCACCTGACACGCATATTTTCCTCTGTGGACTTGGTTATTCGGGACGAAATCAGTTAAGGTGTCATAGTTGCCTGCGGTGAGCTGTCACCAATGGCCTCTTGATCGTCATGATCAAGACAACTAATCGTGTAAGAAAAACCGAGGAGAACATCGTGGCTGCCGTTTGTGACGTGTGCGGTAAGGGACCCGGCTTCGGCAAGAGCGTGTCGCACTCGCACGTTCGTACCAACCGCCGGTGGAATCCGAACATTCAGCGCGTTCGCGCCCTGGTCGATGGGACGCCCAAGCGCCTGAACGTGTGCACCAAGTGCCTGAAGTCTGATCGAGTCGTTCGCGCTGCCTGATCCAGACTGAGATCGGCCGAGCTCGCTTTGCGAGTTCGGCCTTTTCTTTTATCCCAGAGCAGCCCTTAGTCCCATGCACCGTAGAAGCAACCAAAGCAACAAAACTAAGAAAAGCACAGCTCAGAACACCTTTACTCCCCCAGCACCCATCTCCTTCAGGCTCTTCTCAGTAAATACCCACCTTTTTGGTTGACTCAATATCCGTATCCGACAGAACATTTTATTTTTCCACACGTTATTCTGAATTTGCTCATATCCAATTTGCGAAATCTCGCACCTCGATTGGGGAGACCATTGCAGAATAAGGTTCAACTCATCGCCTACGCCGATCGTTTCGGTGGCAGTACTATTTCCGCCTTGACCGCTACGCTCCGCCAGCATTTTTCAGGAGTCTACGAAGGCGTTCACATCCTCCCCTTCTTCACCCCCTTCGATGGTGCTGATGCAGGTTTCGACCCTGTCGACCATACAAAGGTTGATCCGCGTCTTGGTTCTTGGGATGACGTCGCGGAGCTCTCAAAGAGTCACGAAATCATGGTCGACACCATCGTCAATCACGTGTCATGGGAATCCGAGCAGTTCCAAGACGTCATGAAGAATGGCGAAACTAGTCCTTTCGCTCCAATGTTCCTGACCTTGTCGAGCGTTTTTCCCGAAGGTGTAACCGAAGAAGAGCTCGCTGGCATCTACCGTCCTCGCCCGGGTCTTCCGCTCACCCACTACACCTGGGGTGATAAGACCCGTCTAGTCTGGACGACCTTCACACCGCAGCAGGTCGATATCGATACCGATTCGAAGCAGGGCTGGGATTACCTCATGTCAATCCTTGACCAGCTGGGTGCAAGCCATGTTTCCTCGATCCGCCTTGATGCAGTCGGATATGGAGCTAAGGAAGCACGCACCTCCTGCTTCATGATCCCTAAGACCTTCAGACTGATCGAACGGATCAAGGAAGAGGGCGCAAAGAGGGGCCTGGAAACTCTGATCGAGGTTCACTCCTACTACAAGAAGCAGATCGACATCGCCAGTAAGGTCGACCGCGTCTATGACTTCGCTCTTCCCCCTCTCTTGCTCCACTCAATTTTCTCAGGCAGCGTCGATGCTCTTGAGCACTGGATCAATGTACGTCCCAATAATGCTGTGACCGTACTGGACACCCACGATGGAATCGGCGTTATCGACATCGGTTCGGACCAACTGGACCGTTCCCTCAAAGGCTTAGTTGCAGATCCCGACGTCGACCGCCTCGTCGAAACAATCCACGCAAACACCCACGGGGAATCGCGCGAAGCTACCGGTGCCGCGGCCTCGAACCTGGATCTCTACCAGGTCAACTCCACCTACTACTCCGCATTGGGATGCAACGACCAGCACTACCTCGCCACGCGAGCAGTTCAGTTCTTCCTACCCGGAATCCCCCAGGTCTACTACGTGGGTGCTCTTGCGGGTGCAAATGACATGGAGCTGCTTAAACGCACCAACGTTGGTCGTGACATTAACCGTCACTACTACACGGCACAAGAAGTTGAAGAGAACCTTCAGCGTCCCGTTGTTCAGGCCCTCAATGCACTGTGCGTATTCCGCAATACTCTTCCGGCCTTTGATGGTGACTTCTCTTACCAGCGAGATGGCGACGTACTCACGCTCACTTGGGAAGCTCAGGATGCCAGCGCGCAGTTAACTTTCAACCCCGCGACCCCCTCTGAGACCGGGTCCATCGCTTCCCTGACGTGGACCGACAGTGAAGGCCAACACCGCACTGATGACTTGCTTACCCAGCCACCAGTTGCCCACATCTGACTAGCCATAAGGAGCCAAGATGAACAAGGTTTCTAGACAGCCAAGAGAAAACCGGGTTAACCTCATCCGCCTTAGTGTCGGTTTCACCGTCAGCGCGGTTGCCTGTGCGATCCCCTGGGTCGCGTTGACCTCCGTCATTTTGCCGGCAGTGCTTGAAGATATTAACGCGGCCGGAAAAGAATCAATGCTGGGCACCATCAACGCGGTTGGTTCGGTAGTTGCGCTTCTTGCAAACGTTATTTTCGGAACTTTCTCCGACCTGACACGTTCGCGTTTCGGTAAGCGCACTCCCTGGATCATCATCGGTGGGCTCATTGCGGGTGGTGCGATGGCACTGCTTGCACTGAACCAACATTCATTCCCGATGATCCTCCTGCTGTGGTGCACGGCCCAGCTGGGATACAACGTCATGCTTGCGCCCTTTGTGGCAACAATGTCTGATCGCATTCCCGACGAGGTCCGCGGAACGATTTCGGGCTTCTATGGGGCCGGAATCGCGGCAGGTCAAACCATCGGCAATCTGGTTGGAGCCCGCCTTCTCAAGGCGGACAATGGACTGACTCACGGCTGGCTCCTGGGCGCTGCAGTCTTTGCCGCTATCGGTATCGTCACCGTGATCATCTGGCCACGTGAAGGCGACAACCGAGGCGAATCCGATGAGAGCTTCTCGGTGAAGCGCATCCTAGAATCTTTCCGTCCACCTAAGAACGCTCCTGATTTCTACTACGCACTTGTTGGCCGCACCCTGATGATGGGCGGCTACTGGATGATCAACACCTACCTGCTCTACATCGCTAAGGACTACATCTTCGCAGGTAATTCCAATGCAACCACACTTGCGGCGGAGCTCATCGCCTCGATGGCAGTGATTACTCTGGCAGTGTCACTGGTCGCGGCTTTAGGCGCGGGTCCGATTACCGACTACATCGGCCGTCGTAAGCTCCCCGTGGCGCTTGCAAGCGTCCTCTTCGCCATCGGTTCCGCAATGCCGCTAATCTTCCACTCCGCACTAGGCATGTACCTCTTTGCGGGAATCGCCGGCCTTGGATACGGCGTGTACAACGCGATCGATCAGGCGCTCAATGTCTCGGTCCTTCCCAACCCCGACGAGGCCGGTAAGGACCTGGGAATTTTGAATCTGGCGAACACGCTATCGATGGTCGTTGGTTCTTTGATGACCTCTGCAATCGTCGTGATCGTCAAGAAGGCCACCAATACAACGACAACGCCAACCTCGGCCTACACGATCGTCTTCATTGTTGCGATCGTTATCGTCCTGATTGCGGCATGGCTCATCATGCGAATCGAGAAGGTCAAGTAAGCCATAAACACAAATGCCCGGTGCGTCAGTTGCTTCTTAAGCAACCGATGCGCCGGGCTTTTTATCGAGGCAGCAGCTGCTGAAGAACCCCTACTCCCCTACACGCGCGCGCTCTGCGACGCAAAGAGGCACATCGCAGCGGCGCTTGCAACGTTGAGGGACTCTGCCTGGCCGCTCATCGGAATCATCACCAGAGCATCGCATGCGGCCATTTCATCATCGCTCATTCCCTGTGCCTCGTTTCCGAAGACCCATGCGTGGGTTTGAGCAAGCCAGCCGCGTCTTTCCCAGGCGGCATACGACATTAATGAGGTCAGGCTGTAGGCACCTTGCGCACCGGATGTCCCGAGGATTACAGCATTCATGCCGCGCAAAGTCTGGCAGGCCCCGCCAAAAGACGCAGCGGGGACGATGGGAAGATGGAAAACCGAGCCAGCAGAGGAGCGAATGACCTTTGGACTGGAAGAATCAACACTTCCCTTGACGCTGACAATTGCCCGAGCCCCCATCGCATCCGCGGTACGTATGATGGTGCCAACATTACCCGGGTCTCTCCCCTGAGCAATGACAACCAGAGTATCCCCACTTTGGATTTCGGGAAGGACGGACTCAATTGCCTCTGTGCGTGCAACTGCGCAAATTCCCTGGCTATCGCGGCTCAACGCTTCAGAGACCTCGTCACTGACTTCATGAACCCAACGGCAGGCCTGCGTTGCCTCGGAAATAAGCTCGCTGTGTAGGCGCGCTGCAGATGCAGAGTAATACACGTCCTCGACGAAGGAGGAACGATGCCGGACCAGTTCACGAACTGCCTGGGGTCCCTCAACAAGGATCTTTCCTTGCTTTGAGCGCGCCGAACGCCCGGCCAATGCCGCGACTTTCTTCACGCGATCAGCGCGAGGATTATCGAGGATGGACGGGCGTTCGGAAAAGCTGCTCACTGAATGCTCAGGCCTTGGGCGCGTTCACGTCGGCGGGCAGAGCCTTCTTCGCAACCTCAACAAGAGCGTTGAAGGTGGCGATGTCGTTGACGGCCAGCTCGGCGAGCATGCGGCGATCGACCTCAACACCGGCCAGGTTCAGGCCCTGGATGAAACGGTTGTAGGTCATGCCCTGTGCGCGGGAAGCAGCGTTGATGCGCTGGATCCACAGGCGACGGAAATCGCCCTTCTTCGCCTTGCGGTCACGGTAGGAGTACACGAATGAGTGCGTGACCTGTTCCTTGGCCTTGCGGTACATGCGCGAACGCTGGCCACGGTAGCCGGATGCCTGCTCGAGTACGGTGCGACGCTTCTTCTTGGCGTTAACAGAACGCTTAACACGTGCCATTTTCTAAATCTCCTTGTCGAAGGTGCCGGTCACTTGCCCAGCAGGGTACGGACGCGCTTGACGTCGGCGGTGGCCAGAACCTGGTCCGAGGCCAGACGACGGGTCTTGCGGGAGGACTTGTGCTCGAGGAGGTGGCGTGCACCAGCCTGCTCGCGCATGATCTTGCCCTTTCCGGTGAGGCGGAAACGCTTCTTAGAACCGGAATGCGTCTTATTCTTCGGCATTATTTTGATCCTTCTTCTTCCGGACGGGGTTTAACCCCAACCTTCACTTCTTCTGTGCATCTGCCTCTTGCGAGGCCACACGAGCTTGGTCCTTACTGGCGCGTTCTGCGCGCTTACCGCGACGTTCTTCACGTTCGGCTTCACGACGCTTGCGCTGCTCGTTGACCGCATCGGACTTGCGCTTCGTAGGCGCAAGAACCATGGTCATGTTGCGGCCGTCTTGGCGAGGCATCGATTCGACAGTGGCGAGTTCTCCAACTTCCTCAGCAAGACGCTGCAGGAGTCGGACGCCCGCTTCAGGTCGTGACTGTTCACGACCGCGGAACATAATCATGACCTTGACCTTGTCGCCGGCGGAGAGGAAACGCTCAACGTGTCCCTTCTTCACCGAGAAGTCGTGGTCATCAATCTTCAGACGGAAGCGAATCTCCTTGAGCTGCGTGTTCGCCTGATTACGGCGAGCATCGCGAGCCTTCTGGGCCGCTTCGTACTTGTATTTTCCGTAGTCCATGAGTTTTGCAACCGGCGGCTTAGCGTCGGGTGCAACCTCAACCAGGTCAAGGCCCGCTTCTTCAGCAAGACGCAGTGCGTCTTCCACGCGGACAACACCAACCTGTTCTCCTCCGGGTCCCACGAGTCGTACCTCGGGAACTCGAATCCGCTCATTGATGCGAGGCTCGCTAATGAGTGGCTCCTTCCACAGTCGTATCCGTGACACGAAAAAGGCCTTCGTGCCACTGTGCGCACGAAGGCTTATCCCGGCAACAACATCCGTCCGGATGCTACCGTTTAACCCGATCCCCTGGCTCTACGTGGGCAACCCGAAAACTCGGGCGGGAATCAAGGTGGGAGAAACTCCGCTTGCACGATCGGGGCGAAATCCCCGATTGGTCGCTAATATCTTAGCAAATTCACGCCTCAAGGGCGATATTCGATTGGTGGCGATGTGATGGAATGACTCACATCCCCACCCATCGAGGTACCCATTGAATCTGGTCGGTAACGGCGCGCAGCCTAGGAAGAGCGCTGAGCCCCTCAATGACACCCTGAACTTTTTCTCGCAGCTCCAAGCGCGTCAGGTCACCCTCATTCCTACGCACCTTCGACGTATCAATTTCAAGAATGATGCGACAGATTTCCTGACCGGCATATTCCACGTGGAGATCGCTCACTGACGAGAAATCCCGGCTTGCCTGCTCAAGTAGCAGATTCTTGAGGTCCCGATCTTTCCAGGCAGGAAGCCATTGATCTCCCTGAGCCAGAGCCGCGGTCGCACTTCGAGGAACCACGATATCTGCGCTCCGGGGATCAAAGACAACACGCCCTGCACTTTCAACCAAAGCGACCAGTGCAACTCGCTTGAAGGGAAGTCCCATAGGACGCGAGCTCGGATCAAAAACTGAAAGCGATGCAGAAGAGCTAAACGCAGCGATCGCTGGGCCCGCGGGGGTTTCAATCACGAGAAATCCCGCAGGATCATGCCCCAGCTCCCCCGCATGGACTCCAGTTACTCGAGGATCTTCTTCGACACGGATCGGGACAATCACACGCTCATCCTCGAGAGCATGGACCAGTTCTTCGAGTTGTTGTGCACTGCCCTTGGGGCACTCAAGCGCGTGCTGAGTTTTTCTCAGAGCCTGCCCGTGATCATCTCGATTTTGCGCTGCCATCGAAAGACGCTGCGCCAAACGGTTCTTCTGTTCTTCGCCAATCGCCTCGGCCATCAGCGCTTCCTAAACCATGAGAAGGGGCCGCGGCGACCTCCCTTTCCATCCGCTTGAATGGAATCGGGATAGTCGGAGGGAAGAGTTCGGCCAAGCAATAGATCCTCGGTTGCCTGAGGCATTGCCCCCAGCAGCAGCCCAGCCGGAATATCGTCCTCGCTACTTCCATTGACGTAGCGCTGCGCAGTGATCTGGCCTGATACGCCAGGCTCCACCCCATCACCCTCGACCAGCCAGGACATAATCGCAACGGCACCATACTTCGACAGGCGTGAAATTACCGATGCAATCCTATCGACTTCCGGTGGCATCGAACGACGCCCCGTCAGAAGTACATTGAGTTCTTCTTCTTGAGTCGTCTGGGTCTGCACTCGCAACCACACCCCCGTCCACGGCTTCAAACGCACCACGGCCTCGTGAATACCGGAAAGAGCAAGCAGCGAGTGGAGGGCTTCGGCGGAAGGGATCGGCGCAAGTACTAGGGCGACGGAAAGTTTGCCGCCCTCAAGGTGAAGCGACTCATCAACGGGGGTATCCAGCGCATCTCGTGTCGACGACGCATCCTCCCCCGCGTCTTGTGGCAGATCCCCCTCGAGATCGGACTCCATGTCTGCGACTAGATCATGAAACTGCGCATCCAGATCCCGATTGTTGTCTTCAGACACAAGGGCCTCCACTTCGTGTTGGGTAACAGCGTTTATCGTATCGCGACATAGAGGCGTGTGATAATACAAAGCGATAAACACGCCCTCAAGCACAGGAGCGCACATGCCTTCTATCCCCACTATTGATGTCCGCGGATCGATCCGACTAGGCCAATTCCTCAAGCGCGCTGGTCTGGTTGAGGATGGTGCAGAGGCACGCGACTTGATCCAGAGTGGTGACGTAAGTGTCAATGGCGAAGTTGAAACCCGCCGCGGGCATGCCCTAGAAGATGGCGAGCTCGTCGAGCTTCGCACGCCACAGGGAGTCTTTGCCGCTAAAGTTCGCGTCGTCGACTAGCAGCCGAGGCCAACACCCTCACGTTGCGCCTCGCTTGCTTTCCCCAGGCCACGGTGCCTACCCGAGCGCAGGCCTCAGTGTGAGGTCAGCACCCCGTCAGCGCCAACAACCGCCTTCACGTGGCTAAAGAATGGACCCGATTGGGTGACGCGCAGGGAAGAATCCAACTCGACAATTGTCACGCGTCCGGGTTCACGCAGGTGCAAACGCACAGGTGAAGAGCCCGGGAAGGTTTCCAGCACTTCCTTCAATTCACGCAAAAGCTCAGGAGTGCAGCGCGAGGCAGCCAATTCCAAGTCAAGAGGGACATTCCCGTCTTCGCGCAGCTCGAGGATGTTCATCGACTGGCCATAAATTGATACCTGCTCATCGCGAGTGTTGACACGACCCTCGATCTGAACAACAAGGTCAGGAGCTAAGAAGGTTTGCACTGTCTCATAGGCACGCGGGAAGAAGAGCACTTCGACCGAACCACTCAGGTCTTCGATAGTCGCAATTGCCCACGGATTCCCCTGCTTAGTGACCTTGGTCTGCACCGAAGAAACCAAGCCTGCAATTTTGACAGTGCGATCGACCATGCTCTCATCGCCGCCAACAATCTGCGCAATTTCAACGTCTTGATGGCGTTCCAAGGCACCTTCAAGCCCGCGCAGGGGGTGGTCCGAAACGTAGAGGCCGAGCATCTCACGTTCCTCGGCGAGCTTTTGACGACGGTCAAACTCAGGAAGATCCGGGATTTCAATAGCCAGAGAAGAACCTGAGTCCTCCCCCATACCCATTCCACCAAAGAGGTCAAACTGCCCGATCGCTTCGTTACGCTTGACGTCGATCACCGCATCTACGGCCTCGTCACAGCGCGATAGAAGAGCGCGGCGCGTGTAACCCAGCGAGTCGAAAGCACCTGCGCGTACGAGTGACTGAATCGTTCGCTTATTGCAAACCACCTGAGGAACTTTGTCCAAGAAATCTTGGAAGGTGGTGAACTTGCCTTTCTCGTGACGCGTCTCGACAATCGCGTCGACAACGTTCGCACCAACATTCTGAATAGCGTTCAGACCAAAGCGAATGTCCTGACCATCAGGGGCAAAGGTGCCCATCGAGGCATTGACATCGGGGGGAAGAACAGTAATTCCCATATGGCGACACTCCGCCAGATAGAGCGCACGCCTGTCCTTATTGTCCTTCGTTGAAGTCAAAAGAGCGGCCATGTACTCGGTGGGATAGTTTGCTTTAAGGTAGGCAGTCCAATACGACACCAAACCGTAGGCTGCAGAGTGAGCCTTATTGAATGCGTAGGCCGAGAAGGGAACAACCACATCCCACAGAGCCTTGATGGATTCTTCGGAATAGCCGTTATCAAGCATGCCCTGCCGGAAGCCCTTGAACTGTTGATCCAGAACTTCCTTCTTCTTTTTACCCATGGCCTTACGCAAGATATCTGCTTGGCCAAGAGAGTAGCCCGCAAGTTTCTGGGCAATCTGCATAACCTGCTCTTGATAGACAATCAGACCGTAGGTCGTGCCCAGAATGTCCTTCAAAGGCTCTGCGAGTTCGGGGTGGATCGGAGTGATCTCCTGGCGCCCGTTCTTACGCAGAGCGTAGTTTGTGTGCGAATTTGCACCCATAGGACCGGGACGATAGAGCGCACCCACAGCGGAGATATCTTCGAAGTTATCCGGTTTCATCAGCTTGAGAAGGTCACGCATACCGCCACCATCAAGCTGGAAAACACCCAAGGTATCGCCGCGGCCCAGCAACTCATATGTTGCCGGGTCGTCTAGCGGCACATGGTCTAGATCGGGATCTTGCTTGCCATTGAGTTTGATGTTTTCAAGAGCATCAGAAATAACCGTCAGGTTACGCAGTCCCAAGAAGTCCATCTTCAGGAGTCCCAGACCTTCACAGGTCGGGTAGTCGAATTGGGTGATGATCGCCCCGTCTTGAGGGCGTTTCATGATGGGGATAATGTCCGTCAGCGTATGCGATGACATGATGACCGCACATGCGTGGACGCCCCATTGGCGGGTCAGCCCTTCAAGCCCGAGTGCATACTGAACAACCTCGTGGACATCGGGGTTCTCTTCATAGTACTTACGGAACTCCGCAGCTTCGGCGTAGCGTTTATCCTTCTCATCGAAGATACCCGCAACCGAGATGTCCTTGCCCATAACCGAAGGAGGCAGTGCTTTCGTCAGCTGCTCCCCCACTTTGAAGTCACGTCCCAAGATTCGCGCAGAATCTTTCAGGGCCTGCTTGGTCTTAATTCGACCGTAGGTGACCACCTGTGAAATGCGGTCTTCGCCGTACTTTCGTTTAACGTACTCAATGACTTCGTCACGACGACGTTCGTCAAAGTCGACGTCAAAGTCGGGCATCGAAATACGCTCGGGGTTCAAGAAACGTTCGAAGATCAGTCCGTGGTTGAGCGGATTGAGCTCGGTGATCTTCATGGCGTAGGCGACCATGGACCCCGCGCCCGAACCACGACCGGGCCCCACGCGGATTCCCTGACTTTTTGCCCAGTTGATGTAGTCGGCAACGGTGAGGAAGTAGCCCGGGAAGCCCATCTTGATGATGACGTCTTCCTCGTATTCAGCCTGCTTGCGCACATCATCCGGAATGCCTTTGGGGAAACGCTCCTGAAGGCCCTTTTCAACTTCTTTAATAAACCACGAGGTCTTATCTTCCCCTTCTGGGACAGGGAAGTCAGGCATGTACGAGGCGCCCTCAGCGGTGGTCCTGAAGTGGACATCGCATCGCTCTGCAATTTCCAGCGTCGAATTGCAGGCTTCTGGCAGTTCCTTCCAGATCGAACGCATCTCTTCGGAAGAACGAATGTAGTAACCGTCTCCATCGAACTTAAAGCGATCCGGATCAGAGATTCGTGAACCCGAGTTGATGCACAGCAGTGCGTCCTGAATTCCGCGGTCTTCCTTTTTGACGTAATGCGCATCATTCGTAGCGACCAGGGGCGCGTCCATGAGCTTGGCAAGTTCGAGGAGTTGTTTTTGCGTACGCCTCTCGAATTCAATTCCGTGGTCCATAACTTCCACGTAGAAATTCTCAGGTCCAAAAATGTCGCGCAGCTCTGCGGCCTCAGCCACGGCCTCGTCCCATTGGCCCAAACGCATGCGTGTCTGAACTGCACCTGAAGGGCAACCGGTGAAAACGATCAGTCCCTTGTGGAAGCGTTCAAGCAGTTCCTTATCGGCGCGAGGCCACTTACCGAATTGCCCGTCGACCGAGGCGTAACTTCCCAAGCGGAAAAGGTTGTGCATTCCCTCTGTTGAGTATGCAAGCAAAGTCAGGTGGTTATAGGAACCCGAGGCTGATACGTCGTCGCTGCGTTGCCACGGCTCACCCCACGTCACCTTTTGACGATCGAAACGTGAAGTACCCGGAGTGACATAGGCTTCCAAGCCAATGATGGGCTTGATACCAGCCTTTTTCGCAGCGTCGTAAAACTCGTAAGCGCCGAAGAGATAGCCGTGGTCGGTCAGGCCAATTGCGGGCTGTCCCAGCCTTGCAGCTTCTGCAACCATCGGCTTGATTCGTGCTGCTCCATCGAGCATCGAGTATTCCGAGTGATTGTGCAGATGCACGAAAGAGTCCGCTGGTGCCATGGTGTCAGTCTAGTGTTTCTTGGGCCAGCACACTGGGCGAAGCGTGAAGGAAAACGCTTAGGCATGACGCAAAATCTCCAAAGCGTGATTGAGGTCATCCGGATAAGGGGCCCGTACCGTCACGGGAAGTTGAGTTCGCGGATGCGTAAATCCCAGCTCAACCGCGTGCAGCCACTGACGGTCCAAGCCCAATTGTTCTGCTTTCGTCGGGTCAGCCCCATAGAAGACATCACCGACACAGGGATGGCCGATAGCAGCCATATGCACGCGAATCTGGTGAGTACGTCCCGTTTCCAGATGCACATCCAAGAGCGCGGCACCCGGCATGAGCTCAAGGGTGTCGTAGTGCGTCACCGCGCGCTTTCCCCCGTCAATCACCGCCATGCGCCATTCCCTCGAGGGGTGGCGTCCAATCGGTGCGTCAATCGTTCCCGAGGCCGGGTCTGGGTGTCCAGCAACCACCGCGTGGTAGATCTTGCGTACAGTCCGTTCCTTGAAGGCGCGCTTCATCACCGAATAGGCGAGTTCGGACTTGGCCACCATCATTGCGCCCGAGGTTCCTACATCCAGTCGATGAACGATTCCTTGACGCTCAACTGGACCATGAGTAGTGATTCGATATCCCGCTGCCGCGAGGTTGCCAACAACAGTAGGTCCTGTCCACCCCGGACCCGAGTGCGCCGCAACACCGACCGGCTTGTTAACAACGACAATATCGTCATCGTCGTAGAGAATATCCATCCCCACTACTGGAGTTACAGGAGTTTCCGGTTCAGGGATCGTTATTTCTAAGAGGTCATTCTCTCCAAGCCTGTCCGATTTAGAGGCCGGACTTCCGTTAATCGTCACATTCTGGTTAAGGATGAGCTCACTACAACGCGACCGCGATAGACCAAGAATGCGCGAAAGCGCTGCGTCGAGGCGCTCTCCAACCAAGGCATCGGGCACGGGCATCAAACGAGTATCGGACATATTCAGCGCACCGAGTGTTTGTTACCGGTAAAGCTTGCAATCAGCAGGATAACAACCGCGCAAACAATCCAAATATCGGCAACGTTACCAATGAACCAAGTCCCATATCCGATGAAGTCGACAACGTGGCCACTTCCCCATCGAGGCTCCTGAATAAAACGATCAATCAAGTTACCAGCCGCACCGCCAAGGAGCAGAGCACATCCGAACGCAAGCAGGCGCGAGTCAACGCGCGGAAGATACATGACTATCGCAGTAACAACAACGCAGGCGATACAGGTGAAGATGATTGTCGTATGTGAGCCCAAGGAAAAGGCTGCACCGGGATTCGCAGTGAGCTCCAGTCGAAGGAAGGACCCAAGGAGCGGGCGTTGCTGTCCATCACTCAGATTCTTCAGTGCCCAAAACTTTGAAGCCTGATCCGTTACCAATGCGATTAAGGCAATGATGTACGCCCAGACGAGCATGCTGCGATTATTTTTCTTCACATAAAGAATTATGACGGTGGCGCCGCAAAGGCGCCACCGTCATAGAGATCTTGATCCGAAATCAGTTCTGAGTTCCGGCGTTCACTTCCTGGAGCAAACCTTCCAGGTGCTCGCGCAGGTTTGCACGGTACTCGGACTCGAAGGAACGCAGTTCGTTGATCTTGCCCTCGAGCAGTGCACGCTCCTGATCCAGCTGAGAAAGAATGTTCTGGTGCTGGTTCTGTGCGTCAGCAATAATTTCGTCGCGCTTCGCGTTTGCGTCGGAGATGATGCGATCGGCTTCTTCGCGGCCATCGCGAACGTACTCGTCGTGGACGCGCTGCGCCAGTGCAAGCATCGAGGTTGCAGATTCTGCGCTCTCGGGAGCAACAGCAACTGCGGGGGCTGCAACGGCGGTCTCGGTGACGGAAGGCTCGGGGGCAACGGGCTCTTCAACGACGGGAGCAGCGGCCTCTTCTGCAGGCTTGTAGCTGGGGGCTTCGCCACCGGACAGCTCAGCGACACGACGCTCAGCAGCCTCAAGCTGTTCGCGCAGGTTCTGGTTCTCAGCCTGGAGAGTATAGATCGTGGAAACGACCTCATCGAGGAAGTCGTCAACCTCGACCTGGTCATATCCTTCACGGAACTTCACAATGTTGAAGGTTTTTTCCAACACATCTTCGGTTGTGAGCAGAGCCATTTGTTTACCTCTCGGTACTTGTTGTGTGACGCTCGCATGCTTGCGTCACCGGATCACCGATGAGGATGACCCGAACTACACACTGGAATAATAGCGGAACTAGCGTCACAATAACACCAATTTCCCCATATTTCACTTATTACTCAGGTGACATGCAACCGCGATAGAACCGAGGTTACTGCCAAACGCCAGAGCTAAAAGCCCAAGCTGCGAACGAAAACCCCGAGGTTTTCAACAATGATCGTCGCCAAAAACAGGATCATAAATCCCAGATCGATGGCAACGTTCCCTCCAAGACGCAGCGGTGGAATTATCCTGCGCAGGAAAGAAAGAGGGGGATCAGTCAACGCATAGACCAGATTCGCGATGGGCAGAATGATCCCTGACGGCCTCCACAGTGGAGAGAAGAAGCGAATCCAATCAAAAATCATGCGCGCGATCAACACGAGCATGTACAGACCCGCAAGAAGAGCAATCGCTCCTCCCAACCACTGGGAGATCATGATCAGCGTCCGAAGAGCGCAGTCGCCGAACGGTTCGACCCGGTCACGTCGCCGGTTACCTCAACACTGTGAGGCGAAAGAAGGAAAACGCGATCGGTGACGCGCTCGAATACGCCCTGAAGGCCATAAGTCAATCCGACAGCGAAGTCGATAAAACGCTGCGCATCCTTGTCTGAGACCTCAGAAAGATTCATGATGACAGGAACACCATCACGGTAGGGTTCGGCGATTGCCGGCGCATCGTTGTAGTTCAACGGACGCACGGTGACGATACGCGAAAGATCCGCCTGCTGAACGCTGCGGCGCTCTTCGCGGTGGATGGGCGTGACATTCGACGCGGGGGTAATGTGAGCCACTTCTGTCTCCTCAACTTCTTCGGGAAGGAAGTCCAAGGTGCTCTCATCGACCTCTTCCGGGGTGTACCAACCCATGAATTGGCGTGCTTTTGCTCCGAAGCCTGACATCATGCTCTCCTCTATGTAACGGGACCTGAGCACAAAGTAATGCGCCGGAGCGATTGACACGCTTAAGCATGCCGGCATGTCGCAATTACTGATGCGAAACGCCCACAACCTGGGTCTCGACGATAGGAATGATATGAGGGATTTTCCAGTGTGCATTCATTGATCCACGAGGCAGTAATCCCTCGCTCCGTGGCCCATGCCAATGCCGCACCGGGAAGATCTAGGGCGTCACTGCCCCACGATGTGCGCGAAGCTATCGCGGGAGCAATAAGCGCACTCTGATCTTTCATTGAAGTCGGGACTTCGTAGCATCGGCCACAGATAGACGGTCCAATAAGCATCTGAATATCAGCGGTGTCCACACCAAGAGAAGCAAAGACCTCACATGTTCGGTCAAGAATCCCTCCAAGGAATCCCACGCGTCCGGCGTGAACTGCGCCGATGACTCCGTTTCCACTGCTCAGCAAGATCGGCATGCAGTCTGCCGTCATCACAGCCAATGCTGGAGGTTGTTCCCACTGACGTGAATCGATCACGACACCATCGCAGTCAAGGGGTCCTATTTCCCCTTGATACCCCTGTGACGAAAGGAAGGCATTCGCAGGGGTAAGCGCCTCAACCTTCACCGAATGCGTCTGATTCATCCAAACAATGGGATGATCAATCAGCGCGGAAAGGTCACGGCGACGCTCATGCACATGCTCCGCGTCATCGCCGACGTGCGTCCCAAAGTTGTCCCGATACGGGTCGGTGCCCGCGCCGACTTCAGTGAAGTAAACGCGGGCACCGTGCAGGTCAGTGTGCTTCATCAGCGCAAGAAATCAGGAATATCCAAGACATCCGAAGGCTGCTCCTCTTCGAAGACACGAGGTACTTCGAGGGAAGGAACTTCCTTCGACGGCTCTTCTTCGCTCTGGCGGGCAATCGGAATCTGGTTGGTGCGCGTTGGCAATTCAGGATCTGCGCGGTGAGCTGCAGTGTGAGCCGAGGCCACCTCCCCGATGCGACGCTGAGGAGCTGCAGGAGCTTCGGTCTTTTCCTGACGGGCGTGAACCGGGCGAGGAGCCACAACGGGCTCGCTTGCCGGAGAAGATTGGGATGCGACCTCGTCAAAGCCCGCCGCGATGACGGTCACGCGAATTTCATCACCAAGGGAGTCATCGATAACAGAACCGAAGATGATGTTGGCCTCGGGGTGCGCGGCCTCGCGAACCAGGAGCGAGGACTGGTAGATCTCCTGCAAGCCCAGGTCGGAACCGCCCTGGAAGAACATGAGGACGCCGTGTGCACCATCGATCGAGGCTTCAAGGAGCGGCGAGGAGATAGCGGACTCAACTGCACGAAGAGCGCGATCTTCGCCGGTTGCCGAGCCAATACCCATGAGGGCGGAACCGGCATCCTTCATTACGGACTTCACATCATTGAAGTCCACGTTGATCAGACCGGGGGTGGTGATCAGTTCGGTGATACCTTGAACGCCGGAAAGCAGAACCTGATCGGCGGCACGGAAAGCTTCGAGTACCGAGATATTGGCATCTGAGATCTGAAGCAGACGATCGTTCGGAATGACGATCAGGGTGTCAACCTCTTCACGGAGCTTCTCAACACCGGCATCAGCCTGGGATGCGCGGCGGTTTCCTTCAAAGGAGAAGGGGCGGGTGACAACACCGACGGTCAGGGCGCCTGCGGTGCGCGCAATCTTCGCGACAACGGGGGCAGCACCGGTTCCGGTACCGCCACCTTCACCTGCGGTCACGAAGACCATATCCGCGCCTTCAAGGGCCTCGGTAATTTCGTCAATGTGGTCTTCAGCTGCCTGTCGTCCCACTGCGGGGTCTGCACCGGCGCCGAGGCCGTGGGTAAGGTCACGACCAATGTCCAACTTCGTCTCTGCATCGGACATCAGCAAAGCTTGCGCATCGGTATTCACAGCAATGAACTCAACGCCTTTCAAGCCAACTTCAATCATGCGATTGACGGCGTTAACACCGCCGCCACCAACTCCGACGACTTTGATAACCGCCAGATGATTCTGCGGTGCGACCATAACCTTGCCCTCTTTCTGCGCATCAACCTTAAACCTCAAGTAGAAGGTTGATGTTTGACCTGCGTGTAGACGGGAAGAAGGTAGGGGTAAGACCCCAATTCTTCAAGACAATTCGCGGGCGTGTCGCTTCTCTAACTTAAGAAGTGACAGGATGCACGGGCGAGGAGACATCATAGTTGCGTGCCTGACGCTGCGAAATCAAAACAGCCGCAACTTTTGCCTTGAGCTCATTGTCCTTCGCTACTCCCCAATTGAGCGTTCGAGAATTCGTCAAGGTCATAGAGATTGTTTGACCATCGTGAGTGATCATCGCGATATTCGAGCGCAGATCACCCCCCATCGCTGTCCAAATCGCCGCGACATCAGCTGCAGCTTGCGCGCGTTGATCACCGTCAGGAAGGGTCGTTGGAGCCATTCCCTCGGGAGCTGTTGAGGCAGAAGAAACCGTTACTCCCTGATCGTCGACCAAAGCCCAAGAAGAACCGTCTTTCACCGCCAGAATCGCTTGCCTCGGACGGACCTGAACGGTTAATCCACGCGGCCAGGAACGCTGGACATGAGCCTCACGAACTAAACGCACCTTCGCAATTTGCTCGTCGATCACAGAAGTCTTTAGACGTGGAAGCGGAACAGAGGCATAAGGCTCGATCGCGGCACGCACATCGTTTTGAGTAGTCGTATCATCACCGAGTCCCTCAATCGAGACCTTAGACATATCGAGAGCAAAAAGCGGCGAGAAGAAAACTCCCCACACCAAAGCACACACGACAATGACAGCGCCACAGGCGGAGGCGACTCGCGTAAGGAGAAGACGCCGATGCGCATGCGTGCGTTCACGACGCCTCTCGTTCAAATCAGCTGTTGCGCTCTCATCACTAGAACCCAAAATCGCAGCCGCATCCGATTGCCCCAATGGGCGGTTGAGCAGTTCTCCACTACTGGGTGACTGTGCGCTTGCCTCACGCCTCGCGCGGCGCAACTCTCGATTTCGCTTCCTACGCGCAGCGCGTTCTGCCTCTTTCTTTTCCTCGGCCGACGAGGCCTGAGCCAAAGAGAGCGCAGGGCGATCCGAAACCGAGGCCTCGGGAAAAGAAGTGACGGTAGCGGAAGAGGAACCTGCCCCGGGTGCTTCCTCGTGCGCGGCAAAGCCCTGCGCGGACTCAGAAGAAACCTCTGGCGTAGAAGAGGCCTCGGGAGAAGAAAAACGGGAACGACGGGGGCGCGGGGGCTGCTTCACTGGCCGCTCCTCTGCTCCCCATGCTCCCATTCATCCAAAACATCGCTACCGGTCTGAGTAATTGAGCCAGCACCCATAGTGACTAAGATTCCGTCCTCGCCGAGCTCGCGGGCAGCCATACGTGCGGCCTCATGCATATCTGGAACGTAGTGTGCTCGAGACAGATGCGAAGTAATGAGCTGAGAAGTCACGCCGGGCACCGGATCCTCACGCGCGCCGTAAATATCGCAGACATAGACGTGATCCGCATGTGAAAGTGCCTGGGCAAAGCGCTCGGCGAAAGCCTGAGTACGCGAATATAGGTGCGGTTGGAAAACCACGCTTACTTCCCCATCACCGGCTGCAGTACGAGCCTGCTGCAATGCTGCAGCGACCTCGGTGGGATGGTGTGCATAGTCATCAAACAAACGACGAGTTCCAACCTGTCCCTTGAACTCGAAGCGCCGAGAAGTTCCAGCAAATGCAGCCAGAGAGTGAGCCATGGTCTGCGCGTCGGTTCCCAAGCGAACTCCTGCAATCCACGCCGCACAGGCATTGAGAAGATTGTGAATTCCGGGAACTGTCAGATGAATTTCGGCCTTCACATCACCCCAGGCCAGCAGCGCCGAAGCGATATGGCCATCAGTATGAGCCTCTTCGATGATGACATCTGCGCTTCCGCCCAAGTCTGCGCTCTCATGACCGGAGCGCGCGTAGGTCACGGTATCGATGCCCTGAGTTCGAGCATATCGGGCCAAACGGGCACTTCCACCGTCTTCACCGCAGCACACCAAGGTTCCACCCGGGCGCAGGCAGCCAACAAAATCAACGAAGACCTGCTCAAAAGCTTCGCGCGAACCATAGCGGTCCAAGTGATCAGGTTCGACATTGGTGACAATCTCGATCCACGGAGTGTAATTGAGGAAGGAGCCATCGGATTCATCGGCTTCGGCAACGAAAACATCTCCGCTGCCCAAGTAGGCACCCGAACCCAACTGAGGAATCACTGCACCGACTGCAATCGAGGGATCTTCACCTGCATCACGAAGTGCCATCGAGAGCATCGCTGAAGTCGTTGTCTTCCCGTGTGCTCCCGCAACTGCCACAAAACGCATACCGCTTGCAGCCAGAGCCAGAGCCTGGGAGCGGTGAATAACGCTTTGCCCACGTCGACGGGCCTCGGCCAGCTCCGGGTTACTCTCACGCACTGCGGTGGACACAACAACTACCGCATCAGCAGGAACATGGGCAGCATCATGACCAACAAACACCTCAATCCCTGCATCACGGAGGTGATCAAGAATGGGAGATTCCTTCTGGTCAGAACCCGAAACCTCAAGACCGCGATCCTTGAGAAGCTCAGCAACCACTGACATTCCAGCGCCGCCGATACCGATGAGATGGAAGCGATGGGAAGTACTCACTTCTGGTCCTTCTTCTGAAGAGTCGATTCAATAAGGTCAGCAAGTTGTTGAGCGCCATCGGGGTGCGCAAGCGCGCGAGAGGCGATGGCCATTTCAGAAAGTTTTTCGCTTCCCAGCAAGGGGAAGATCGTGCCTCGAACGTAGTCGGAAGTCAGATCGTGGTCCGCAACAAGAAGTGCCCCTCCCTGCGCAACGTGATCCGCGGCGTTCAGCTTCTGCTCACCATTACCGATGGGAAGCGGAACATACACGCAGGGCAGTCCGAGTGCGGTCATTTCGGCAACCGTGCCCGCACCCGAGCGACACACGACCAAATCAGCAACAGCAAGCGCGTCTTCCATTGTTGAGAGGTAGTCAATGACATGCCAACGATCAGCAACCCCTGCTGCTTTCACCGCATCGGGAACCTCTTGGTCCTTTCCCTTGCCAGTGAGGTGAACGACCTGGACCCCTTGGGGCAGCTCAGCAGCGACTTTCACCATCGCACGGTTCACATTGAGAGCCCCCAAGGAACCGCCGGTGATGAGAAGAGTCTGCATATCGGGGTCGACCCCCAACTTCGAGGCCGCCGTGCGTCGCGCAGATTCACGTCCTTCTTCGGTGGTACGAGCTGCGGCAAGAGCCTGGATAGCGGGACGCAGAGGAAGACCCGTCACCACAGTTACTCCGTGTTTCGCTTTCAGAGGAGTCGAGGGGAAAGTCAATCCCAAAGCCGATGCCCAGCGCGCACCAACTCGGTTGGCAAGTCCAGGACGCGCGTTTTGCTCATGGATGATGATGGGAAGATCCATCTTTCGCGCCGCAAGGTATGCGGGAGTAGAAACATATCCGCCGAAACCTACGAGCGCATCTGCTCCGCTCAGTGCCGAACGGCACTGAGCGATCGCACGCTTCATGCGTCCCGGAAGGGAGAAGAACTGTAGAGAAGGTTTACGTGGCAGCGGAACACGCTCAATAGTCACCAACTCGACGCCCGCAGCGGGAACCAGCGTTGTTTCCAGACCTTGAGAGGTTCCAAGAGCAACGACGTCATAACCTCGCGAACGAAGTTCCAGTGCAGTAGACAACAAGGGGTTCACGTGCCCAGCGGTGCCGCCACCTGCAAGAACAATTTTCTTTGTCATCGTGTTCCTTCCGTAGAACCACCGCTAGCCTTTCCTGCGCGGCGACGTCGACGCGAAAGCCGCGGGTCACGTGATGATCCCGCCGAAAATTTCAGTCCCATAGTCATACCCGCGTTCTCACGCGCGCAAGCAGCAACCAATGCAATAGCCGAAATCGTGAAGAGGTAGGACGAACCGCCATACGACACCAGCGGCAGAGGCACACCAATAACCGGACCAAGCCCAGTTACAGACGCAATATTAATAATCGCCTGAATGCCGATCCAAGCTGCTACGCCACCGCTGACAATTGTTGCGAAGAAGGAGTTCGTCGAATGGATGAGGCGCACCATCCCCCAAATCATCAAACAGATGCACGCAACAATGGTTAGCGTTCCTAGGAGGCCAAATTCTTCGCCAATAATTGCCAAGATAAAGTCGGTGTGCGCGGCCTGAAGATAGTTCCACTTTTCTCGAGATGCACCAGGGCCAAGACCCGTTAGCCCGCCCGAGCCAAGTGCCCACAGCGCGTGGTCAATCTGTTCGGGGGCCGAAAGGTTTCGCGCGGGGCGATTCCACGGAAGAACTGCAAGAATTCGCTTCATTCGCGTGGGGTTTTGGAAGACCAAGAAGATAACAATTGGAATCACGGAAAGAAAAATAACTGCAAACCACTTGCGAGGAAGACGCGCTACCCAGATGGCACCGAATGCACCCGCAGCCATGACCATCGCGGTGCCCATGTCCTTACCGAGCATGACGTCACCAAGAGCAGCAAGAATGGGGAGCCCTACCGTGACTGCCATCTGCCGCCAGTCATTTCGACGAGCCCCTTCCCGCGACAAGGAACGTGCCAAGGCAACGATCAACGCTAGTTTGAGAAACTCCGAAGGCTGGAATGTTCCAAGTCCAGGAAGCGACACCCAGTTGGTGTTTCCGCCCTGCGAGGCCGCAAGCGGCGTCATGACTAGTGCCTGAAAAAACAGGGCTGCAAGATAAATAGCCGGAGCCAGGCGGTACCACACTGCTGAGGGAATTCTTTGGATAAAAATCGCCGCAAGTAGGAAGGAAACGCCGATAATGAGCAGCTGACGCAAGAATGCCGCGTAGGGACTGCCTCCACTGGCGATAGTCGTCACTGCGGAAGCTGAAAACCCCATCACCAAACCGAAAACGGTCAAAATGAGCGCGGGAATAACGATCAGATAGTAGGTGGCGACAGGCGAATACACCCGATCTCCACGTTCTTTCGACGCAAATTCGAAACGCGGGATATGCAGGCGCTCCAGTAGGGAGCTCATTGCGCCGCCCAATTCGCTTCAAGACGTTTAACCGCATCGCGGAAAACATCCCCACGTTGTGCATAGGAACGGAACTGATCCCAGGATGCACACGCGGGTGCGAGCACAACAGTATCGCCCGGGCGGGACAAGGCTACGGCCTCGTTAACGACAGAGAACATCCAGTCCTCATGCCCGTCGACCTCAACGAAGGGAACTTGAGGCGCGCGCTGGTGCAGCGCGTTCACAATCGCACTGCGATCCTTGCCAATGACAACAACCCCTCGAAGAAGAGGAGCAACGCGAGCAACCAGGTCGCCAAACTCTTGGCCCTTCGTATCTCCTCCTGCGATCCAAACCGCAGTGCCAGGAGTAATTCCAGACAGCGAAGCCACGGCCGCATGAGCATTTGTCGCCTTAGAGTCATCAATCCAGGTGACATCGGCTGCATGTGAAATTACCGCACGGCGGTGGTGAGCGGGGGTAAAGCTTCGAAGACCTTTCGCAACTGCTTCTGGTGGAACGCCAAAGGCGCGCGCAAGACCGGCTGCAGCGGTTGCATCCATACGCGCAGCATCCGTAACACCGTCATGGTAGGCAACGCGGAGGTCATCAACTTCAGCTAAGAATTGGGCCTGCATATGGCGTTTCTCGACAAAGGCACGCTCAACGAGCGCGTCCTCAACCCAACCAACCTGAGAGATTGAGGGGATCCCCAGGGTCAATCCAATTGCCCGGGCTCCCTCGACGACATCGGCCTCGGCGACCATGTTCTCCACGGTGATATCGGATGCGGGATAGAAACAGGCTTTTTGAGTCAGGTGATAGACCTTCGCCTTATCTGCTGCATAGGCCTGTGCAGTGCCGTGCCAATCAAGATGATCGGCGTCAACATTCAGACACACAGAAGCCAGCGGAGAAACAGTCGAAACGGTATGCAGCTGGAAGGAAGAGAGCTCGACAGCGAAGACCGTTGCATCGGTATCAATAGCTTCACAAATGGGAAGGCCGATATTGCCAACTTCGACGGCGTCCTCACCAGCTGCTCGCAGCATCGCTCCCAGCATTCCAACCGTCGTTGTCTTGCCGTTTGTTCCAGTAACGCATAGCCACGGACGGCCAGCGTGCTCGGAATCTTCTTGAAGACGCCAAGCCAGTTCGACCTCGCCAATCAGTTCGATACCAGCATTTTTTGCCGCAGAAAAAATGGGATGGTGAGCGGGGATTCCCGGAGAGACAACAATGCAATCCGGCTTCCAATCAATGACCGCCTGAGCGAGTGCATCAGAATCAGCCTCGCTGACAAACTCGACATTCGCATCGTTTTCGGACTGGTCATCCTCGCGGGCTCTACCGTCAAAGGCACATAGCTGCGCACCGCGTTTTACAAGTGCGTGTGCTGATGCCTTCCCAGACACTCCCCAACCGAGGATTGCAAAGCGGCCCTGCCAATTCACAGTTGCGACACCCATTCCGCGTAGAAGAGACCGGCTCCCATCACTGCGAAAAGCGCTGCGATGAGCCAGAAGCGAATAACGATGGTGATTTCTTTCCAGCCCTTGAGTTCAAAGTGGTGGTGCAAAGGAGCCATTCTGAAAACACGCTTGTGAGTGAGTTTGAAGACACCGATCTGAATGACATCCGAAAGAGTCGTAATGACGTAGAGCCCGCCAATCAAAATCGCAAGGAACTCAGTGTCGGTCAGGATTGAAACACCGGCGATAGCCGCACCAATGGCCTGAGAACCGGTATCTCCCATGAAGATCTGGGCGGGCGAGGCATTCCACCACAGGAAGCCTGCCAGGGCCCCTACCAAAGAGGAACAGAAGATTGCGATGGAAAGAGGATCTCGAGTGTCGTAACACGCGGCAACATTGACCGTGTCACCCCAGCAGGACTGGAGCAGCTGGAAGTACGAAATGAAGGTGTAGGCGACGAAAACAAAAATACCTGCACCTGCTGCCAAGCCATCCAAGCCATCGGTCAAGTTCACAGCGTTGGACCAGGCGGCAACGATGAAGTTCACCCACAAGACAATGAGGATGACGGCCGCAACAATCCCCCACTGGGTGAAGGTCAATCCGAGGGGACGAGCAAGAGAAATATCAAAGATGCCCGGGGTGCGGCCGTGAACATTCGGAATCGTCAAGATGCCCCAGGTGAACAGCGAGGCAATAGCAACCTGGCCGACGATCTTTGCCCATGCATGCAGGCCAAGCGAGCGCTGATGCATGATTTTTAGTGCGTCATCAAGCAGTCCAATGAACCCGATCCCCACGAAAAGGAATACCAAAAGGATTCCCGACCACGAGGGAAGTCCGCCGTTAATCAGGGTTCCAATAAACCATGCAACGACAGTGGCAAAAATGATAACAACGCCGCCCATTGTCGGGGTACCGCGCTTCGTCATATGCGAGGTCGGGCCATCTTGACGAATGAACTGTCCGTAATGGTTGTGCACCAAGTAGCGGATGAACAGCGGGGTGAGCGAAATTGAGAGGACTAGACCAACTGCAAAGGCAATAATGAGTCCAATCATAAAGTGCCCTCCTCCACTAGGTGATCGGCGACTTTCCAGGCACCGGAGCCATTCGAGCCCTTGATGAACACAACAGAATTATCTTCCAGTATGCCGTCTAATGCACTAAGTACCTCGTCAACATTCCGCAGGTGACGGTGAGTGTGGTCCTCGCCTCGCTCAGTGAAGTAGTACTGCGAGTCCTCCCCCAGCGCAAGAACGTAATCAGCACCCGCTTGATCGAAGAAGCGTGCAACCTGTTCATGGGTACTTTGCGAGGCTTCACCAAGTTCAAGCATTCCGCCGGCGACAACGACCAGCTGCCGTCCCGCTGCCAAATCTCCAGCGGCTTTGCATCCCGCGCGGAAAGAATCAAGGTTCGCATTGTACGAATCATCGATGAGAGTCACTTTCCTACCCTTGAGGGTCAGTTCATGGATGCTCATTCGATGTGGGCTGGCTGGCCTGCGTCCTTCAACAGCGGCACAGGCTTGATCAAGATCAATTCCAAGCGTCCATGCACCAGTAATTGCAGCGAGCGCATTGGCGACATGGTGAATACCAACAAGTCCCAGGTGCACGGGGATCACTCGTCCATCGATGTGGAGTTCGAAAGAAGCCTTCCCCTGTTCATCCAAGGAAATCGCGTGGGCACTACTATCGGCCTGGCTATTTCCCGAGGCCGAGAAGGTGACCACTCGCCCGGGTGCGTGAGCAGCCATCTCCATGACGTGCGGATCGTCGAAATTCAAGATCGAGATTCCCGATGGTACGAGGCCCTGAATCAGCTCGGCCTTGGCATCGCGTACACCTTCAACAGAGCCGAAGCCCCCAAGGTGTGCATGCCCGACCATCAGTTCAATTCCGGCATCAGGTGGAGCAATCCGCGTCAGATATGCGATATGTCCAGGTCCAGAGGCCCCCATTTCCAGCACAAGGTGGCGCGTGGATTCATCGGCACGCAGAACCGTCAAAGGAAGCCCGACCTCATTATTAAAAGACAGCTGAGGAGCAACTGTCGGAGCATCGGCGCTCATGATCGCTGCAAGAAGGTCTTTGGTCGTTGTTTTTCCGACCGAACCGGTCATTGCAATCACATCCAGCTTCTGGTGTGAACGCAAATCTGAAAGGTAGGCTCGAGCCAATTCACCCAGCGCGATGGTCGAATCCTCGACAACAATCTGCGTCAAAGGCGAGTCACACAGGTGTTCAACGATTGCCGCCACCGCACCATTTTGCGCAGCCGCGTCTAGATAATCGTGGCCATCGCTATTTTCTCCACGCCGAGCAACGAAGAGAGAGCCTTGACGAATTTCGCGTGAATCCGTGTCAACTGTCCCGGTGACCTCGACGTCGTTTCCGTGGAGCTGTGCGCCCAATGCCTGAGCGATCCAGCGACTGGACCTATGCATTCTTCTCCTTAGGGTCTACCCAACGGTCTGGACACTAGCCTACTAGGGTGTCGTGGGATACAGCTGGGCACTTTCTGTAGACGCGGGGATCCCGAGGTTGCGAACAGCCTCGGTCGTGACTTCACTCCACAGCGGTGCGGCCGCATCAGAGGACAAACCAGCAACACGCGGGTTGTACAGGACAACCGAAATAGCCAAGCGCGGTGATTCCGCTGGAACCAGACCAGCAGTGTTCGAAACGACCGCATCCGCGCCATTGACTTTAATATCCGCAGTACCTGTCTTGACTGCCACGCGGTAGCCTTCAACCTTTGCGGTTTGACCGGTACCCTGCTTATCCATAACAACGGATTCCATCATGGTGATGAGTTCTTTTGAACGATCCGCGGACATCACTTGCTTGGGTTGCGGCGAGACAGTCTTCTCAGTTCGCCCCTTTGAATCAGTTGTCGAATCGATAATTCGCGGTGCAATCATGACCCCACGGTTTCCGATTGCCTGGATGAACTGATTCTGCTGGATTGCTGTAATTGCGTAGGACTGTCCGAACATCATGGTGTAGCGGTCACGCCCATGAATGGCATCAAAATCGCGCATAATGCCCTGGGATTCACCAGCCAATTCAATTCCAGTGACCTGGTTCAGACCCATCTTCGTCATGAAGTCGTAGCGATCGCGGTCCCCCACCTGCTCGCCCACTTCAATGGTTCCAACGTTCGATGACTGGGTGAGGATTCCCGTGGTCGTCATCATTTCGGTCCCGTGTTCGTGATAATCCGAAATCGGGCCTCCCGCGTCTGCAGGGCTAATGCTGTAGGGAACGGAGTATGCGCTCGTCGGAGTGGTCGTTCCCTTTTCTAGAGCCGAGGCCATCGTGAGGAGCTTACCCACCGAGCCGGGTTCGTAGGGCGCTTGAACTCCCATTACAGATTGAGGCTTTGAGGGGTTTGGCGTCGTCGACCCAGAGTCTGCAAGCACTAAGATTCGACCAGTCGAGACATCGGAAATCACGACGACACCCCAGTCCGCATTGTGCTTACGAACACGAGCATCCAAAGCGTCTTGAACCAAGTGCTGAAGATCTGCATGGAGAGTCGTACGGACCGATCCGCCATCTTGCGGTTCCTTGGTGACCTTCTTCCCCCCGGGCATCACCGCACCATTGGGAGAGATTTCGTAGGCCTCTTCTCCGGAGGTTCCCTGCAAGAAATTATTGAAATAAGCCTCCAGGCCTGAGACACCGTCTCCTTCAGCATTGACGGCGCCCACGATCGGACCGGCTGTATTGCCATTGGGATAAGTCCGGTCAAAGACTGCTTCCCATTCAATACCGGTAATGTCGAGCTTGCGGATTTCGCGATAGGTGACCGCATCGACATTCTTTTTCAGATAGACGTAGGTCGAATCCCCGAGCATCATGCCTCCCAGTTCCGCTTGGCTGATACCAAGAAGAGGAGAGAGCTGTTTTGCTGCCTCAGCCGGACCACGGCCGACAACATTGCCGTTGTCATCTTTATGCTCGTAGGTCGTAATCGCCTTCTGATTGACCGCAATGTGGTAGGCCTGAACCGAATCGGCCAGAACGACACCGTTAACGTCAAGAATTTCCCCACGTTTTGCGCCAATTTCACTGACGGCTGTGCGTACTCGTTCCCCCTCGGAGGCAAGGGTCGAGCTTTGGAATACCTGAATAACGATGAGCTGCAAGACGCAGAACGCAAATCCCAAGAACAGAAGCCCGGACATCCAATTCGCGCGATGAGGCGAAGTGTCTGGCGCCTTGAAAATGCGTTGCAACCAGCTCATCGCGCGGCTACACCACCCTCAACTTGGCCATCGGCCAAACGGATTGTTCCCAGCTTTCCAGCGTGCACCATTCCCTGAGCCTTCGCTGCCTTCTCAAGCTCGACGGGAGAAGCCTTCTCCTGAAGCTGTGTCTGCAGGGTCCACGATTGTGCCTCCAACTCATTGAGCTGGATCTGGTATTCGCGAATCTGGTAGGAGGTCTGAGCCATGTGCGTGTTGATCAGCATCGGCACAACAATGGCGATAGCAATCATCACCAGAGCAATAAAGGTCATCGGGATGACCGAGCGGCGAGGCTGGTCAGACTTCACCACTGTGAGCAGTGGGCGTACATCTTCACGTACGTATGCCGGACGAGAGGTCGCGCGTGCGCGCGCGGTGGCTCCGCTCATGGTCGTTCCTTCCAGGGGCGTATCATCTGTGCGCCGCGCAGCCGCACGGAAGCGGAGCGCGGATTATGGGATTTTTCTGTGTCATCAGCCAGCTGCGCACCACGTGTCAGTAGACGCAAGCGGGCTTGAAGTTCTTCGGGGATCATGGGCACACCAGCAGGGGCCTGATCAGTGGCACCGCGACGGAAGATGTCCTTCACCAGACGATCTTCAAGGGACTGGTACGACTCGATGACGATTCGACCACCAACGCGCAGGTGCGCAAGAGCGGCGGGAAGCGCGGCCTCGAGAATGGTCAGTTCGTCGTTGACCGCGATACGCAACGCTTGGAAGGTGCGCTTTGCGGGGTTCCCTCCCGTACGACGTGCCGGTGCGGGAATGCAATCGCGAACGATCTGAGCCAGCTGCGAAGTGCGCGTTAGAGGCTCGTTGTCTCGAGTGGCGACGATACGTCCAGCGATCTTCGAGGCGAACTTTTCTTCCCCGTAAACGCGAAGAATCCGCGTAATTTCCTCTTTCGAGGCCGAGGCCAAAAGTTGCGCTGCACTAATGCCCGTCTGGGGGTTCATTCGCATATCAAGCGGGGCATCATGCGAGTAAGAGAAGCCTCGGTCTTCTTGGTCCAATTGGAGCGAAGAGACGCCCAGATCCATGAGGATGCCATCGACCATTCCAGAGGGGGCGTGCGCAGCAACCTCATCCATCTTGTCGTAAGTGGTGTGGAAGGCACGGAAACGCGGGCCAAAAGCTTCAAGGCGCTTCGATGCGAGGGCGATCGCCGAAGGATCTCGATCGATACCGAAAACGGTGAGCTGGGGGAAACGTGTGAGTGCTGCTTCCGTGTGCCCACCCATTCCGAGAGTCGCATCGATGAGAACAGCGCCAGGAGCATCAATTGCAGGCGCAAGCATGTCCAAGCACTCATTGAGGAGAACAGGAACATGCAGCTGCGCGGGATCGCGGTCGACAGACACTTCTGCCCTCCTTCTGTGTGATGGGTGCCCGTCCATCCAGGTCCCCCACCGTGCTCTGCCATCGGGGAAGTGACGTCAGAACAACGGGAGGAGACCTGGAAGGGCGGACTAGAACATTCCTGGGATAATTTCGTTTTCTGTTTGCGAGAAGACGTCTTCCTGGACGGATAGGTAGTCATTCCATGCCTGTGAATTCCAGATCTCCGCGCGCGAACCCGCACCAATGACGGTGAGTTCACGATCAAGACCGGCGTATTTGCGCAGATCCGGCGGAAGGGTAATTCTTCCCTGTTTGTCCGGAACTTCCTTATACGCACCCGAGAGCAACACGCGGATATAGTCGCGTGCCTGTTTGGAGGACAGTGGAGCTCGGCGAAGCTCAACCGTCATCTGCTCAAACTCTTGGGCAGGAAAGGCATAGATGCAGTGTTCTTGCCCTCGAGTGAGGACAATCCCACCTTCCATATCCTCTCGGAATCGGGCAGGGAGGATCACGCGTCCCTTGTCGTCGAGCTTTGGCTCGTAGGTACCAAGAAACATCGTTCACCACCTTCCCCTATGTGACATCTTCCCCCACTTTACTCCACAAATTGCCAATTTAGTGTGATTTTGAGAGCTACTCCATGCACATTTAGGGTCAAATCCGCTTAATTCCAACGAAAATTTGAGGTGGAGGAAAGTGGGGGAAATTTTCAGCGCTTCTCGTCAGAAATCTCAGAAATAACGATTTTCTGCAGAAAATGAGTCTCCACGAGCAACGATGGCGGAAAGTGGAGACTCATTGGAAAGCAGGAATGAAGGTTTACCCCGCGCCTTCGGGAGGGATAAAAAAATTCCCGGTGACGATGTCACCAGGAATCAAAGCGGTAAGTTTTAGCGATCGTCCGAACGCCGATCCCACTGTTCTTGTTGACGTTCCATAAAGGAGCTTCGCTTTTTGCCCGAACTCGAGGAACTTCCCTTCGCAGTGAGCGCATACCAAGCGCCGCCGACCATCAAGAGGAAGCCGGCTACGCCGACAATCAGAGAGATCACCGAATAGCCAAGAGACACAGCAGCAATCAAGACCAGAAGACCAGCAACGATCATCAGTGCGCCAGCAGCGACTTTACGCGGCGACAAACGAGCAGGCTGCTGCTCCACATTGGCATTCGGACGTGAATGATCACTGAAGGAGGCAGGCTGAGAACCAAACTGCGCCTCCATCTCTTCGAGAACTTGCTTCTCATAATCCGAAAGTGCCATAACCCCATCCTACTTGTTTTCTTCAAGCAGTGATGCAAGCGATATCGCGCCTGCACCATATTTTCCCCGGATTTTATCCATAGCACGCTCGGCCGCTTGAGGGCGTTCATCCTGATCAAGGGCAACTTCGAATCCCTCATCTCGCGAAATTAAGCCCTCAGCGCGAACGCCAAATAGTCTCACTCCCCCACTTGGAAGAGTTTCCCGTTCAAACAGCTGGTGAGCAGCCACAGCGATTTCTCGACCTAGATCCGTGGGAACTCTCAGGCGTTGCTGACGTGTAATGGTCGAAAAATCTGCCCCGCGCATTTTGATTGCAACCTGTTTACAGAGCCAATTTCCCGCACGAAGCCTCCTCGCACATTCGTGAGAGGCCTTCGTAATGAACTGATCGAGAAGCACCCGATCGCGAATATCGGTTTCGAAAGTGCGTTCCATCCCCACCGATTTTTCTTCACGCGAGACAGTCACCGGCCTCGGGTCAATCCCCCATGCCAAATCATGAAGACTGTGAGCCGCAGCAGCACCGAGCAATCGTGACAGCCGCGGCAAGGGGTGCTCAGCCAATTGCCCGATCGTTTCAATTCCTTCACGCTCAAGCACCTGCGCACTCTTAGCGCCAACGCCCCACAGCGCCCCGACAGGAAGGCCATGAAGGAACTCAATCGTGGCCTGGGCAGGAACTAAAAGCACACCATCTGGCTTCGCATTCGAGGAAGCAATTTTTGCCACCGATTTTGTCGACGCAATCCCAACGGAAGCAGGAAGACCAATTTCTTCTCGAATCTGGCGGCGAATCTCGCCAGCAATATGCATGGGTTTGCCGAAACGCAAGCGCGAACCACGAACGTCGACAAAGGCCTCGTCAACGCTCACCTGCTCAACGATCGGGCTGAAGCGACCAATAACTGACATCACACGCTTCGAATACTCACGGTAAAGCTCGAAATGCCCCGGAACGAATACAGCAGTGGGGCACAGCGCACGTGCTCGCGCAGTAGGCATTCCTGCGCGCACGCCCAAAGCACGAGCCTCGTAGGTCGCAGAGGTCACGACACCACGATTGCTGCTCCCACCGACAATCACGGCTTTGCCTAGCAACGATGGGTCTTCACGAATCTCCACCTGCGCGAAGAAGGAATCCATATCGATGTGCAAAATATTCGTCTGGGAATCGTCATCGCCCCAATAGCGTTTTCCGCGGCGATCACGCGGAGCATTCGACATCGCATCCTCCTTCCCACGTACAGTAGCCCTATGACTACTCTAGACTCCCCGTCAATCGAGATCCGCTGGGACGGCCCGCGAGCGACCCTTCTCATTAACGGAGCAGAGTCGTCGTGTATCGATACTTCTGATCCCAGTTACCTGGATTTCGAATACATGCAGCACGCGACCTGCGCGCTGCAAGCAACTTACGCAGCCAATGACCCCCTTCGCGTCTTGCACCTGGGTGGCGCGGCATGTGCGCTCCCCTGGGCCTGGGCCATTCTCTTCCCCGCCTCACGCCACACCGTTGTTGAAGTTGACCAAACTATTGCGCAATTCGCTCGAGATCACTTTGATTTACCGCGTTCTCCAATTCTAAAAATCCGAATTGGAGAAGCACGTCAAGTGATCGATTCCCTGCGAGATTCTTCCTTCGACGTCATTGTCCGCGATGCTTTTGCCGGAGAATCTGTCCCCCCACAATTGAGGACCAGCGAGTTCGCAGCTCAGTGCCAAAGGGTCCTCCGAAAGGACGGGATCCTCCTTGAAAATAGTGCGCACGGCGGTGGTGACAACGCGCGTCTGGATTTAGCTGGGATGAGTGAATCTTTCGAAGACGTACAAGCACTGTGCGATCCCAAAGTTGGTCGCGGAGCTCGCCGAGGAAACATCGTCTTCCTTGCACAAACTACTCCCGGCCGCACCGATGAGGTTGAGCTTGACCGCCTCTTGCGCAAGCTTCCCCTTCCCGCCCGCCCACTGCGCGGGAAGGAACTGGGTAAGTGGCGCGCTGGGATCCGTCCTCTCACCGACGAGGCCGTCGGCTGGACGCAGAGCGCGCTTTAGTCCTGCGGCTTGGTTTCGTCCTCAGAATCAGCCTCGGCTTCAGCCGGCGACTGGGTCGTCGGTTCCTCCCCGGTACCCGATTCCCCAGAGACCTCTACTGAGGTTGCATCACCGCGGTGACGAGGAGCATGAGGAACGGTGCTGCCTTCGCCTTTCTTTTCACGCTGCGCAATGCGCTCAAGTGCCTGAGCTAAAAGCTCCTCGGTTGAGGGTGCCTCAGCTGGAGCCTCCGCCGCCTCTTCAGTAACGTCTACGCCAGCAGCACCATCGGTCACCGAGGCCAGGTAGGCCTCGATCGCGTCGGTAATGCCGCTCGCATCGCTCTCTTTATCTTGAGGATTTGGGACGTAAAAAGCTGAGGGAACAGCATTGAGCGGAATTCCCAAACCATCTCCCGAGAAAGAGTCGTAATGCTCTTCCAATGCACGAACGGTGTGCTGAACCTCCGGGTTGGCATCGACAAGGGCTGCGAAGGTATCCAAATCCTCTGCTGCTCCCTGCTCCAGATCACCAACGGGTAGGGAAAGCCCCGAGAACTCAGTAAGCTTACGCAAAATCGCTGAGGAGGCTGCAGGATAGGCCGACTCTGACATGTAGTAAGGAACAATCGCCAAGAGAGTCATCCCATCAATCCCCGCTTGCTTGAGCTTCCACTGTAGGAAGGACACAATCGACCCGGGGAATTGCATCGTCGCAGCCATATGCGGCTGCGCAGGAACAAGGGAGGCATCGGTCGTGTGGACATGAACCGGAGTTGGGCGCGTATGCGGTACACCCGAAGGAATGCCGGTCATCCCAAATACGACCTCGACGCCGGCATCGCTGACGATCTTGCGAACACGTTCAGCGAACTCTTCCCAGCGATAGTCCGGTTCAGGACCGTGGAGCAAAAGGAAAGATTCTCCCCGATCATCACGCAGAAGATCCAAAGAAATCTTCGGAAGCTCAACCTCCTGCGTCACCCAGTTTTTCACCGTGATCACTGGTCGATGTGACCGATAGTTAATGAAGTCTTCTGCTTCAAAGTCAGCAATATGCGTGGTTGGAAGAGCGCGCAACATCTGTTCAGCGGCCATGCGACCGGATGCTCCCGCATCCATCGCGCCATCGAAGTAGATGACCAGAATTCGCGCGCGAATCGGGGGAGCTTGGTGGTTGTCCCCATGAGTCTGGGTTTCGGTCATGTTCCCCTCCTTCGGTTTCCAACCGTCTCAACTGGTATCACTCATTCTAAAGCTACATTGTTGAGCCGCCCTAGGCGCGGCTAATCCCACATTTGCGCCATCGGCTTAGAGAGTGAAAATCACTGGAAATTAGGGCAAAATAGAACGCCAGACTTTTTCTACCGGAAGGTCCCAATGTCTGACTCCGCTCGCGCTACTACCCCAGTAGCTGAAGAACAAGAATTCGTTGACCGCGCGTACTCGCGATTGGATCAACTGCGTTCTCAATACCGCGAGCAGCGTCAGAAGATCGATGCTAATCACGGGGTCGGTAACGCTCAGGGATGGACTGAGCGCGATGCTCTGGCCACTCACTTTGCAGAGTTGTCATCCCGACTGGATAACGTCGAAGAGCGCTTAGTATTCGGGCGCCTCGATATGAAGGACCACGCAACCCACTACATCGGTCGTATTTCTCTTCTCGATGAGCACTCTGCTCCCCTTCTTGTCGACTGGCGAGCTCCAATTTCTGCCCCCTTCTATCAAGCGACAGCCCAAGAGCCTCTGGGAGTCGTTCGCCGCCGACATATTGCGACTCGCGCGCGAACAGTTACTTCGGTTGAAGATGAACTTCTTGATGTCGATCAGGCACAGCATCAAGGACTCACCCTCCAAGGTGAAGGCGCCTTGATGTCCGCGCTTTCTTCAGCGCGTAGTGGCCGAATGGGAGACATCGTTGCAACGATCCAGGGCGAACAGGACCGAGTGATCCGTGCCAGCGATCGAGGAATCCTTGTGGTTCAAGGCGGCCCCGGCACAGGCAAAACTGCGGTTGCTCTGCACCGAGCCGCCTATCTTCTCTACACGCAGCGCGAGAGACTCGAACGTTCGGGAGCACTCATCATTGGTCCCTCTCGTACCTTCCTCCGTTACATTGAGCAGGTTCTTCCGTCCCTCGGCGAATCCGGTGTCGTACAGATGACCATCGGTGACATCGTCCCCGGCTTGAGTGCACAAGACGATGATCCCGTCGATATCGCTGCAATTAAGGGACGCGCGGCTTTCAGTCGTATTCTGCGCGAAGCGGTCCGCCTGATCCCTCGTCTTCCCGATCGCGATCAGGTTCTTCAAGTCTGGAATCGCCGCGTTATTTTGCGAGTGAAGGATGTGCAGGAAGCTCTTTCGCGCGCGCGCCGAAGCGGCCGACCACACAATGTCGCGCGAGAGTCTTTCGCGATGGGCCTTATGGAGCTTCTTGCTGGACGCCTGATCGTAGAAGCTGGGGATGCATCCAGCACGGCAGACATCGATCCTGATGATTTGAGGACCTGGATGTCTGAGATCCGCGACTCCGTCGATGCCCGTCGGGCGATTAACTTGGCGTGGATGCCCACACAGGCCCCTGCCTTCCTTCGCAAGCTGTGGTCGCGCCCTGATCTCTTGGCCCAAGCGAACCGTAAGGCAGGCACTCCCCTGTCGGTCGAAGACTTGAGCCGCTTGTACCGAGCTCAAGATAAGCCGCTCACCATTTCAGATATTCCGCTGATCGACGAACTCGAAGAGCTCTTGGGGACGCTTGATCTCGCGTCAGCCCAGAAGCGCCGCGCCGAAGAACAGCGAGAAAAAGAGGAACGGGAACGTGCGAACGAGGCCTTGAAAGCAACGGGCCTTGGCGGCGGAATTGTCACCGCAGATATGCTGATGCGCCAGACTCAGGAGGCACCCTCGCTCCGACCGCTTGCTGAACGCGCACGGGCAGACCGTTCCTGGACTTATGGGCACATTGTCATTGACGAGGCCCAAGATCTTTCCCCTATGGCGTGGCGTTGCCTTTTGCGACGCTGCCCAAGTCGTTCAATGACGGTTGTTGGCGATCTTGACCAAAAACGAGGCCATCGACGTCCAAATTCGTGGAAGCAAGCTCTTGGCCCAGCGGCTCGCGCCTTCAGCGAAGAGTTCGTTCTTTCAATTTCATATAGGACTCCTCGGGCCTTAACTCGAATCGCACAGGCTGTTATGGCACAGCACGGTACGCCGGTTCTCTACCCCATGGAAGCTGTTCGGGATGTTCCCGACTGCTATCAGGTTTCACATACGCACAAGGACACGCTCAAGGAATGCGTCTCTCAAGTCGTCTCCACAATGGAAGAACGCCTTGACCACGAAGAGGGCGAGGGAAAGGGACGTATTTGCGTGATCGTTCCTGATGCTCAGGCGCAGCTGTGGCATGCGGATGAATCAGGGGCAAGCGCTTTGGACCAGCGAGTGAGTTATCTGACTGCAGCTGGATCTAAGGGTTTGGAATTTGATTCCGTCGTTGTTGTCGAACCAGGTGAGATTCTTGAGCAAGGAAGTGGCGACCTTTTCGTTGCTCTCACCCGCGCAACTCACGATCTGCATGCCGTCACAACTACACAGCTGCCACGTGGTATGGAAGAGTGGGACGCCTAAAGGCGATATCTAAGCTCTTTTAGAGCTGCTTCTGGGAAAATTTTCTTGGAAAAGGCAGGAGTGTTATTCGCTCAGCTGCAGCCCTGACCTATTTGTTCTTCGCAGTCTTTGTCGCCTTTTTAGCCTGAGAACGTTCGCGCAGTGAATCAATCGCATCTGCAAAGTCGTCTAGCGAATTAAACGCGTGATAGACGGAGGCAAAACGTAGGTATGCGATCTCATCAAGATCTTGAAGGAAGGGCAGAATCGCTTTCCCAACTTCATCGCTGGATACAGAAGAGACGCCGGATGTACGAAGATGCTCTTCAACCTGTTGGGCTAAAAGTGCCAGCTCATCATCGGAAACAGGACGCCCTTGGCATGCTTTCCTTACCCCAGCAACAACCTTATTTCGAGAGAAGGGCTCGATGACACCAGAGCGCTTAACGACCTGGAAAGAAGAGGTTTCCAATGTCGTAAAGCGTTTCTTACATGAGGTGCATTCCCTGCGCCGACGAATCGAGGCGCCATCATCCGCAATACGTGTATCAACCACACGCGAATCAGGGTTATGACAGAAAGGGCAGTGCACCCTCTAAAACTACGGTTGATCGATCAGATTCGCAACTAAGACACCACGGCAACAGGGAGAATGAAACGCAGGTCAGCGAGTCGGGACGCGCACTTCCTGACCAACTTGCAATGAACCCTGAACATCATTGAGCTCTTTGATGTCATTGACGACATCTTTCAGTGGACGGGTGGTCGAGACTCCCTGGGCCAAACTCCACACGCTATCCCCGCTTGCCACAGAAACCACACGGGTCGGACCGTCGTAAGGCTGAGTTTGCAAAGCAAGACCCGCACCAACGGCAATTCCCGTAGCGGCAATAAACGCTAGAGCACCGCTCAGCAAGCGCCGAAGTCCCAGAGACGAACGCGTTGCGACGACCGGGCGACGACGCATCGAAGGATCGTCATTGCGAAGGAGCTCACGGCGACGTCGAGCCGATGGCGCCTCACGAATGTCATAAACAGAGGCCAGGGATTCCTCGGAGACGAGTTGAAGGTGCGGGCGACGAGCCCCCTCTTGAGACGCTGCAACAGTCATTGTGCTCACGATGTTTCCCTTTCAGTCGTACAGATGTTCGTCGAACACTTGTACGATAGCAATTCTTTTGGGAGATGTCGAGCCACTTTCGAACATATGTTTGATTTACTCATTTTCTCCCGTATTCTTAACACTGTGAGTGGACCATTGAGCACGCTCATTTCCGTCCAGTTTTTAGTTCCGAAGGGATAATCGTGAGCAGCGACACAGAATTGACAGGTCGACAAATCGAGATTCTGCGCCTGATCAACACCGAGGTGCGTCGACGCGGCTTCCCTCCTTCGGTACGCGAAATCGCTCAAATCGTCGGTCTTTCTTCACCTTCGACGGTCAAGCACCACCTCGACACACTCGAACGCCTCGGCTACCTTCAAAAGGTTCCCGGGCTTCCCCGAGCACTCGAAGTATCTGAATCTGGACGAACTCTTCTCGGAGAAAAGGACACGAAAACCTCGTCGCCCCAAGAGATCGTGACGGTCGAAATTCCAACCGGTCACGTAGATGAGGACGCCTCAGCAATTCCCCTGGTCGGGCGAATCGCCGCAGGTGCACCGATTACCGCCGAACAGGCAATCGAAGATATCTTCCAACTACCGACACGATTGACCGGTCATGGCGAACTCTTCATGCTTGAAGTCCACGGTGACTCAATGGTGGACGCCGGCATCCTTGACGGCGATTTCGTTGTGATCCGCAGTCAATCCACTGCGATCAACGGCGAATTTGTTGCTGCAATGATTGACGGAGAAGCAACGGTCAAAGAATTTTCCAGAACATCTGACCACATCTGGCTCCTCCCCCACAATCAGGACTATGCCCCGATCCCCGGTGATGATGCCACAATCATGGGCAGGGTCGTCACTGTCATTCGTTCACTGTAGTAA
>JBHRQN010000002.1:0-85477 GCA_042645485.1 Pauljensenia sp.
CCGAAGCTGCACGCCAGGCTGCTGCAGCAGAGGCCGCACGCCAGCAGGCAGCTGCCGAAGCCGCGCGTCGCGCACGCGAACAGCAGAACTCCTACACGCCGGCTCCTGCCCCCGCAGCCAGCTATGACGACGACGATGACACTCCATCGTGGGGCGGCGGTGGCGGCGGTAATTCCGATGCCGCTGCAGGTGCCATCGCTTGGGCGAAGAGCAAGCTCGGCGCACAATACGTGTGGGCGGGCGAAGGCCCCGGCTATGACTGCTCCGGTTTGGTCACCATGGCTTACCGTTCGCAGGGTATCTACCTGACCCACTGGTCACAGGCACAGTACTCGGAAGGCACTCGCGTGCCGGTCAGCCAAGCTCAACCCGGCGATCTGATTTTCTGGAACTGGGACGGTGGCAACATCGACCACGTTGCGATCTACTTGGGCAACAACCAGATCATCGAGGCACCGACCTTTGGTGTTCCGGTTCGAATCACCTCGATCTACGGATGGAGCGCAGTTCTGCCCTACGCAGTGCGCGTGGTGTGACGGCGTGAGTCGCGGGGGCGGGCTTGGGCTCTGCTCTCCGGTCCTCTGATTTGTCACACGAAGTCGGTGAATGTCATGCGTTATAGCCTGTGACATTTGGCGACAACGTGTGGAGGTGGCTGTGCAACAGGCCCGGGCGTTTGGGGAAGACGCCCGGGCCTCGTTATATCTGCCTTTGCTGCGTTGTTCTCAGCCGAAGAGCTGAGATGTTTATGTTGAAGGCGACATATACGTTTGTGAGTTGGCTCAACTTAGGGAAAAAAGAAATAAGTTCCCGTGAATGGTCGTTTTCTCTGGTGACGCCACAAATTGGCAACGACGCACCAGAGCCGCGTCATCGCGAAGAGGAATATCATGATCACCTTCAACCACGTGTCAAAAATATATCCACCCGATACGAAAGCGGTTGAAGATTTCTCTTTAACGATTGCCCCGCACACAACAACGGTGTTCCTAGGGACTTCAGGATGTGGCAAGACCACACTCATGCGGATGGTGAACCGCATGGTGACTCCCAGCTCAGGGACAGTCACAGTTCGTGGCCGCGATGTCGCGCATGAAGATCCTGTCGCCCTTCGTCGCTCGATCGGCTATGTCCTTCAAGACGGGGGCCTCTTCCCGCACCGAACTATCGTTGACAATATTGCGACCGTTCCAGTTCTCGAAGGCGCCTCAAAGGCAAACGCACGAGCAGATGCGCTCAAACTTATGGAACTCGTCGGCCTCGATCCCTCAATGGCAAAGCGCTATCCCTCACAGCTTTCCGGCGGCCAGCGTCAACGCGTTGGCGTTGCGCGAGCCTTGGCAAACCGTGCCGACATCCTCTTGATGGACGAACCCTTCGGAGCCCTCGACCCTCTGGTCCGAGCCGACCTCCAGCGCCAACTCCGTCGCATTCAGAAGTCCTTAGGCACCACGATCCTTTTCGTCACCCACGACATTGACGAGGCCATCTTGCTGGGTGACCGCATCGTCCTCCTGCGCGAGGGGGCGCAGATTGCCCAAGAAGGCACTCCGCGCGATCTTCTCCTGAACCCGGCCAATGACTTTGTTCGCGAGTTCCTTGGAACCTCCGCAATCAGCGAGCGTGAACGAATTTTGGAGGGCGCACCTGACGGAACTCAAGCGGGCAAACCCGTTACGGCCTCGGCAAACGACGCACAAGGGGAGCGGGCGTGAATTGGCTCTCCGGTTCCTGGGCACTCATCGGTGAGCTAACCCTCACCCATCTCACCATCGCAGTGCCCGCGATTATTGCTTCGGTGCTGATTGCAGTTCCTATAGGAGCGTGGGCGCAGCGTTCAAAAGGCGTCGGGGGTGTAGTTCTCTCTTTCCTGACGGTTCTCTACGCGGTGCCTTCGTTGCCACTCCTGATTGTCATTCCTGTTCTGTCAGGGGTTGCTCTTCGCTCGCGGGTCAACATGGTTGTTGTGCTAACGATTTACGGAATCGCCGTGCTGATCCGTCAATGCGCCGAGGCTTTCGCCGCTGTTCCTGCCGACGTCCTCGAGTCCGCCGATGCGCTGGGAATGTCGCGTTTCCGCCGATTCTGCACGGTTGAGCTTCCTTTGGCTGTTCCCGTGATCGTTTCTGGGACACGAGTGGTCATTACCTCGACAGTTGCTTTGGTAACGATTGGTGCGTTCATTGGCGTGCGTTCGCTAGGAACTTTGTTTACCGATGGCTTCCAGCGCGGTCTGACCGTCGAAGTCTTGACTGGGCTGGTGATGACGATTGCTCTGGCTCTGCTTCTGGATGCACTTGCAGTGGGCATAGGTGCGCTAATGACACCGTGGAGGCGAAAGTAATGAACCTCCTATTTGAAGCCTTTCAATGGCTGGCGGATGGACACAATTGGCTAGGGCCATCCGGGATCCTTGAACGAGTGGGGCAGCACATCGTCTTCGTTGCAGCTGTTGTTTCTATTTCGACACTCATCGCATTGCCAATCGGACTGTATATCGGGCACACCGGCCGTTGGAAGAACCTCGTCATGATCGGGACCGGTGCTGCGCGTGCGGTGCCTACTCTTGGCCTTCTCACCCTGGTTGGTTTGTGGCTTGGAATCGGTTGGCAAGCCCCCTTGATTGCTCTGGTTGCACTTGCAATCCCGCCGATTATCGCAGGTGCATATTCCGGTGTGATCTCTTCTCAAGGATCATCCGATGCAGCGCGAGCGATTGGCCTGACTGAAGGTCAGATCCTCACGCAGCTAGAGATCCCAGCCGGCGCACCACTGATTCTTGCGGGTGTGCGCTCAGCGGTACTCCAGGTGATCGCAACGGCCACACTAGCTGCATACACGGCGGATCTTGGCTTGGGACGTTTCCTCTACACGGGGTTGAAGACGCGCGATTATGGACAGATGATCGGAGGCGCCATCGTTGTTGTTGCGCTGGCACTCATTACCGACGCCATACTTGCAGGGCTCACGCGTCTTCTGCGCTCCAAAACCCATTCGGATTTACAAACTCTATAACTTCATCGCATACGCTTACAGGCTTTTCTACACTCAGCCGACAAAACCAAAGGAGAGATAATGAAACGCTCTGTTCTCGCCGCCGCAGTAGCGGCATTCACTGCCGTTGCACTCACCGCATGCAGCACGGGGAAGTCCCTGGAAGGTGGCGAACAAGCAAAGGAAAGCGCGGCCTCGTCAAAGATCGTGGTTGGCTCCCAGGACTACTACTCAAATGAAATCCTGGCCGAGGTCTATGCCCAAGCGCTCGAAGGATCAGGTTTCACGGTCGAGCGTCAGCTGCGCATCGGTCAGCGTGAGGTCTACATGCCCGAGCTGGAATCCGGTTCGATCGATGTTTTCCCGGAGTACACGGGCAACTTGCTCCAGTACTTCGATAAAGACGCGAGTGCTCGTACGGATGCTGAGGTTTACCAGGCGCTGGGCGGAGCGCTGCCCAAGGGGTTGCGTGTATTGGACGAAGCCCCCGCAACCGACCAAGACTCCTATGTTGTCACCACTTCTTTCGCTTCCGAGCACTCTCTCAGTTCAATTGGTGACCTGGCGAACGCTGGACAGATCACTCTTGGCGGCAATTCTGAGCTTGCGACGCGTCCGTATGGGCCGAAGGGACTGGAATCGGAATACGGTGTGAAGGTTGGTTTCACGCCGATCGAAGACTCGGGCGGCCCGTTGACTGTAAAGGCGTTGAACGATGGCTCGATTCAGCTGGCGAACATCTACTCTTCGGACCCCGTGCTTGCAGACGGAAGCCTGACGGTCCTCAAGGATCCGAAGGGCCTCTTCTTGGCATCGCACGTTGTGCCAGTTGTTTCGACGAAGATCAACCAGGATGCAGCCGCTGTTATCAACAAGGTCAGTGCAGCTATGGACGCCAAGGACTTGATTGAGATGAACCGCCAGTCAACTGTCGAGGCTCAGTCTGCCTCCACGATCGCGTCGAAGTGGCTTGAATCGAAGGGCTTGCCGCACAAGTAAATGGCTTGATGTGCAAGTGAAGCGCTCGCTTGTACAAGTGAAGCGGGCACTTCGCGCTTGCTGTGGTTGTTCGGGTTGCGCTTGTGTGGTGTCAGGTGCCGCCAGCTCATCCCTAAATGCCACACGAAGTTGGCAAGCCTCTCATCTAATTGCACATGAAGTTGGTGAATGTCGCAGGAAATGACCTGTGTCATTCACTGACAACGTGTGTAGGTTGGGTGAGCGGTAGGCCTCGTGTGGAGGTTGGGTGAGCGCAGAGCTTTCGTGTGTAGGTAGCCAGGGTGCTGCTCGTGATGGTCTAGCCGCTTTCGCAACAGGGCGTTCGTTCTCCGCTGCCACACGAAGTTGGTGAAAGACGCTGGATACTCAATCGATATACCGCTTGTTCCACAGCTGGCTAGAAGTCGTTGGTATGGCCTCGAGCAAGTCGAGCCGTTGGGCAAGATCGATCTGAAGACGAGGCAGGTTCTTTAGCTGCTCCCACGAGTATCGAATGACATTCCATCCGCAGTCGCGCAGGTCCTGTTCTCGACGAATCCACCGTTGTTTTTCGTGGTAGAGGTCTTCATTCGTACTTCCCAGTTTGCTCATCCCATCGAATTCGATCGCGATGTCTTTCTCTGGAAGAGTGAAATCAATGAAGTACCTCCCTGTACTGCCATTAATTTCGAACTGAGTCAGTACAGGACCGCTGTAGATGCTTCGAATCGCGTAGAGCATTGCTGCTTCGGCGGGGTTATCGCATCCTGCATCTGCATTCTTCACGATGAGTTTCGCGGTAGGGATTCCATATTTCCAGCCGTTTTCCTGAGCAATAGACAATCGTCGAGTAAGTTCCTCGCGTAGGTTGTTTTCACGCCTCCTTGAGTCCCCGATGCGCCGTAGCGAAAAATCAGATTCGGTGTGCAGTGTCATGCACATGGCGACAAAAGCCTCAAAGTGTTGCGACCCCATCGCAAGACGAAGAGCTGCATCCAATTTGTCTTCTACTTGAACACCATTCTCTGTTAACCGGTGATCTGTCAGCGGAGGTCTGCGCAGTTTCCTTACCTTCACAGGTGGAATGGTGAAACCTGAGTAGCGCACCGATGGGAGAGTGGAATTTGGATAGGGCTGAGGACACCAAAAGGTGATGTCATGGTTTGCTGACCACAGTGGAACTCCCTGGACACAAAGCGAGCTGGTTCCAACGAATACAATCCGCGGATCTCGTGATTGTGCGAGAGAAGCAATACGTGCACGATCAATGTATTGATTAACTTCCCACCGAGGTAATCCCGCCGAAATGGTCAGCATAAATCCGCGTTTCACCCTGACTTGTGTGTGAGAACTTCCGTCTATTGGTGCTAAATGAACTTCTCGTGTCGATCGGGAGAGCACGCTCCCTTCTGTCTCTTCTTCGTTCATCTATCCAGTGTTTAATAGCGGCGTCCAAACGTGTGAACTTTGGAAAAATCTGTGGAAAACGCCGATTGTGTGTGCACTCCATGGATAACTGTTGTGCGAACGGTATGAGTGGCGCTGATGGCTCAGCTGCTCCCGTTCGTTATCTCAGAAAAGTCACATGAAGTCGCTAAATGTCATGGGTTATGGCCTGTGTCATTCACTGACTTCGTGTGTCATTTTGAGAGAAGAGGAAGCACGCCTCGGCGGTAAGTAGGGACGGGCTTATACATGAATGGTGCTCCACGGGTTGTTGGCGAATGTCACGCGTTATGTCCTGTGTCATTCACCGACTTCGTGTGTCATTTTGCAAACAAGAACAGAAAAAGGGCTGGTGTTCGTGAGAACACCAGCCCGATCTTGTTAAAAGTGTTTGAGTGATTAGTGCGCGTTGAAACCGTGCTCTTCTGCGCGCTGGTAGGAACGACGAATTTCTTCCTCGGCCTCTTCACGTCCAACCCAGTGTGCGCCCTCAACGCTCTTGCCGGGTTCCAGGTCCTTGTAGACCTCGAAGAAGTGCTGGATTTCAAGACGGTGGAATTCAGAGACGTCTTCAATCTCGGTACGCCATGCTGCACGCTGGTCGGATGCGGGAACGCACAGGACCTTATCGTCACCGCCCTTTTCGTCGCGCATACGGAACATGCCCAGTGCGCGGCAGCGGATTACGCAGCCCGGGAAGGTCGGTTCTTCAAGCAGAACCAGCGCATCCAAGGGGTCGCCGTCTTCGCCCAAGGTATCGTCGATGAAGCCGTAGTCATCGGGATAGCGAGTCGAGGTGAAGAGCATGCGATCCAAACGGATGCGTCCCGTTTCGTGGTCGATCTCGTACTTGTTTCGGTTTCCCTTAGGAATCTCGATGGTCACGTCGAATTCCATTAGAGCCTCTCCTGACTGGTTGAGCCGTTGATCCACCACGTGGATGTCGATTACGTATTACTACCCCTCGAAGCATTAGGGTTGTTCCTAGACCATTGATGGAAGGACAATCCCTACATGCGACGCGGGACTACTGCTGCGATTGTAGGCGCTACTAGCGCCGCGGTGCTGATCGCAGCCTATTTTGTGGCAGATGTGCATGATATCGCACCTGGCATCTTCACACTTTCTCAAGCATCTGCGCCATCTGCAGTCCCCACAGCTTCTGCTGTGCCCGCTCCTACATTGAATGTTTCACAGTCGCAGAGCGATAGTCAAGCTCCCACCGCCCAACAACTCCAAGAGGCTTGGGCTCCCGCGGCCTCGGCAGCCGAAGAAGGCGGTTGGAACGCGTGGGCGCTAGTTGTTGACGCGAACAATGGCCAGACGCTCTTCCAAAGTAATGCGGAAAGTGCCCACACCCCGGCTTCAATCACCAAGATCCTCACGGCCTATACCGCTCTCAGCCACCTGGACCCCAATGCGCACCTGACGACCTCGGTTGCGCAAAGTGATGATGACATCTACCTCGAAGGGGAAGGCGACCTTCTCTTGGGTGAGGGAACCAACTCCCTTGAGGTCAGCGGGCGCGCTGGCCTCGAAACCCTTGCAAAAGACACGGCACATGCCTTGAGCTCTAAGGGAATTTCTCACGTCGAACTTCACGCGGCTCCCGCGCTCTTTGCCGACTCCAAGCGCCCCGCTTCGTGGAGCGAACAGCAGGTTGCCGGCTACGAAGGCCAGCTTGCTCCCTATGCGATCGATGCGGGTCGCACCTACCCGAAATCCAATGAGTTCTACCCCGACTCAATCTCCAATGTCGCGGAGGTTTTCGCGCAAAAGCTCATTGAACAGGGGATCTCTGTCGATTTTGGCGTCCGAGGCGCAGCCCCGCAGGGCGCGAACCGGATCGCATCCGTTCAGTCCGCAAGCCTTGATGAGCAGATTCGCTGGATGCTCTACCACTCAGATAACACCCTCGCAGACCAGTATTGTCACCTTGCGGCGCGCCAGGCAGGCTCTGAAGTGACATTCGATGGTGCGGTCAAGAATCTTGAAAAGACCTTGGCGGATCGCGGAATTCCCACGGATCAGCTCTCGCTGGAAGATTGCTCGGGCCTGTCCTCAAATGACCGGATTGCGCCAAAGACCTTGGCGGCAATTCTTTCTCAGGGTTTTGAGGCCTCGCAGCCCGTTGCGCCACGAGTGGTCCGAAACCTGCCCTGGGCGGGCGTGCAGGGAACCCTCGCACATCGCTTGAATGATGAGGTCGTGGCTGGCAATGCGCAAGCGAAGACGGGCTCTCTTTCAGAGGTCTCTTCACTTGCCGGCGTCGTGTCGACGTCAAAGGGGCACCAGGTGATTTTCATCGTCGGTTTCGACAAAGTTCCCAATGATGGCGCATATTCAACGCGTAGTTATCTGGATGATTTCGTCACTGCCATTGCGAAGATGTGAGTGCTGCCAAGCATTCGCTGAGCAGTGCCGGTTAAGCCATGGCTTCAGTCGAAAAGGCTGCATACAAGCGCAGAGCAATTCGATAGCATAGAGACATGCCGTTGTATCCCTCACTCACACAGATCGCGCGCCTGAGCGCGATGGGCATGTTTTCTGGACCTCAGGCTTCAGCCTCGTCAGCGCAGGCCATTGTCTCGCGTCTTCGTCGCGGGCAAGAATGGGCTTCTGGGCGTCTGCCTTCGCTGATTGCTCGCTTCGCTGAGTTTTCGTCTTCTGATGTGCAGGAAAGCCTACGCGTGGACCTGCCGATCATTGAGCGCCGCAGTGCAATGGTTCAGTGGGCAGATTTCGCCGATGAATGGGGAGTGCGCGCACGCAGTCTTCCCAGTGCGGCCACCTTGTGTACTGCTTTAGGAATGCTGGCAAAGCATTCTCTGAGTGTGAGTGGGCCCAGCGGCGCTGCAGCCTATCTTGTTGCCCCGAATGTTTTAGAGGCGGGTGTGCGCGCCAAGTTTGACTTGGGAGATTGGGCAAAGTGGGTGTCTTTGCGCGCGGGGGTTGATACGTGGCTTTCCATGCGAACTCCTTTTTATCGGGAGTATTGCCGTGAACTTGTCGCCGCTGCGCCGATTGATTCAATTGATGCTGAAGAGCTTGCGCGTCAGTTGCTTCTTCGTGAGTGCGTCATCGATGTTTTTATGGATTCATTGACTCCGAAGGATCTGTCTTCGGTCAACTGGATTACGACGCATCGCCCGACAGATTTTATGGTCGACGGGGCACTGATTAGCCTGCTTGGGGGAGTGGCGCCCGCAGGAATTGCTCAGCTTCGACGTGAGATGGCCAATGAAGTCCATCAGATCTTGACCGGCCCCGGTCTTGAATCAATTCTGAACAACCGGATGTGGCCGAGCTTCCAGTGATCACAATTCCCGCTAATCCTAAGGGAGATGTACGTCGGCTCTCGCTGGAAGTGCGCCCGCATGTTCAGTGGGCCCTGCAGCACTGCGATGCGCTTCTTATCGCCGTATCCGGAGGCGCAGACTCGACTGCGCTCGCGGCGGTCATTATTGATCACTGCCTGCGCGCGGGCTGTGCTCCCCACACCTTGACTGTTGATCACGGAATCCGAGCCGGATCGGATATCGAGGCACGTGAGGTGAGTGAGCGGATGGCTTCGCTCGGTGCTCGCGCTCAGTGGGTGAGCGTCACGCTTGCGGCGGAAGGGGGCCCCGAGGCCTCGGCTCGTGATGCGCGTCGGCGCGCTCTTGTAGACCATGCCAGATCTTTGGGAGGGCGCGTTGCGGTCTTCCTTGGGCACACGATGGATGATCAGGCTGAAACCGTGCTTTTGCGTTTGGCGCGCGGCTCTGGAGTTGGGTCATTGAAGGCGATGAGCTCGCGTGATGACGCGGGAGAGATCGTCTGGATTCGACCAATTATAAAATGTCGACGTATTGAGACGATTGGTGTATGTCGTCAGCTTGGTCTTCCCTGGATTGATGATCCTTCGAACGCAATGGATGGCCCTTGGAGAGCCTCTGATGGAAGCGCGCTACGTCGGAGCGCGATCCGAGAATGTGCACTTCCCAGTTTGCGCAGCAGCTTGGGGATTGACCCCGTTCCCGCCCTTGCGCGCACTGCGGAGCTTTCCGCAGCCGATGACGAGGCCTTGGATCAGTGGGCGAACCAGGTGTGGACATGCGCGTGGGAAGCGATGCCGCCACAGGAGGGTATGGCCTCGGGAATGGGAATCCTTAAAATCGAGCACCTGCAGCAGATTCCCCAGGCGGTGCAGATGCGCGTCCTTCACCGCTACCTGAGCGCACTTGGCGCACCAAGCTACGTGCATCTGCAAGAGGCACGCGCACTAATCGACCACTGGACGGGACAAGGGCCCATCTCGGTTCCAGGGGGAACACTCTTACGCAAGGGGAAAGGGAAGCAGGCGTATCTCATTGCCATGACAGCTGCAGACTCTTCCTTGTTGCGCCAAGAGCGAGAAACTCTGCCATGCTGAGCGCCTCTTCGCGCACATGTGGCACTCTTATAAAGTCGGGACCCGCACAGGAAAGGACATGGAACTGTGGACGCACAGGACATGGGAAACGCACTCGAACGCATTCTGGTTACGGAAGACGAGCTGGCACGCCGAATGGCTGAGCTTGCCGCTGAAATTGATGCCGATTACCAGGGCAAGGAAATTCTTCTTGTGGGTGTCCTCAAGGGCGCGGTCATGGTCGTTGCCGACCTCTCACGCCACCTCCACACTCCTCTCTCGATGGACTGGATGGCTGTTTCCTCCTACGGTGCGGGCACTAAGTCAACCGGCGTTGTCCGTATCCTCAAAGACCTCGATGCAGACGTCACCGGGCGTGATGTCCTGATTGTCGAAGACATCATTGACTCTGGACTGACTCTGTCGTGGCTTCGCGAAAACCTTCTGGCTCGAGGAGCGGCCTCTGTGGAAATTGCCACTGCCCTGCGCAAGCCCGAAGCACTCAAAGTCCAGGTCGAGGTCAAGTACGTCGGTTTCGATATCCCGAATGAATTCGTTGTGGGCTACGGACTGGACTACGCAGAGCACTACCGTCAACTTCCCTTCGTTGGGACCCTGGCACCGCACGTATACGGCGGCTGAAAGGTAAATCCATGGCAGATAACACTCAGAACAAGAAGAAGAGGAATACCTGGGGGCTTGTCGCAATCCCATTGCTTCCCCTGGTGATCGCCCTGTTCTTCCTGTGGACGTGGTTCCAGCCGCAATCGGTGGATACTTCCGAAGGTCTTCAGATCCTGAAGGAAGCTCAGATTGAACGCGTCGTCGTTAATGACGGAACTCAGCAGGTCAACCTGGTGTTGAAGGACCCGTGGACCCACAAGTCCACCGGTGTTAACGACCGCGAACGTAGCTTGGGGCGAAATATCAGCTTCACCTATGCGCGCACGCAATCGCAGTCAATTGTTGAGTCGGTTGAGAAAGCCAATCCCGGTAAAGGTTGGGATGCGTACTACCCGCAGTCCTCGTTCCTGAGTTCAACTCTTGTCGCAATCTTTCCCTTGGCGCTGGTCATGGGGTTCTTCTGGTTCTTTATGAGCCGCATGGGTGGATCCCAGATGATGGGTCCCTTTGGCCAGAGCCGCACCAAGGACTTTAACCAGGAACGCCCGAACGTCACCTTTGCTGACGTGGCCGGTGAAGACGAGGCCGTTGAGGAACTTGAAGAAGTTCGCGAGTTCCTGATTGCCCCCGAGAAGTTCCGCAAGGTCGGTGCACGCATTCCTCGAGGTGTGCTCCTCTACGGTCCTCCTGGAACAGGTAAGACCCTGCTGGCAAAGGCTGTCGCGGGTGAAGCCGAGGCTCCCTTCTTCTCCATTGCAGGTTCGGAATTCCTTGAGATGTATGTCGGTGTTGGCGCTTCGCGTGTGCGTGATCTTGTCTCCCGCGCAAAGAAAGTTGCTCCCGCGATTATCTTCGTCGATGAGATCGATTCGATCGGTCGTCACCGCGGTTCTGGTTATGGTGGCGGTTCTGATGAACGCGACCAGACCCTCAACCAGCTGCTGGTTGAGATGGACGGCTTTGACGACTCCTCGAACCTGATCTTCATCGCGGCGACTAACCGTCCCGATATTCTTGATCCCGCTCTGCTGCGTCCGGGCCGTTTTGACCGACAGATTGCGGTTGAAGCTCCCGATCTGAAGGGGCGCGAGGCAATCCTGCGCGTGCACTCTCAGGGCAAGCCCCTGACCGATGATGTCGATCTGCATATGATCGCAAAGCGCACCCCGGGCTTCACCGGTGCGGATCTGGCAAATGTCTTGAACGAGGCCGCATTGCTGACGGCTCGTTCAAATGCTGACTTGATTGATAACCGCGCGATCGACGAGGCCATTGACCGTGTGATCGCTGGCCCGCAGAAGCGCACTCGTGTCATGAATGACCACGACAAGCTGGTGACTGCCTATCACGAAGGCGGTCACGCTCTGTGTGCAGCGGCATTGCGCTACACGGATCCGGTCACCAAGGTCACCATTCTTCCGCGTGGACGCGCGCTGGGTTACACCATGGTGCTGCCCACCGAAGACCGCTACTCCAAGACCAGGAATCAGATTCTTGACGATCTGGTCTATGCAATGGGTGGCCGCGTTGCCGAAGAAATCGTCTTCCGCGATCCTTCAACCGGTGCCTCGAATGACATCCAGAAGGCCAGCTCTCAAGCTCGTGCGCTCGTCACTGAATACGGCATGTCCGATCGCGTGGGTAACGTCCGATTGAGCGCGGATGATTCGGACCCGATGACCGGTTACGGTACCGGCCGAGGCGCTGAGCGCGCCTATTCTGATGAGCTTGCTTCTGTCGTTGACCAGGAAGTGCGTGCGCTCTTGGATAACGCGACGCGTGAGGCTTGGGAGATTTTGACCAAGAACCGTGCGGTTCTGGATCGCTTGGCACAGCGTCTTTTGGAAGAGGAAACTCTGGACGAAGCGCAGCTTGCCGAGATCTTCAAGGATGTCATCAAGCAAGATGAACGTCCCGTGTGGAATTACGGTGCGGAAGGCGCGGTTCAGGGCGCGGTAATGGGTAATCCCATCGCCATGCCTCTGAGCGATCGTGCACAGTCCGAATCTGCTGATGATCCATCGGCTGACCCGGCTGCTCCCGCAGAGGTTCTGGATGACCCCGATGGTGGTATCGCACCCGAGGAGAATAACCAGTGAGCTACGATCAACAAGGCGTTGAAGACGCCTCGCGCGCGCTTCTTGAAGCCGTCGGCGAAGACATTAACCGCGAGGGACTCCGCAATACCCCCGCGCGGATGGGGCGTGCGTGGCGCGAACTTCTCGGTGGCCTCGAAGAAGATCCTCGTGAACACCTGAAGACCACCTTCGAAGTGGGCACCGATGAGATCGTTATGGTCCGCGATATTCCCTTCTACTCCGTGTGCGAGCATCACCTGCTGCCTTTCTACGGGCATGCGCACGTGGGCTACATCCCCAAGGGTGGCCGTGTCACGGGGCTGTCAAAGCTTGCACGCGTCGTTGAGGGCTATGCGCGTCGCCCGCAGGTTCAGGAACGTCTAACAGCTCAGATCGCGGATGCTATCGATGAGGTTCTTGCACCTCAGGGTGTCATTGTCGTTGTCGAGGCCGAGCACATGTGCATGACGATGCGAGGTATTTCCAAGCCTGGATCCTCGACCGTGACCTCCGCTCTTCGCGGAATCGTCAAGCGCGACGCCACTCGCGCGGAAATGATGTCCCTGGCATTGGGCGGGGTCCGGCGATGACTTCTGTCGAGGCCTCTTCCTCCTGGGCGCTCGCGGGAGGTGCGCAACCGCCTCGTCTTCCCGAAGGCATTGATCTGCCAAGGGATCGAATGCTCGTCATGGGCATTTTGAATGTCACCCCAGATTCCTTCTCGGATGGGGGCCGTTTTCTGGATCCGGGAGCAGCGCTCGACCACGCTCAGGAAATGCTCGACGAAGGTGCGGACCTGGTCGACTTGGGCGGGGAGTCAACACGTCCGAACTCCACGCGGATTAGCGAAGACGAAGAATGGGAGCGAATCGGCTCAATTATTCAGCGCCTTGCCGCATCGGGGGTTGTTGTTTCTGTCGATACCCTGCATGCGCTGACAGCGCGTCGTGCGGCAGACGCGGGTGCTGCGATCATCAATGATGTCAGTGGAGGACGCTGGGATCCGCAGATGAATGCGGCCGTTGCATCGACCTCCTGCGCCTATGTTATTCAGCACTATCGCGCGCTTCCGGGGATGCCTGAAGAGTCTTTCGACTACGGTGATCAGCCCATCGCAGTTGCCTTGAGAGAGCGGGTTTCCCAACAGGTTCGTGATGCGCTCGAGGCCGGAGTTGAGCCCGATCGCATCATTGTTGACCCGGGATTGGGTTTTTCACTGAATAACGAACAATGCTGGTCTCTCGTCGCGTCGCTGCCGATTTTTGCTGAGCTTGGGTACCCTGTTCTTATAGGTGCGTCCCGGAAACGCTTCCTCGGTCAGTCCCCCCTTTCGGACCGAGATGAAGCAACTCTCGATATATCTCGGCGCGCGCTTTCAGACGGAATATGGGCCGTCAGGGTCCATGCCATAAGCCAACAAGCAAAGCTTGTGCGTGCAGGGAGGTGAGGGCACGGTGGGACAGCTCGATGTGATCGCGTTACGCGGTATTACAGCTGAGGCTGTCCACGGAGTTCTCGAAAAGGAGTGGAATGCTCCTCAAACCTTCACTGTTGACCTGCTTCTGTGGGTTGATACCGATCGCGCCGCACTCAGTGATGACATTGCCGATACGGTTTCTTACGCCGAAATTGCAGAGAAAGCTCACGCGATCCTTGTAGGCCCTTCGGTTCGTCTCATTGAAACACTTGGCCACAAGATCGCTGATGCGGCTCTTGAAGATTCGCGTGTTCGTGGCGTTGAGGTTATTGTCCATAAGCCTGAAGCACCTATCGACGTTCCCTTTACCGATGTTTCGGTGACGATCCGCAAGGGTGATATCCCGCTTCCTTTCGTCGCGGCATCGAATATTGTTCCCCCCAGTGCTCCCGATGCTGATGAGGATGTGCCCACTGCTCCCTCTTCACCCAGCGCACCGTCAGATGCCGTAGCTTCCCAGGAAGAAGAATCCCAGGCCTCCGATTCGGATAAGCCCGTTCAGTTGCACTCTCCCGCGGCACCGCAGCAGCCCGCCACGGCCTCGGAACTTGTGGTGGATACGGCTGAGGAAAGCGAAGAAGGACAGGTCGAAGAGCCCACCCAGGACGAACTTGACGCGGCCTCGGCTCCGCGCGCAGTAGTGCTCGCACTCGGTGGAAATCTGGGCAATGTTCCCGTCACCCTCAAGCGTGCAATTGACGAAATGTCCAGCTGGGATGGCCTGGAAATTACGCAAGTTTCGCCCCTGGTTCGTACGCGCGCTGTATTGCGTCCCGACCAAAAGCCTCAGCCTGATTATTGGAATGCCGTCGTTTTGGGAACGCTGTCCATGGCACCCCTTGACCTCTTGGATCGGATCCACGAGCTTGAAGCACGCTTGGGTCGTGTACGTCATGAAGTCTGGGGCTCGCGCACCATCGATATCGACATCATTCAAATTGACGGCGTGAGCTCGGATGACCCGCGTCTGACGCTGCCACATCCGCGTGCACATCAGCGTGCTTTTGTGCTCTCTCCGTGGCTGATGGCCCAGCCCAAGGCTGAGCTTGCCGGCTTCGGCGCCGCATCGGAGCTTATCGCACAGGCTCCGGATCGTGGCGGAATCCTTGACGCAGTGGGGGACTGGCGTGAGGATCCAGAATCGGTGATCGCTGATTCGGACGAGCTTCTTCACCGGATGCGCCTTCCTCGCCTCGATCATGCTGAGCAGCTGCGTCCTCTCAAGCTTGAAACAAATTCCCAGTCTGCGCGTCCGAGTCGCCTGGACATGCTTCCCGAAGCATCGCGCTCTGGCCTTGCTCCCAGTGATGAAGGCACCGATGTGACCTGGCATCGCCTGTGGGATCGCTGGGGAGCACCGGTTGAATCCGTTGAATCGCGCCATGTTGAGCTTTCGAAGCCTTCGGCCTCAGCAGTTTCTACCGCTCAACCCACGCCTGCGCCCAAAGAAAATTCCGTATCCTCTCCTGCGGATACTTCCGGTGAGGTACCCGCGCAGCTAGCGAGCCGCCAGGTTCCTGCACCTTCTCCGGTGAGCGCGCCTCCGCTTCGTCGACTGCACCTGTCGGCCACCCCATCCCCGGCAGATACGACTGCGGTTTCCGCCAACCTTGCTCAGGGCATGGTCTCTTTGGAGCCTCGTCGTCCTGTCCCTTCTGCCGAGCCCGAGCGCCCCGTCGTCGAGCGGCACTCGCTCCTCGAACGCCTGCAGGGCAGCGCTCTTCCTCACCCCATTCCCGAGGCCGCAGCGCAGTCCTCCGATATCCAGAGCGCGCAAGAGCCGGCGCAGACTTCTCCCTCGACTTCACCGATTACCGCTGAGGTCCCCGTTGGGCGCCGGACTCGTCGCCCGCGTTGGCGTCCGGTAACCGAAGAGGGAACGGGTATCTCGACGGCTAATTCGCCGCGTCCATTCCGTGCACGTACCGATCGTCTTGCCGCACAATCTCACCGTGCAAAGCCTTCACACCGCGCACCTGCTCCTCAAGAGCAACAGAAGCCCGGGGCGGAAGCTACCCAGCCAAGGCGTAGTTCGCTCTTTGCGCGCCGTCCCGAGCCTGCCTCGTCAGCGGGAAGTCAGGCCTCGGTTCCCATGCAGGGAGGTGCGCGTACACAGAGCGGCGCACCTACGCAAAATGCTTCGGGGGCGAAGCCTTCGGCTGCCTCTGCTCAGCGGAAGTCCGCCTCGCAAGCTCGCACCTCGCGTGCACTGCCGGGCTGGAACTTCTCTGAGGACGTGCGTGTTGTGGACGATTCCAGTGTGCTGAGCCCGCGTTCGGACGTGCGTCGTCCTTCTCCTAGCTTGCCGCCTCGTTACAGTCATGTTCTTGATCCCAAGCTCGATGATTCCATTGATCAGGGACCAATGACTCCCGGCTCGCAGACCTCTTCCTCTGTCAACCGCGACGTGACAATCCGTCCAAGCATTACCGGTCAGATTCCAGTCTTCCGTCGTCGTCCTGAGGATTCATGAAGCCACTGAGTATTGTGCTGTTAATCGCCGAGGCAGCCGCTGCTTCGGCGCTTGCTGCAGCCGCAACCGCCTTTGCGATTCGTCAGGGCGCGGGTCCGTGGATTATTCATCCCGCCCTGGCTCTGGTTTTTGTTGTCGTCGCGGGCGTACTTGTCTGGATGGGAATCCAGGTTCGGCGTTTTCGCGCGCATAAGGCTACCTGGGTTGACGCCGTATCAGCCTTCCGAATTGCAATGTTTGCTCGTGCGAGTGCGCTTGGTGGCGTGATCAGCGCTGGGCTACTGGCAGGTATGTCCTTGGCCTTCCTCGCTCGCTGGGAAGCGCAGACCAGTGTTTACGCTGGAATTTGCGGACTGATGTGTGCGCTCGGTGCTGGTTTGTGGGGTATTGCCGGAGTGGTCGTTGAACGCTGGTGCGTCATTGACCCAAAGGATGATGACACCGAGGTGACGAAGGCGCGCGCTCGGCGTGACAAGGGCACTCTTGGGGCGCAACGCGTGAATGCTCGTAAGAGCGATGTGTCTGAGGGGAGAAGGTAGTCTCATGCCCAATAGGCCACGGTCTTCTTCGGCCTCTGCATCTCGTTCAAGGGCTCCTCGCGCAGGGCGTCCAGGCACTCGTCCCACAGTTCGTTCGGGTGGAACTCCTCCAAGGAAACCGGCTGGGGGACAGGTGCCGCCTTCCCTGTGGGTCAGGCGTATCGTCACCGGACTCGGATTGCTTGTGATCATCGCGCTTATTGTGTGGGGGATTGCAAAAGCCGTTTCTGCAGTCACTAAATCTTCCGTGCCCGAGGCCACTTCAAGCGCCTCTGCAACTCCTACTCCGACGCCCACCGCGACAGTGACGCGCTCTGGGGCCGCAGCCCTTCAAGATGGTGAACAGGCCACAGCTGATGGAATTGTCGATGCGGAAGGGCGAGTTCGTATTCCCGCCTGTGCCTCGGCAGATCTGACGGTTCGCCCGACTATTTCTGGTGGCGAGGTTGGCCAAGCTCGGAACATTTCGGTCGCCATTGAAAACCGTGCGGGAGTTGCCTGTTCTTTTGAGTTCGGGCACATCGATTTCAAGATTTCCACCGGCGACGAAACGGTATATGACGGCTCGAAGTGCCAGCGTGATCGCGAAAGCGCGACGCTGCTCTTGATTCCCGGGGATACCTGGAATGGTGGCCTGACGTGGGATGGCGGTCTCTACTCTGGGTGCGATGCGAAGGACCGAAATTCTGATGGTGCGACCGATCCTGCTCCAGCTGGAACCTATCGTTTACAGCTGCTGTTGAATGGCCAGACGGTTGGAGATGAACGAGTATTCACTCTGACTCAGCCGGTTCAGCCAACAACTGAAGCAACGCCCGAGCCCTCGCAATCAAGCACCTCTGAAGCGACTAACGCTCCGCAGGGTGAAGAAGGCCATTAGAATTCTTCCCCACTGCGGTTAGGGGGCACGAGGGGAGCCCAAACCTAGGGCTGGTTGGGGTGTAGCTCTAGTCTTTCCCGCGGATTACCAGCCGACAATTCCCGTGGCAGCCATTGAGAATTGATTCTCAAGCGTTTCGCGGATGAGCTTTGCGCGGTAGGGGCCAATGCCTTCGATTTGCTGCAGATCCTCAACTGTCGCTTCACGCAGGTCTGCAAGGTTCTCCCAATGACTGGTGATGTCTTTGATGACATTCCAGGGAAGACGAGGAACCAGGGAGAGGGCTCGCACACCACGCGGTTGGATGGTGCGATCCAGATCGGTGGGATCATAAACGCCCAAGCCCAGTACGTTAGCGATAGCTGCGAGATCGACCAGACGATCGCTGGCAAGTTCCGAGAGGGCAGCTTCTGCGGTTGAGACCGCGGAGGCATCTCGGGTGTAGTCACGAAGTACCAGTGCGCGTTCGGAGCCTGAGCCGCGAACAAGGTCATCGACCTGTAGAGCCAAAAGGCGTCCTTCTGAACCGAGTTCTTCAAGGTATTCGTTGATCTCAGAGGTGATGCGACGGATCATCTCCATGCGCTGCATGACGGTTGCGACATCACGGACCGTTGCAGAATCACGCATTTCCAAGATCGTGAGAGTTTGAAGGACCTCATCCAGACGCTGGCTGTAGCGGTCCAAGGTGTCGACGGCCAGATTAGCGCGAGACAGCAGTGCTTCGGGTTCTTCAACGATGTGATGGTACTTGCCGACGTAGATGGAAATAAGACGCATTGACGCCGAAACTGAGAGCACCGGAAGGTGGGTTTGGTAGGCAGTGCGTTGTGCAGTGCGGTGACGCATACCCGATTCATCGGTAGGGATACTCTGATCGGGGAAAAGCTGGACATTTGCCTTGCGGATTCGCCAGTCGGTGGGGTCGATGATGACCGCGCCGTCCATTTTGCACAATTCGCGTAGACGCGAGGCAGTGAATTCGATATCAAGATCGAAACCGCCCGAGCACATTTCTTCGAGCTCAGGAGAGACACCAAGAACAATCAAGCCGCCGGTATGGGAGCGCTGGATGCGTTCCAATCCTTCGCGAAGGGGCGTGCCCGGTGCGATATCTTGAAGTGCGCTGCGCAGAAGAGCGGCATCTGATGTCATGAATCCTGCCTTTCGATGCGTGATTCCTGCTCTAAGTGTATTCGAGTATCCGCACAATGAAGGAAGAGACTCAGTGAATAGCGGCACGTAGTGCGCCGGCGAGGTCTGAGATTGGCAGAACCGTAATCCCGTCGATCCCCATGGCCTCTTCACTTCCCTGTGCAGGAATGATGGCGACCTTGAATCCAAGGCGTGCAGCCTCTTGAATTCTGCGACGTACGCCAGTACATGCCCGGACTTCCCCCGTGAGCCCGACTTCGCCGAAAGCAATTAGAGCGCTGCGTGTTGGGGTTCCCCGAATGGCCGAGACAATTCCGATTGCCGTTGCTAAATCAGCAGCCGGCTCACTGATACGGGCACCTCCGACAGTTGAGGCATAGACGTCGCAATCTGAGGTATCGATACCGAGGCGTGCCTGGAGGACTGCCAAAATCATCGCTACGCGTGAGTGGTCAACTCCGACGGTGGTTCGACGAGGGGAACCAGCAGAGGTGTGTGCAACAAGAGCCTGGATCTCAGTTGGAAGTGGACGGCGTCCTTCAAGAGTGACGGTGACGCACGAGCCTGGAACCGCAGACTGGGACTGGGAAAGGAACAAACCCGAAGGGTCCGTCAAACCAACAATTCCAGTGTCACTCAGTTCAAAGCAGCCCACTTCATCGGTGGGTCCATAACGATTCTTGACAGCTCTGAGCAAGCGAAGTCGCGTGTGCCGATCGCCTTCGAATTGGCAGACGACATCCACCAAGTGTTCAAGTAGGCGAGGTCCAGCAATCCCGCCATCTTTAGTCACATGGCCTACAAGGAGAATGGGGATTGAGCGTTCCTTCGCAACGCGAATGAGAGCTGTTGCAACAGCGCGAACCTGAGCAACGCTACCGGCACTGCCATCGAGCTGGTCGGATTGAAGAGTCTGAACCGAGTCAATGATGACCAAAGAGGGGTTGGTCGCATCAATTTGGCCAAGAGCCGTGGAAAGTGATGTCTCATCCGCAAGGAAAAGCTGTGGGTGTAGGGCACCAATACGTTCTGCGCGGCCCCTGACCTGCGAGGCAGACTCTTCGCCGGTGATGTACAAGACCGGTGCGTCCGCGGCGCAGGTCGAAGCAACGTCCAGAAGAAGAGTGGACTTTCCAACCCCGGGTTCACCGGCAAGAAGGATGACAGCTCCGGGAACAATGCCCCCACCGAGAACGCGGTCAAACTCACCGATTCCGGTTGGCTTAGACCGCGCGCGTTCAGCACTGATGTCGTTGATGGGCTGAGCAGGCTGACGAGGCGTGAGCGCGACAGCGGCACCCGGAACGGAAGCAGAGGGGCCGGACTCTTCCATGGAGTTCCATTGGTGGCACTCTCTACACTGGCCAACCCATTTGGGTGAGGTCCAACCGCATTCGCTGCAGCGGTACACGCTTTTTTCTTTCGCCATATCCCTACGCTAAACCACGCCACCTGCATCTGCGTCCAGTTTGGACTGGTGCGCACATAGAATGCCCATCATGCAAATCCACAACACAGTGCATGCGCAGAATAGGAAAAGTGAAACTACTACTTAGGGCCTGTTTGCGAAATACTCCAAAAGTCGCGTATCGCCTGAAACCACAATGGTGTCTTCGCGGTTAATTCGAGTCGTCGCGTCGGCGTATTCAAAGGGCGCCCCAGGACGAAGGATCCCCAACACGTTCACGCCGTAACGGCCTCGAAGATCGAGCTCACTGAGGGTAAAACCGCACACTTCTTTCGGCGGACGGAGCTTCATGATGGCAAAGCCGTCCTTGTCCATTTCGATGTAGTCGATCATGCGTCCACCAACGAGGTGGGCCGTACGCTGACCGGCATCGAATTCGGGAGCAACAACGTGCTGGGCGCCGATGCGTCGAAGAATACGACTGTGTTCGCGCGAGATGGCCTTCGCCCAAATATTTGTCATTCCAATATCGACAAGGTTTGCAGTGATCAGCACCGAGGCCTCCAAGGAGGAACCAATCCCCACGACCGCGGAGTAGAAATCCCTGGCCCCCAACTGGTTTAGTGCTTCCAAGGAGGAGGCATCGGCCTCGACAACGGGAATACGACCCGAGAACTGCTGGACGCGGCGGCTGTCTTTTTCGACGGCCAGCACTTCGTAGCCAAGCTTGTCCAGAGTGAGGGCAACAGCGGAACCGAAACGTCCTAATCCGATGACCAGGGTTCCCGATGCAAGGGTCTTTTCTTCTGCCATAGTCGTATTCTCCCACGAGTGCGGGCTTTTGCTCGTGGGGCGACGCGGCTCTTAGCCGATCAGCGGAGACTCGGCTGGTTGGCGAATTGCTCGAGGCCGATCGCGCAGAGCGAGCGCAGCCGCGAGGGTCATGGTTCCAGTACGTCCCGCAAACATCAGGGCTGCAAGAACATATTTTGCAAGTGCTGGGAGATCGGGAGTAATACCCGTTGAAAGCCCGACGGTCGCGAATGCGGAAATCGATTCAAAAAGAACGACATCAAGACTGTAGCCGGTCAAAGTCAGCAAAACGACGGTCGAAAGAGCAACCAAAAGTGATCCCAAGAGGGTCACTGCAACAGCCAGGCGAAGCACCGAGTGGGGGATGCGTCGGCTGAAGATCTCGATGTCGCGGTCGCCTCGGGCTTCGGCAGCAGCAGCTAACAAAAGAACGGCGAAGGTCGTGACCTTGATACCACCTGCGGTTGATACGGAACCGCCACCGATCATCATCATGATGTCTTGAATGAAGTGGGTCTGGGGACGCATATTCGCCACGTCCAAAGAGGACAGGCCCGAGGAGCGGGTGTTGACCCCTGCCAGGAGCGAGTTCAACAGTCGCGAGGAAATGTCAAGATCACCAAGGGTTGCCGAATTCGTCCATTCAGTGAAGGCGAAAGCGATGGTGCCAAAGAAAACCAGAAGAATGTATGTCGAAAGTGTGAGTTTTGTATGCAGCGCCCATCTGGAGGGGGTGCGCCAGTGCTGTGAGAGGTCGGAGATGACAGGAAATCCGATTGCCCCGACAAAGGTTCCCAAAATAATGGGACTGAGCATCCACCAGTCGGTGTGGTAGGGGACCAAGCCGCCGCTCAAGATCACGAAACCGGCATTATTGAACACCGAGATTGCCATGAAAGCCGCATGGAAGAGCGATTCCCATACCGTCTCATGACCCAGGGTAAGGAAGCGGGGAACGAAGGCGATGGTGAGCAAAACCTGAGCGATAAATGAGGTTCCGATGACCGCCTTCAATAGCGCGGTCAGCCTTCCCATGCCGCTGGATTTCGTCTCTACAGTTGCCAACATTCGCTGTGTCAGCCCCAGCTGCCGCGAAACGGCGTAGCTCAAAATGGTTGCCAGAGTAACGACACCCAGACCACCGATAAAGATGCCCATCGCAATGACGGTTTGACCAAAAAGTGACCAATATGTCGCGGTGTCAACAACGGTCAAGCCGGTCACGCAGACCGCGGAAATTGCAGTAAAGAGGATGTCGACGAAAGGCGCGCGTTCATCAGATGCTGTTGAAATCGGGAGTGCAAGAAGACAGGTGATGAATGCAATAAGCATGACGAAGACGATGAGCACCAGTCGTGCGGGTGAAAAACGAGCTTCGTGTGCAAACCAGACGCGGAAGCGAGTAAGAATTCCGGAATCTTCAAGGGTGGAGGGCTTGACTCCGGGGGGATAGACAACGGTAGGCGAAGGTCGATCTTCGGGGATGCCTGTCGGTCCGTAGCCTCGGCTTGAGTGAGCGAGTGCGCGACGATGCGACGCAGAGGAATGCTGATCGGATGCCCGACCAGGCGCGCTAGGGCGCCGATTTCTACGAGCCATGTCACCTCCAGAATCACTCGCCAGCTTCATCCTAATGCCCTTAAAGTCTATTGGCTGAAACGTATGTGAATAACGTGACACAGGGGACAGCAGTGATTGAAGAAAATTGAAGTGGAGAAAGTTGCCAAATGGGGGGATCTTTCCAGTATCATGAGACGGAATTAATCTTTGCACGTCTGGGAGTCATCAATGGATCAGCACTCTGCCCCGCGTTTTATGACGGTATCTGAGGTGGCGGATATTATGCGCGTCTCGAAGATGACTGTCTATCGTTTGATTCACAGCGGAGAGATGCCGGCCATTCGCGTCGGTAAGAGCTTCCGAGTTCCCGAGTCTGCGGTCGGCCAGCTGATCCGCGCCGGTCTGACTGATCACATCGATGAACGCGTTGCGGGGATTAACGGGTAATATAAACCTGCTGTGCCTTTTGGCACCTGACGTCAGGCGGTAGTCACCTCTGCCGCACCTACACACTCGAGGGAGGAACCCCATGGGCTCCGTCATTAAGAAGCGCCGCAAGCGCATGGCGAAGAAGAAGCACCGCAAGCTGCTGCGCAAGACGCGTCACCAGCGTCGCAACAAGAAGTGATCTTCTTGAAGGGTCCCTCCACTGGTGGGGCCCTTCGGCATATCTCCCGCAACGCATGCGCTGAATACATCGCAGTATTGCCTCAGCGCAGTGGTACCTCCAGAAAGGCACTGTCATGAAGACTGTTATTCACGTGATGCGCCACGGTGAAGTTGATAATCCCGATGGTATTTTGTACGGCCGCCTTCCCGGTTATGGCTTAACTGACCTTGGTATTGAGATGGCCGAGGCCGTCGCTGAGTATTTCGTTGATAGCGGCGCTGATATTACCCACGTCGTTGCCTCGCCCCTGTTGCGCGCCCAGATGAGCGCAGCGCCGACCGCGCTTGCCTATGAGCTTGAGATCGAACATGACCACAACCTCATTGAGGCGGAGTCGGTTTTTGAAGGTGTTGCGGTCAATGCGAATCCTTGGGTTCTTGCACGCCCCGAATACTGGCGTTACTACGTGAATCCTTTGCGCCCCTCCTGGGGAGAGTCCTACGCCCATGCTGCCCAGCGCATGACCCGTGCGGTCGCTCGCGCATTGCGTGAGGCGCGCGGCCACGAGGCGCTGCTGGTTTCACACCAAATGCCCATCGTTTCGCTTCAGCGTCTGATCCGTCACCAGCCCCTGGGACACTCACCGCTGTCAAGGCAATGCTCCCTCGCTTCGCTGACCTCGCTCATTTTTGACGATGATGTGCTGGTTGGAATGACCTATAACGAACCAGCTGCGCACCTGCTGTCCAAGGCCTCGGATATGGTTCCTGGGGTCTCTGAAGCCCAGCTCAAGCGCTAGTTTTCCCTTTGCCCTTCTTCGGGCTCATCCCCTTCATCCTCAGTGGTGGAGGGGTTTTCTTTATTCTTCCGTTCTTCTTCGCGCTTACGCTTCATCTGAAGATCTCGCTCTAAACGGAAGAGGAATTCGGGATCATCGTCTGGAGCAGTTGGGGCTTTGGGAGCGGATTGTGCCTGACGGTCCTCGGCATTTGCGACCATCTTGAGGACGATCCACGCAATTGCACCAAGAGAAACGAATGGGACTGTCACGACCAAGATGATCAGCCAGGTCATCCGAGAAAGCTTCATCGGCATTCTGTCGGCCGGCGTTGTTGCCCAATCTGAAATTGCATAAATCGATGCGGCGAACCATGCGACGATGAACAGAATACGTACCATGATTTGAGTTTAGAGCAGTTGCTCAGGCAAATGTACTTGAGATCAAGAGCGCGCTGACGAAGAGCGCCCACCCCAAGGTTAAAAAGCCGGTGTGCTTGAGGACAATGATGAGGTCCTTTCCCTTCACCCCGCTCAGCACCAAGTAGACCGGCTGGAAGATCGCCAGAATCCACGCAAGCGACGCCAAAATGCAGATGATGACATGGGTGCCGATCGCTGCGGGAAGCGCAAAGAAGACGGAGATAGGGGCCAATATGCACAGGGAAAAGAGGATTCGAGAAGCTCGCTGCCCCAAGCGAACGGCCACGGTCTTTTTCCCGGTAGCGCTATCGGTAGGAATGTCGCGGATGTTGTTGACCATGAGCATTGCCACCGACATCAGACCCAAGCATGAGGCCATGAGCCACAGCCACCAAGGTGCTGAAGGGATATGTGTCCATGTCGTTCCTACGGTCGCCATCAGTCCGAAGAAAACGAAGACAAAGAGTTCCGATAGGCCGATTCCCATATAGCCGTAGGGGTGTTTCCCGCCCGTGTAGAACCATGCCGCTGCAACCGCAGCGATGCCTGCGGCGATCAGAGGCCAGGTCCCACTGATCGCAACAAGGATCAAGCCAAGGACGCCAGCTGCGGCGAAGCAGCCCAGTGCCGCCTTTAAAACAGTACGAGGCCGCGCAAGCCCAGAACCCGTCAAACGTTGGGGACCGCTTCGCTGGTCATCCGTCCCACGGATGCCATCGGAGTAGTCGTTGGAGTAGTTCACGCCAACTTGAAGTAATAGAGCGACAAGAAGCGCCAGGACTGAGCGTGCAGGATGAACAGCTCCCAAGGCGAAAGCCGCGGAGGCGCCGACGAAGACTGGAGCTGCAGCAGCAGGAAGGGTGCGCAGCCTGGCACCTTCAATCCAATCGCCCAGGCTTGCATGTCGCCTATTTTCAGTGCTCATCGGCGCCACTCAGACTCTGTCCCGGTGAGCGATTCAGCGAGCTGGCGTGCGGCAATGCGATCGACCTTGCCGGAAGAAAGCTGCGGAATCGAAGAAACGAAGATCACGCGACGCGGTGCCTGCGGGCGACCGATCTGGGAAGAAACGGCCTCGCGGATGCGATGCCCCTGTTCCTCAACAAACTCAGGTGGGGGAGGGAAGGAAGGAGCGTCCTGGGGGACAACAAGGCAGGACAATGCCTGTCCCCATTTCTCATCGTCCAAGCCCAGCGCCCACGCGTCCTTGATGCCGGCCACGTTCTTCAAGGCATCCTCGACTCGGATCGGCGGAATGTTGAGCCCTCCGGAGATGATCATGTCGTCGGCGCGCCCCAGAACTTTCAAACGACCACCGGCGTCGATTAGGCCGGTATCCCCGCTGATAAACCAACGGGTACCGGCCTCGTCGTGGAATGGGGTGTCGCCGACAAGGTAGCGCGTCAGCAAAACGGGGCCGGCGATAGCGATACGGGTGGCGCCCTCCCAATCGAGGGTGCGGACCATAACTCCGGGAAGCGGAACTCCGTCGTATACGCAGCCGCCGCAGGTTTCGGTCATTCCAAAGGATTCGACGATGGTGAGTCCTGCATCCTCGGCGCGTTGGCGCAGCGCGGGATCAAGACGAGTGCCGCCGATCAAGATGGTGTGGAGGCGCGCCAAGGCGCTCACGACTTCATCGCCGGCGTCCAGGCAATCAACCAATTGGGTGGGAACTAGTGACAGATAGCCCGGCAGAGAGGGATCGGAGGTTGCCCCCGTAATCGCGGGAAGCAAATTCTTTGGATTGAAACCATGGGAACAATCGACGATCTGGGGCGAAATTTCGGTCGCGGCAGCGCGCATGAGTACCTGAGCACCCGCGATATGGTGGGAACTCAACGCCAAGATCCAACGCCCCGGTCCTCCCAGAACGGAATGCGTCGCCTTAACCGAGGCCATCAGTGCGTCGATAGAGAGGCCAACCAGTCGCGGTTCACCGGATGAACCAGAGGAGGCCAAAACTAGATCGATGTTGTCAAAAAGAGCGGGGTCGTCAATGCGGTCGGCCAGCTCTGGGTAGAGCTCTGGCGGGAAGGCTTCACGTGGTGTGGTCGCAGCCGTGCGCAAACTCGATGGGGGAACAAGCTCAGGGTCGCGAATAACAACAACGGTGTGCGGCGCGGGGTGGTCGGGGTCTGCCTGACGCTCTTCATACAGCTCCGCGAGCTTGTGTAGCGAGGCATGAGCCATTGCTACAGATGCCGGGGAAGTGCCCCCCGGAACGACAAGAAGACGAAGGTCACTCACGTTTATCCCTCCTGGGGTCCGCCTACTTTAACGGTACTCCCGACCAGTTGGAATAGGGTAACAGGAAACAATCTGGGCTGTCTGAAGATATGCGGGTCACATAGGCGTGTGCAATCTGTGAATTTCAAGCAAAAATGATGTGAAATCAGTAGGATAGAGGGGATGTCTGAACATAAATCTTCACGATCACGTAAGCCGCTTGTGATCGGCGTAACGCTTGGATGCGTCCTGATTGCTCTGTGTGCGGCTGGGGTTGCTTATGCCCTGCACTATTCGGCGCGTGCGCTGCCCAATGTTAGTGTGGCAGGCCAGTCGGTATCGGGAATGACCCGGGATGAAATCGCACAGATGGTTGATCAGCGCGCGAAGGCGATGCAGGTCAATGTCGTGGTTGAAGGTCATTCGACGCCCCTGACGCTTTCCGATATGGGAATAACCGTTGATCCGCAGGGAAGCGCGGACCAGGCGCTTGCCGCGAATTCGAACCTCTTTCATCGGTTCAAGGCGATTTTTGTTCACAATGACGTACCAGCTGCGATCAATGTCGATGATCTGAAGATGAAGGATGTATCGAACTCGATCGCATCCTCGCTGGGAACTCCGGTTGTTGACGCTACTGTTCGTCCAGCCGAGGATCAAGAGTCCTTTGTTTCAACCAAGTCTCAGGCTGGGCGTGGCGTTCCCTATGACGCCCTGCGCAATTCCTTGGACGAGGCCGCGCGGATGCTCCGCGGGGGAGAAGTGCAGTTGAGTGCAACTAACCTTCTTCCCGTGGTTGATGATGCGAGCGCGCAGACCATTGCCGAGGCCGCAAATAAGCTTGCGCAGATTCCCGTTGAGATTTCCGACGGTGAAGACACGATCGAGGCCAGCTCGAAGGATCGGGTTGGATGGGTGAAGATTGCTCTGGCCGATGATGGTTCCTTGAAGCAGCCCGCGATTGATGAAGAGCGCGTCCGTGAGTGGGTACGTTCTCAGGGTGAAGAAACCAATCGGGATCCTGTGAATGGCCGCCACAACGTCAACTCTGCTGGCGATATCGTTCAGACACCGAAGAAGGCTGTTGACGGTCGCAAGGTCAAGGATCTTGATGCGCTCGCGGCCCAGGTGATTACTTCGCTCAAGGACAATAAGAAGTTCGAGGGGAACTTTAGCTACGACGTCGCTCCGGCTACCTACGAACGCAAGCTCATTGCCGACGGAGCTGAAAACCTGGTTTATCAGGCCGCCCCGGGTGAGAAGTGGCTTGAGATCAATCTTGGGAACAACTCCGTCACTGCTTATGAGGGTGCCACCGTCGTCCACGGTCCGGTCGCAATCGTCCCCGGTTCACCCGGTCATGAGACTGTCACGGGACTCTACAATGTCTACCTCAAGTATCAAGCGCAGGATATGGGGTGTACTCCAGAATGGCCTTACTGTGCGAAGGGCGTGCCGTGGGTGACCTACTGGACTGGCTCCTACGCATTCCATGGTGCCCCTTGGCAGGATTCATTCGGATGGAGTGGACCCGGCGGTTCGCACGGCTGCATCAATATGCCAGTTGAAGAGGCGCATTGGGTGTATCAGTGGTCGGAGATTGGCACTCCGGTCATGTCGCACTACTAAAACGCTGGAGCTTTAAGTTTAGAGTCCTGCCTCGGCAAGGAGTGCTGAGACGCTCATGCCAAGCGCTTGTGCAATGCCGCTGAGTGTTGTCATGCGTGGATTGGAAGCGCGCGCTTCGCCTTTACGCCCCGAAGCGCGTCCTGATTCCAGTAGTTGAATTTGGTTTTTCGTCACCCCAGAACGGTAGGCCAAGGTTTCTTGTGAGAGTTTGTGTTCCTCACGAAGTCTGCGGAGAGTAAAGCCAAATTCGCGCGCGTTTGAATCGTTCCAAAAAACCACCCACCTATATTGAGAAAAGGGACAAGAAGAGTACACCCTATATAGAAGGCGTATTTTAGTAGGTCTAAAACTGGTCCCTGATCAATGTTGAGCAGGGAGAATGGCGCGTTGCTCAAAGGACTTCGATCTGAGGGCCAATAGTCCAGTGATGTTCTTCTGCAAATGTGGGACAATATGAAGCGACAAATGTTGTCATCAATTAGGAGGCTCCTGTGCCCATCGCAACCCCTGAGGTTTATAACGAAATGCTCAACCGTGCGCGTGACGGAAAGTTCGCGTACCCGGCAATTAACGTGACCTCTTCTCAGACTCTGAGCGCTGCACTGCGCGGTTTCGCCGATGCCGAATCTGACGGCATCATCCAGGTTTCCGTGGGTGGCGCTGAATACTGGTCAGGTTCCACCATCAAGGACCGTATCGCCGGCTCGTTGGCAATGGCTGCTTACGCCCGTGAGGTCGCAAAGAACTACGACGTCACCATTGCTCTGCACACCGACCACTGCGCAAAGCAGAACCTGGATTCCTGGACCGAGCAGCTCATGCACATGGAGGCCGAGGAAGTTAAGGCTGGCCGTCTTCCCTGGTTCCAGTCCCACATGTGGGATGGCTCCGCCATTCCGTTGGATGAGAACCTTGAGATCGCAAAGCGCCTGCTGCAGCTGGCCGTTGACTCTCACACCGTCCTCGAGATCGAGGTCGGCGCTGTGGGTGGCGAAGAAGACGGTGTCGTTGGTGAAATCAACGAGAAGCTGTACACCTCGACCGCAGACGCCATCAAGACCGTTGAGGCCCTGGGCCTTGGCGAAAAGGGTCGTTACATCACCGCTCTGACCTTCGGTAACGTGCACGGTGCGTACAAGCCCGGTCACGTCAAGCTGCGTCCTGAGCTCCTGGGCACCATCCAGGAAGAGGTTGCTGCTCACTACGGTCTGGATCACCGTCCCTTCGACCTGGTCATGCACGGCGGCTCCGGCTCCACCGACGAAGAGATCGCACTGGCAGTTGCCAACGGCGTCATCAAGATGAACGTCGACACCGATACCCAGTACGCCTTCACCCGCCCGGTCGTCGACTGGATGATGACCAACTACGAAGGTGTCCTCAAGATTGACGGTGAGGTCGGCAACAAGAAGAAGTACGACCCCCGCGCATGGGGCAAGGAAGCGGAAGCCGGTATGGCTGCACGCGTCGTCGAAGCTGCTGAGCGCCTCGGCTCGGTCGGCACCAAGATGCGCTGATCGCTTCTGAACTACTTCAGTAGCACTGAAAGGTGAGGGTACCCAAATGGGTGCCCTCACCTTTTCTGTTGTGATGTGCCTATCGATCGGAAGGACAGGCTAAACTTGTAGCTAGTCGAAGGACGATTCTCAGGGTCTTCGGAAGGATGACAATGATGACTGATACGACATGGACCCGCGTTGAGGGAATGATGATTGCCTCCCAGCTTGATCCCGATCAAGTTGCGCACGTGCTCCGTGAAAGTTCCGTTTTGGCCCAATTGGAGTGGTTTGAGGCAACTCCTCAGTTGCTGGGTCTCAATATTGCGGTTGAGAACGGGCGAGTCGCGACACTTGCTGAAGGTGCTCAGGATGTGCAAGCAGGAATTACGGTCAGCGAGCTTGCTTCTCAGTTAGCTTCGCACTTTAAAGCAGAAGTGCGTTTGGGCGGAGAACATATCGATGCTCTTCCTCAGGGTGATAGCCCTCTTGCTGATTTCCTTCCTGAAGAGGTCGAAGAATCAGAGTCGGGTGTTCGTGTCGTTGAGATCGGTCGTACTCCCGCGTCCTCGGTTCCGCTGTTGGCCGCGCTTGAGGGTGTTGATGTCGCAGATGTCGAGCTGAACAATGGGTATCGCGCACTGTTGGCTGAAATTCCCGAAGACAAGTCAGGATGGAACTTCGGTGATCTTCCGCTGGTTTCCCTGGCGATGACCGATGGTGATTTACATCTGTACTTGGTGACCGATGATCATCTCGAGCATGTGCTGACCCATAACTGGGGAATGACAACGCGCATCGTGACCGGTTCCGCTTCTGCTGAGTCCGTAGATCCTTCCGTCGTCGACTTAGTGGGAGATCGCCCCGCCCTGCGCGAAATCGCGGCACACGTCCCGGGTGCTGATGTTGAGGCATTGCTGGCCGCTCAGGACCTTAACGGAGTTCATGCAATTACTGCCGTCGTGAAGGCTCTTGCGCTGCCTCACGGCGTTGTAGAGTTCCTCCAGGGTTCGATTGAAGCCGGGGATGTTGAAGGCGCGGTTCTCCACAATGCGCGCGGTATCTCGAATGCCATCGGTCGTAGCGTTGACATCATGATGACCGGGAACAAGGAAGAAGATCCCAGCGCTATTCAGAAGGCCTACATGGCGGTTGTCTCTGACCGTCCGTGGATTCTTTCAGCTCTTGCTTCTATCGAAGCAGCGGCCGGTGCAGCGCTGCTGGTATCTGCAGTCAAGGCTGCGAAGCCGCGTTCGGGATGGAAGATCTTCTCGGGTGTTTTCGGCGGCGCTCTTCTGGTGGATGCCTTTGCTGAACTTGCTTTGGCGCGCGTGATGCGTGCGAAGTTTGGACGCCGCTAAGGTCATTTGAAACGATACAAGCGCTGGGCTGCATGGTCAGCCCAGCGCTTCTTTATCCTCTCCGCGGGTAGCATTCGCTTGTGCACCCCGAAAGAGCGTAAGGAGCTCTTTTGAATACAAAAAACTGGCACCTACCAAGTGATAGGTGCCAGCGAAAATCAAAGAGAGTGTTTCACTTGCCCATGTGGAAGGTCGCCAGTGCGCCGGCACCAGCGGTGACGAGCAGTGCAGCAACCGCAACCGCGCTATTGGCTTCGACGTCACTCATCAAACCGCCACGGCGACCGCTTGCGTTGAAACCGTAACTGGAATCAGCCAGCTGTGAGTTGTCTTGGCTTTCTGCAGGAGCTTGGGTGGCAGCGGGAGTGACATCGCTACTCGAGTGTGTCGGAGCGGCAGGCGCAGCATTATTGCGTTGGGCCGCAGCGTTTGCGTTCTGCTGTTGGCGAGCAGCTGCCTGAGCCTGTCGAGCAGCAGCATTGCGACGCGCTGCTTCCTGAGCCGTGGGACGGTTCGGTGAACCGGGAGCGAAGACTTGCACTCGTCGAGCCGGGGCAGGCGCAGGGCGAGCCGCGTTTTGCCTTGGCCGAGGCTGAACGTTCGACTGGCTTTCGTTGATGTGCCGGGTCGGAGTTGCTGTCGGTAGAGGTTTTGCCGTCGCAGAACGCGTCTGATCATCACTTGAAGGCGTGGTAGCCGTAGGAGTGGGGGACGGAGTTGCTGAAGGCGTTGCCGTCGGTGCGGGAGTTGCGCTTGCGCAGGCAATCTTCCCTGTTAGCTCAAGATCAGTCTGCTTTGATTTGTCCGCACCCAAGCGTTTCCAGCTGAAACGGGTAGTTGTCTCGCTGACGGCATCGGGGGTGCACTGAGCGATTGTTTGGCGAATTTGAGCGGTGATCGTGATGGTGGAGCCCTTTGGCATGTTGATCACGGAATGGAAGGGCGAGAATTCGGGCTTGTCCTGAGTGAGGGTAACCGACTCTGCATACCCATCGGTGCGCTCGGGGCAGGTTGCTCCGCCTTTAACTGAGCACTGAAGGCTCCAAATGACCGTACTGCTGCCGGCGACCTTACTGGAGAAAACTCCTTCAATCTCGATGTCCTTCGCATCCTTGCCGACATTGGTCAGCTCGAATGTCAGGGTACGAATTTGTCCGTTTTGAACGAGAATCTCCGGGGTAGCAAGCGAAGAATCGATGGCGGGAATACCCTTTTCCTGCAACTCGTCGAGAGTCTTAACATCCTGCTCATCGCCTTGCAATTGAGCAATTGAGGTTGCGTTGGCGGAAGGTGTCGCGTTGCTCTCAATCCACATCGCACCTTCATGACCCTTTAGGTCATTCAAAGAGGGAGTATCGTCGCTGGATGTTGGCTTGGGGTCAAGTTGATCGAAGGTAACCGCCGGAGTCTGATTGGACAGTGTCGTTTCAGGTGCGAATTCAGCACCTTCAACAATGACCACTGCCTTTTCGTAAGGAGTGTGGACAAATTTCTTTGCCAGCGGGGAACCGCTTTCAAGAACTAGGCGGTCAGGAGTTGACTGAAGATCCTTGATACTGAGGGTTGGATCTGCGCTGGGAGCTTCAGCCGTAGCGTGTATATCTAGGCTGCCGCCGACATCGTCAAGATGATCAAGAGGATCAGTGGAAACGGTTGTAACGGGCGTTGTGTCTGGATGCGCATATGCGGAAGACCATGGCAGAGCCAAGAGCGTAAAAGACCCGCCAATCGCGGCAGTTGTGAGAAGAATTAGGGTGCGCGAAACCTTAGAACTCTGTCGATATGACAGCGCCCTTTGGGAGTTTCGTGATCCTAAGCGGGTTCTCACATAGGCCCTTTCTTTGAACGCAATTCGTGTGATGGGAGCACGTATTGCTGGAGAGTTCCTGCAGCTGATGGCACTTATAGTTTATAGGTTTTGTCAAGCTAATGGGATACATAAGTGTATATTATGGCCACTTTTCCCTGGTATTCCCGCAGAAATGTCATACAAGGTAACTATGACTTGAGCTGTGACAAAGCTGATCGGCTCCTGAAAGCCAAACTAATATTTAGAAATAATACGGGAAAGACGACCAATCTGGCGAGCGGTGTTCAATGAATGCGTCGCGACCTTCCTGGGCCTCATCCGTCATGTATGCCATGCGCGTTGCCTCCCCAGCGAAAACCTGTTGGCCAGCCAAGCCGTCATCGGCCAAGTTGAAAGCAAATTTCAGCATGCGGATGGCCTGCGGAGACTTCGTTGCAATGATCCGAGCCCACTCCAGCGCGGTTTCCTCCAGCTGAGCATGGGGAACGGCTTTGTTAATAACGCCCCAGCGCTCAGCCGTATCGGCGTCATAGCGCCTAGCAAGGAAGAAAATCTCACGTGCACGTTTATCGCCCGCTTGGCGCGCGAGCAGCGCAGAGCCGTAACCGGCATCAAAAGAACCAACATTTGCATCGGTCTGCATGAATGCGGCATGCTCGCGAGAAGCAATCGAGAGATCGCACACAACATTTAAACTGTGACCGCCACCAGCAGCCCAACCGGGAACCGCTGCAATAACGACCTTCGGCATGGTGCGGATCAGGCGCTGAACTTCCAAAATATGAAGGCGTCCCGCGCGTGCGGGGTCAATTTGCTCGCGTCGCTGTTCCACTCCCGCCGAGGCCTCGCTGCCCTCAAGTTCGTAGTGGTAGCCATCTTTTCCTCGGATCCTTTGGTCGCCACCCGAACAGAAGGAATAACCACCATCGCGAGGGGAAGGGCCGTTTCCCGTCAAAATAACCGCAGCGACATCGCTAGTCATTCGCGCGTGGTCCAGGCAGCGATAGAGCTCATCGACGGTATGCGGACGGAACGCATTGCGAATTTCTGGACGATCGAAAGCAATACGGACCACCGGTAAGTCCGCGCCCTTCTCAGCTCCGTCAATGGGGCCTCGGGAAATCCCGCGGTGGTAGGTCATATCGGTGAGGTCGAAACCCTCAACCTCACGCCAGCGCGAAGGGTCAAAGGTATCGGAAACGAAATTCAGTGCGCTCATAGCCCCAACAATAGCGGCCGATGACCACTTGATGCCCAGAGGGCTAGGATAGGGATGTTCATAAAGCTGATGACTAAGCAAAGGAGCTCGTCGATGTCCTCCTCTCTGTCCACGATTCCCGGACTTCTTCCACTTCCGGTCTTTATTGAAGAGGCCGATGCGCATCCCGAAGAAGCCACTTGGGCAGAAATCAGCCCCTCTGTTGTACTGAAGACTCCTGAGGAATTTTCAGCGGCAATTGCACCCCTGACGATCCCCGAGGAATGGCAGTTCGCAGAGGCCTACATCTTGACGATTTCCAGTGGAAGTGCGCAGGTGAGCGCTGCTACCGAATTGGGGCTGTCTCGAGGCCTGCGCCGCCTCAACACATTGGCCATCGCGAACCATAGCCGGTCTCCCATTGCAGTGAAGATCATCGACTACCCCGCCTATAGGCATCGCGGCTTGCACATCGATGTTGCCCGTCATTTCTTCAGCGTCCCCACAATCCTTCGCGTCATGGATGCGATGAGTGAGGTGGGTTTGAACATCTTGCACCTGCACCTGAGTGATGATCAGGGATGGCGCATTGAAATCCCGCAATTCCCCGAACTCATTGAACGCTCATCCGATTGTGCAGTCGGCGGGGAAGAAGGCGGCTACTACACTCTTGATGACTATCAGACTCTGGTCGAGGGAGCGCGCTCGCGGATGATTGCGATCATCCCCGAAATCGATATCCCCGGACACGTCAATGCCGCTCTCCACGCGATTGAGGGGCTCAACCCCGATGGGGTCTGTCCGCCCCTTTACGAAGGAACAGAAGTCGGCTTCTCGACTCTCTCAACCAAGGCGCCAGCGACCCAAGCCTTCCTCGAGGCCGTTGTCGAGACCCTTGCCCCCTTCTCTTCGGCCGGTATCCACATCGGTGGCGATGAATCCTTCTCTACTGCCGAAGGCGATTATCCAGCGATTGTTGGAAGCCAAATTGAGCGTATTCATGCCCGTGGCACGCGCGCTGTGGCGTGGGAAGAAGCCGCAGATCTGCTGGGTGAAGGCGACCTTGTTCAGGTGTGGCATGACGATCTTGAAGGAGACTCGATCGCTCGTGCTGTCGGACGCGGAGTGAAAGCGATCATGTCACCCGGCCCGAAAGCCTACTTCGACATGAAGGAATACCCAGAACAAAAGCTCGGCATCACCTGGGCCGGAATCCTTCCTTTGAAGAAAGCCTGGGATTGGGATCCCGAGAGCATCTGTGAGGGCGTGGACCGCAAGGGAATTGAAGGCGTCGAGGCCTGCTTGTGGAGTGAAACCCTGCGCCGGGAGAAGGACGTCTGGGAGATGCTGCTTCCGCGCCTAGCGGGTCTCGCTGAGGTTGCCTGGGCGGGAGGCCCTCGTGGAAGCTGGGAAGACTTCCAAGAACGTTTGGCGGGCCTCGAAGGCCTGTGGCGAGGCCGCGGCTGGTACGTCAAATAAATAGAGCGCAGACGAAAAGCCCTCCCACGCGGAAGCGGGGGAGGGCTGCGTGCTACCTCATCGCATGAAAAAAGATGGGCAGCGAATTGCCTTCGTTGAGCATTAAGCCTGGGCGTAGAGGCGCATCAGGCGTTCAACTTCTTCCTGGACCAAATGAGTTGCAGGGCCGACATACTTTCGCGGATCAACGATCTTCGGGTTTTCATCAAGAATCTGACGAACGCCCTGGGTGAAGACGACATTCAAGTGCGTCGAAACGTTGATCTTGGTCATTCCGGCTTGAATTGCCGCGACCATGCCCTCGTCGGGAACGCCGGAAGAGCCGTGCAAAACCAGCGGCACAGGGACGAGTTCATGGATTGCAGCAATCAGCTGATTGTCCAAAACCGCCTCGCGAGTTGCCATCGCGTGAGAAGAACCCACAGCAACAGCAAGCAGATCAACACCGGTATCTGCAACAAACTTGGCCGCATCCTCAGGATTGGTGCGTGCTGAGGGGTCGTGGACACCGTTCTTTCCGCCAACTTCACCCAGTTCCGCCTCGACGCTGACGCCGTGCTCATGAGCGAAAGCAGTGATCTCAGCGGTAGTCTCACGGTTTTGCGCATCTGGAAGCTTTGAACCGTCGTACATGATCGAGGTAAAACCGAGCTCGACAGCCTCACGGCACAAATCGGTGGATTCAGCGTGATCAAGGTGGACAGAAACGGGAACGGTGGAGGCCTCGGCAAGCTCGATAAGCGCGCGCCCCAGGGGACGCAGGCGGCCACCGTGGTACTTCACAGCATTTTGGGACAGCTGGAGGACCAAGGGTAAACCGGTGTTTTCGGCGGCATCAACGAATGCTTCGGCGTGATCAAGAAGGACCACGTTAAAAGCCGCAAGACCAACCTTGCGGGCAGCGCAATCGCGTGCAAGTACAGCGGTGTCAGCAAGCATAGCGACCTACTTTCTTGACAAATTAGGACAGGCGAACAGGAGAAATACGGGAAAGAAGCTCCTCGCGGAGGGGAAGGTCAATCTCCCCGGCGACGGGCATCGTCACCGCGGCCGCAGAGGTTGCGACGGCCTCGGCAATGGCAGTAGGAATCTCTGACTCAAGGTCATTCCCAGCCTGAGCAAGCGAGCGAGCAAGGGATGCAACGCAGGCATCGCCGGCACCGGTGGGATTGCCCTGAAGGACAACTCCGGCCTCGGCGTGCCAATGGCTTTCGCGAGAAAAGAGGTCCATTCCCTCTTCACCTCGCGATACACACACCCAGCTCGGTCCCTGCTCGATAAGGGCGCGCGCGCCCTCTTCGATGGAAGACGCACCCGTAGCGTCGAGAAGCTCCAAGTGATTGGGCTTGAGGACATCGGCCCACGCTGCGCACTCAACCAAGGAAGGCCCTGAGGTATCCAGAATGATGCGGCAACCGATCTGACGGACACGGCGCAACACCGGCTCGAGAACCTCAAAAGTGCTGCTCCCGGGAAGAGAACCCGAAACGACCAAGAGGTCATCCGCATTCAGGTGGCTTCCCAAAAGATCAGCCATCTGCTTCCAGGAATCAGGATTCAGGGCGTGACCGGACTCGTTGTATACCGTGGCGGTGTCATCAATCATGGCGATAGAGCGTCGCGTTTGGAAGGGAACCTCAACCCACTCTGGCGTCACCAGAGAAGTCATTTCCTCCATCAGCGAGGCGATCACACTGCCGGTTGCACCCCCCAAGAAACCTGTTGCATGGCTTGGGATTCCGAGCTGATCCAAGACGCGAGAGACATTCAGTCCCTTTCCTCCAGGACGCTGGGAATACTCCGTGATGCGGTGAACCTGACCTCGGGTTTGATCAGGAGCCTGCCACGTAATATCCAGAGCCGGATTGGGAGTGAAGGTCCAGATCATGATTCAACCTCGATTCCACGGCTCTGGAATGCCAAAGCTGCGGCACCCAGTGCCTGAGACGAGGAACCCAAAGCAGCTGAGAGCAGTGCAGGTGCGGGCATGACCGTGCACCCCGATTCCAAGCCCTTACGAAGGGGATCGTAAACCAGCGAGCCACCTTTACAGAGGCCACCCCCCAGAACGACGGGAAGTGAACCAACCTGGTGGCACACCGTTGCAAGAATCCCGCCCAGTAGACTCATCGAGGTCTCAAGGATCTCGCGTGCCTTTCGAGCGTTCTCGCTGGATGAAAGGGCAAGCTCCTCAACTTCGCGGGCGCCGGATCCTTCGGGGACGATTCCGGCCTCGATTGCCCGGCGTGCAATACCGCTGGCCGAGGCAACCTGCTCCACTGGAACAACCTCATAGGGACGATCGGGGTGCGGAACGGGAACCTGTCCGATCTCACCCGCCCACGGTGGTGCCGGGGCGAGGCGCGAATTGATCACAACGCCCGAGGCGATCCCGGTCCCTACTGCCACATACAGGCAGGAGGGGCGGCAAACGCCCCACAGGGCCTCGGCAAGAGCGCCCGAACGGACGTCGTGTCCCAGGGGAACGAAGGAACCCAGAGCATCGGAAAGCTTCTCGCTTAAAGGAGCGTCTTTCCAGCCCAAATTGGCAGAAAAAATACCAATTCCATGTTCTTCGTCAATAATTCCAGGAACGCACACGCCCACGGGCGCATCGACCGAAGCCTCGCGAAGAGTCCGGGCCAGACGCACGACCGCAGAAACGACATCATCAGCGCCGGTCTGAGGGGTTGCGACGGCCTCGGAAGAGGTAATCACAGTGCCGCGGGTGTCAGCGAGCACCCCCTTGATGGTGGTGCCGCCGACATCGATCCCGATGGCGAGCTTCTGGTCCGGGTTGTTCACTTGAGGATCACCGAGCGGGTCAGATGGCGCGGGGTATCGGGGTTGAGGCCACGAGCCTCAGCGCGGGCAACGGCAAGGCGCTGTGCGACAACGAGGTGAGCCATGGGGTCACCGTCGAAAGTCACCAATTCGGCGCCAGTTGCGGCAACCTGATCGGCCATGCCCTCGGGAACCGGGCCGAAAACCCAGGTCAGGCGACCGGGTTGAGCGATAGAGATCGGACCGTGGCGGTATTCCATTGCCGGGTAGACCTCAGTCCACGACTGAGATGCTTCACGCAGCTTTAGGCCCGCTTCGTTAGCCAGACCAATGGTCCATGCGGTGCCCAAGAAGGTGATCTGGTCGGCATCAACCCAACGCTGGGGGATTTCGAGCTCGAGGGCGCGCTGTGCGTCATCCGCGGCTGCAGCGATATCGTCGCCCAAGCTGTGACGGAAGTATGCAAGGGCAGTGGTTGCAAAACGGGTCTGGACAACGGATTCTTCATCGGCGAAGTCCAGAACAACCTCAACATCTGCGTAGGGGGTCGCGGGGCCATCGCCCACAGCGGTGATCAAGACGTTGGGGACGCCGCGGTCCTTCAGACCGTGCAGGATGTCAATAATTTCAGTTGTTGTGCCCGAGCGGGACAGGCACACGACGCGGTCGTAGTGGCGATCCCAGGGGAATTCGGTGGCGGTGAAGGCATCAGAGAGACCCTTGCCCTGGCGCTCGCGGGCGACGGTGTATGCCTGCGCGATAAACCACGATGTTCCACACCCGATGACGGCAATTGCCTCACCATCTTTGGGAAGTGCATCAGTGGGAACGTCAAGAACTCGACGCCACAGCTCAGGTTGGCTGTTAATTTCTTCGGAAGTAAGGGACATCGGTGTCTCCATTGTTATCGGGAATGCATCACCACCTCGGTGTGCTTGTACTATCGTACCAAGAAGGAAATAACTTAGGACTAGCTGGATAAGTACCCGAAGTTGTCTACCTCTTTGCAATGACGCTGAAATCAACACATCGGAGTGACAATGACTGACAAATCGACCAAGCCAGGTCGTCTCACCCTTCCTATCGAGCGTGGAATCGATACCGAAGTGCGCGCTCTCGTTGAGCGCCTTGGCGCGGACGCAGTGCGAAATTCCGATGGAACAGAACTTCCCGAATGGGTCGACCGAGCATTTGCCAAGGTGTACTCCACGTATTTCCCTGCGCGTGGTGATGAAGAGTGGGCCGATCAGAGCGAGGACGAGCGCATCCACCAATACCTTTCGTCAAACCCTCATACCGCCCCAGAAAGTGGGCCTTTGAGTATCAATGTCATGGAGGGATGGTTCCAAGCGCAATTCCGTCCTGACACTCAATGCGACACCTCCCGCTGGTGGCAGGTGATTGACCGAACCAGTGGGCAGGCTCTGGATCCCTCGGAGTGGAGCGTTCAGGAGGTTGAGCCCTCACCCGTCGTTGATCCCGTGCCGATCGTTGGAGAGCTACCTCCCACCGCTTCGAGCGCGGTGGTGACGATTCATGAGCCGATTCCCTTCCACGTGTACACCGTGAACTTCTTTGCCGTACAGATGTGGGATTCCACCCAGATGTACAACTACCTGACGAATGATTGGGCGCTTGAGGAAGGCCGCGTGAAGGAACGTCCCTTCGATGTGGCATTCCCGCGGACCTGGGAGCACGTCAAGGATGCCTTGGCTGCATGGCTGAAAGCGAACCCCCAAGTGGACGTGGTTCGTTTTACGACTTTCTTCTACCACTTCACCTTGGCCTTTGATTCCCGAGGCCGCGAACGCTACGTCGACTGGTTTGGATACTCGGCCTCGGTGTCGATCCCGGCGATGGAAGAGTTTGAAAAGGAATACGGCTATGCGCTGACTCCCGAGGACTTTGTGGATGGCGGCTGGTACAACTGCCCCTTCCGCACGCCAACACGTGTGTTCCGGGATTGGATTGACTTCACCTCCAAGCAAGTCGCCCAAAAGGCCGGTGAGCTGGTTCGTCAGGTTCACGAGGAGGGCCGCGAGGCCATGATGTTCCTTGGAGACAACTGGATCGGTATGGAGCCCTACGGCCCCTACTTCCCTTCGATCAAGATGGATGCGGTTGTTGGATCCGTTGGTTCGGCAGCAACTTGCCGCATGATCTCCGATATTCCCGGTGTGCGCTACACCGAGGGGCGCTTCCTTCCCTATTTCTTCCCCGATGTCTTCCGCGAGGGCGGAGATCCCTTAGGTGAGGCCAACGAATCGTGGCGCACCGCTCGTCGAGCAATCGTCCGTAGCCCCTTGGATCGCATGGGCTATGGCGGTTACCTTTCCTTGGCGCTCAAGTTCCCCGAGTTCATTGACCGCGTGGAGGAGATCCTTGCCGAGTTCCGTTCCCTTCACGAGGCCACGGGCGGGGAAAAGCCCGCGTGTGCACCCGTACGCGTTGCCGTTTTGAATGCATGGGGAAAGCTGCGTACCTGGCAGACCCATATGGTTGCCCATGCCCTGTGGTACAAGCAGATTCATACCTACTTGGGGGTCATCGAAGCCCTTGCAGGGCTTCCTTTTGACGTGCGTTTCATGTCTTTCGATGAGGTCATCAATGGGGGAGATTCCTCTTTGGGGGATGTTGACGTGGTCATCAACGCCGGCGCCGCAAATACTGCCTTCTCCGGAGGGGAAGTGTGGGAGGACCTACGACTGCAAGACACTCTGCGTCGCTTTGTCGCCCGCGGTGGAGGTTTCATTGGGGTTGGCCAGCCCACGGCCTCGTTGGGAACTCAAGGGCAAGCGGATAGAGGTGGCATCTGCCGTGGAAGCATTTTTGCGCTCGCGGACGTCTTGGGTGTGGATCAAGAAATCTCGTGGTCGCTGTCCAAGGATCGCTATGACGAGGTTGTGCCAGAGCATTTCATTACTGCTGACCTTGATGGGGACTATGTTTTCGGTGAAGATCCAGGAGATGTCGTAGTTACGGATCCTGACACTTCTGTGCTTGTCATGGAGCGGGGGAGTGTGCGAGCCTCGGCGCATGATTTCTGCTCGGGTAGAGGTGTATACCTTGCTGGACTGACATGGTCGACTGCCAATAGCAGGCTTTTGCATCGCGCGATTATGTGGGCGGCGCACCGAGAAGATCAATGGGATTGTGTCCTTGCGTCATCCAATCCTGACGTTGAGGTCGCTTGGTATCCCAAGTCGCAACTTGCCTTTATTTACAATGATTCTGATGCTCCATCTACGAGCGTCATCACTGGCTTTGGCTTGGAATGCACCGTGGATCTGGCTCCCGGAGAAGGGCGTTGGACCCAGTGGAAGAAGGAAGATTAAGGCTAGTTATCAAATCGTGACCAAATAGTTGCATTCTCACAGGTCAAAATGTCATCAGACATCTTCTCTGTGAGATAGTATAAAAGAGCAATGAATAAAGCTGACAAAAGGTGTCAACTTTGTAAACGTCCCACAACGGAGAGGGAATAACATGCACATGTCACGCCGCTCCATGAGCGTTGTTGCGCTCATGTCAGTTGCTGCGATGGGTCTGACTGCGTGCTCGGGTTCGGGCGCGAAGACTGACAGCACCGCAAGCTCTTCGGCATCTGCCGATAAGGGCGCAACCATCACATACCTGCACCGTCTTCCCGATGGTGAAGGAATGACGAAGGTTTCGTCGCTGGTTGAGCAGTGGAACAAGGAACACCCTGATACTCAGGTTCAGGCGGTCAAGTTCGATGGCAAGGCCAACGAAATGATCAAGAAGCTTGAAACTGACGTCAAGGCTGGCTCCGGTCCTTGCTTGGCGCAGCTGGGCTATGCAGAAGTTCCGGAAATGTTCACCAAGGGCCTGCTGGAGGACGTGACGCAGTACGCGACCCAGTACAAGTCCAACTACTCCGGTGCCTTCTCGCAGATGGGTGTCGGTGGTAAGTACTTCGGTCTTCCTCAGGACACCGGCCCGCTGGTTTACTACTACAACAAGGCCGAGTTCGAGAAGCTGGGAATCAAGGTTCCCACCAACCTCGAAGAGTTCAAGGCCGCTGCTAAGACCGCAGCTGCACAGGGCAAGTACATCTCCGCCTTCGAAACCGACGAAGCACAGTTTGGTCTGTCTGCACAGGCAGCTGCAGCTGGTGGCGTCTGGTACAAGGCTGAGAATGACAAGTGGACCGTCAAGATCGACGATGCGTCCGCCAAGACCGTGGCAGACTTCTGGCAGTCGATGCTCGACGACAAGACCACCTTCGTCACCGAGCGTTGGGGCGACTCCTTCACCAAGGCCCTGACCGACAAGACCCTGATCGGTACCATCGGTGCCGCATGGGAAGCACCGCTCATCTCCGGTGATTTGGAGAAGACCGACAACAAGGGTGAATGGGCAGTCGCTCAGCTCCCCGACTTCGGTAAGGGCGCGCTGACCGGCCCCGACGGCGGTTCCGGCGTTGCAGTCATGAAGGGCTGCGCGAACCCCAAGGGTGCAATGGAGTTCAACAACTGGCTGAACACCCAGGTTGATGCTCTGGTCTCCCAGGGTCTGGTCGTTGCAACCACGACCGGCACCATGAAGACCCCCGCTTCGGTCAAGGAATTCTACGGTGGACAGGATGTCTTCGCTGAGCTCTCCAAGGCGAATGCAAACCTCGCACCTGACTTCCCCTACATCCCGTTCTTCTCGAGCGTGGGTGCGCCCATGTCGAAGGCCGCAACCGCAGCCGGTGACGGCTCCGGAAAGGTGATTGACATCTTCAAGGCTGCTCAGACGCAGTCCGTGAAGGCGCTCAAGGACGGAAACCTTCCCGTCGCTGAGTAATCGCTAAACGCGGAGGGGTGTGGTTTCTCCGCTCGAGAAACCACACCCCTTTTCACGTCATACAACCCCACATACAATCTGCGAGCAATCGAAGGTGATTGATACATGCAGTCTGATACTCAAAATCGACGCATCAGAGAACGGCACGATGCGCGTACGGGCTGGGCATTTATGGCCCCCTTCTTCATCATGTTTCTTCTGGTTTTTGCCGTTCCGATCTGCGTGGCAATCTACCAATCCTTCTTCCGTCAGGTCGCCAGCGGCGGCGGACTCTATGGCGGCGGTGAGCTCACCAACCAGTTTGTCGGCCTCGACAACTTCGCCATGGTGATCACTTCGGGCGATTTTTGGACCGGTATGGGGCGGGTGGTTGTCTATGCGGCCTTCCAGATCCCCTTCATGATCATCTCGGCATTGGTGTTAGCACTGGTTTTGGATTCATTCCTGATCCGTCGCGTTGGTTTCTTCCGCCTTACCTACTTCTTGCCTTTCGCGATCCCCGGCATTGTTGCCGCAATGGTCTGGCTCTACATCTACACCCCTGAGCTTTCCCCGATCGTCAAGTTCTTTGATTCCTTTGGAATCCATGTCGACTTCATGGCCCCTGGGGCACCAATCCTCGCCTCGATGGCAAATATGACAACGTGGACCTACACCGGTTACAACATGCTGATCTTCCTGGCAGCGCTTCAAGCAATCCCTCACGAACTCTATGAGGCAGCTCGTCTTGATGGTGCGACCTCGTGGCAGATCGTCCGCCAAATCAAAGTCCCCATGGTGTCTTCCGCAGCGCTTCTGGCGGTTCTTCTTTCCATCATCGGCACGATTCAGCTCTTCAATGAGCCCGCGGTGATGTATTCATCCAATAGGTGGATGGGCAATGCCTACACGCCGATGATGATGGCTTACAACACCATGTTCGGCCAGATTTCTCCCGGCGGCGATGGCCCCGCCTCGGCAATTTCAATCGTCATGGCACTGGTCGCCGGTGGACTGGCCGTGATCTACGCGCTCTTGCAAAGGAAGACCGTCCGATGAGTACCACCATGCGCACACTGCCCGATGGACGTCAGTACACGCCCTCTCTTGAAGGAATGCCTCCGCGCTCTCTGGCCCCTTCAAAGGTTGCACGAATCATCACGATCGTCGCTCTGACCTTCACCATGCTCTACTTCGTCCTTCCCATCATCTGGGTGATGTTCTCGGCGACGAAGTCGAATGCCGATCTTGCCTCTACCAATGGCTTCTGGTTTGGACACTTCGAGCTGGCGGAAAACTACACGAAGCTCATGGGATGGACCCAAGGTCTGTTCTGGCGCTGGGTGCTCAACTCCCTCTTCTATTCAACGACTGCTGGTGTCATCGGAACGCTGATCTCGGTTGCCGCAGGATACGCGATGGCGAAGTTCGTCTTCCCCGGACGCAATGTCTCGATGGCATTGATTATGGCCGGACTGCTGATGCCCGTCGCTCTGCTGACAATCCCGCTTTACGTTGTCTTCCATAACCTTGGGTTGACAGACACTGTGTGGGCAATCCTGATCCCCAGTTGCGTGTCTCCCTTCGGTGTCTTCCTCGGCCGTGTCTACGCAGATTCTTCTGTCCCGACTGAGCTCATCGAGGCAGCTCGAATCGATGGGGCTTCTGAAGCACGAGTCTTCTTTACGATTGTCCTTCGGCTTCTGGCTCCCGCAATGGTCACGATCTTCCTTTTCATCTTCGTGGCAACGTGGAATAACTTCCTGCTTCCCTTGATGATGGTCTCGACGCCTGAACTCAAGCCTGTCACTTTGGGCTTGTACGGCATGATGAGCTACTTCGCTCCTCAAAAGGGCGCAGTCATGCTGGGTGCCCTCTTGGGTGTTCTGCCGCTCATCGTGCTATTCCTTGGCTTGCAGAAGTACTGGCAATCAGGTCTGGCTGCCGGTTCTGTGAAGGGATAGTCAGCCCGCGGTTGAGTCGCCTTGAGGTGCTGGGAAGGATAGGGAAATGGACGCGATTGCCTACGGCGGCGATTGGAACCCCGAACAGTGGGACAAGGAAACCAATCGACGCGATATCGAACGTATGGTTCGTGCCGGCGTCAATCTAATCTCTCTGGGAATCTTTTCCTGGGCATCTCTTGAACCCGAAGAAGGTCACTACGATCTGGAGTGGTTGGCGGATCTCATTGATCAGCTCCACAATGCTGGAATTGGCGTGGACCTGGCCAATGGGACCGCTTCCCCTCCGGCGTGGATGGCTCAGCGCTACCCCCAAACCCTTCCTGTTGATTCTCGAGGCGTGCGTTTAGGATTTGGCTCGCGCCAGCAGTACAACCCCTCAAGCGAGCTTTTTTGCCGCAAAGCCTGTGAGTTAACCGAGGCCATGGCACGCCGTTTTGGTGACCATCCCGGCGTCGTCATGTGGCACATTTCGAACGAATACGCCTGTCACACGGCGGAGAGTTTCGATGATGAGTCCGCTGCGGCATTTCGACGCTGGCTCGTGGAGAAATACGGGGATATTCAGGCGATCAATCAGGCCTGGGGAACTGCATTTTGGTCCCAAACCTATAGGGATATCCAAGAAATTCAGCCTCCCCGTGCAATGCCCACCTTCTACAACCCCGGGCAAATGCTGGATTGGCGTCGCTTTAGTGACTATGCCCTGCGTTCCCAGATGGAACGCGAACGAGAGGTGATTCGTCGCTATTCTGACCGGCCAATCACGACGAATTTCATGGGGACCTTCCCGCTTCTCGATTACCGCAAGTGGGCACCCCTGTGTGACATCATCGCCGACGATTCCTACCCGGACCCCGCAGATCCTCAGGCTGCACACGAGATCGCATGGCAGGGTGACGTCATGCGTGGTCTCGGCAATGGTGCTCCCTGGCTGCTGATGGAGCAGAGCCCCGGTGCGGTGCAGTGGCGTCCTCAAAATTCTCCCAAGCGCCCCGGACAGTTCCTTTTGTGGACTATCGCAAGACTTGCTCACGGCGCGGATGGAATCCTCCAATTCCAGTGGCGGCAATCCGCCAGGGGATCGGAAACCTTCCATGCCGGGATGGTGCCCCACTCTGGCGAAGACTCACCGATCTGGACAGATGTTGTGAGCACCGGTCAAGCTCTAAAATCTTTGGCTCCTATTACGGGGACTCGCATGAGCTCGCGTGCTGCAGTTGTCATTGACTGGGAGAGCGAGTGGGCGCGCCACTATGCGATCGGTCCGATTAGCTCTGAAAATCCCACAGATTCGTGGGGGAACTTCGCTCCCGCTAAGTCCTGGCATCAGAGCCTGTGGGAAGCGGGAATCGCAACTGATGTTGTGGGCGTCGACAATGACTTCAGCTCTTACGATCTCATCATCGTTCCCGCGCTTTTCATCGACTACCCGCAGATGACTCAGGCTTTGCATGCGGCAGCTGAACGCGGAGCACACATTGTCATTACCGCGCCCAGTGGTGTTGTTGATTCTCAACTGGGGGCCATTCTGGGTGGATACCTTGGCTCTCTTTCTGATCTTGCTGGAGTGCGGGTTCTGGAGCATTCAACCCTCACCGGCCCCAGCCAAGGGCGTGTTTATGATGCGCGTGAGAAAGCCGCGAACCGGATTTCTCACGCAGTAAGTACCCCGGCTGCCTGTGATTGGTGCGGGATCGATACCGATAACGAGGCCCTCAAACGAACCGCGGACCTTCTTGGGGGAGCGGCGACGGACCTGCGCAGTGGTCGCTGGGCTGAAAAGATTGCCCCCGCTGCCGGTTTGCAGTGGCAGCTTCCCGGGGATTCCACCTTGGAGGGTGGGCCTGAGTGTGTTGGATACTTTGATGGCCGAGGTGGTGGCCTCGACCTTGCCGGTCTTCCTGCGCTTACCCGTAGGAAAGTTGGCCGCGGAAGTGTCTGGTATGCAGCTGCGGACTTTGACGCGCTGACTCGTTCGGTCCTGCTGCGCTTGTGGACAACCTACACGCGAATTCGCCCTGTGGTCCCAGACCTTCCCGAAGGTGTGGAAGCTCAAGAACGTGAAGGCTTCCTCTTCATTCTCAACCACTCTGATCGTGCGGTTGAACTCGCTGGAATTGTGGGCCAAGATCTTCTCAGCGGAGCTGAGTGTACGGGACACGTTCTTCTTGCCCCGCGATCAGCGATGGTTATTGAACGATAGGAGAAAGCCCGTGGGGGATACTGGCAGCGCGTCTTCAGCTGTTCACCTCCACGAACTTTCTGTGGATTCGCTTCCCACCAAGACTCGAACGGTCTTAGAAGGCATCGATCGTCTGCTGGTCTACTCAATTCCGATGCGCCTGCGGTTTCGCAATATTGACGTCCGCGAAGGTCTTCTTTTGCACGGCGAATACGGGTGGGGAGAATGTGCGCCTTTCTGGGATTACGACCCGTGGGAATCCTCTACCTGGCTTGCTAGCGCATTGGAAGCTGCTCGAGTAGCGCCGCCCAGGCCTCGGCGCGAAAAAGTGCCACTCAACGTGACAATTCCGGTGATTTCGGCCGAAGATGCGCGCAAGCGAGTATTCGATCATCCGGGTTGTGCGACTGCAAAAGTTAAGGTTGCCGATACACGTTCTGACCTTGAGCGCGATTGTCAACGTGTCGAGGCCGTCGCTGAGGCTCTGGTTGAATTGCACGCCTCGTCTGCGAAGGTGCGTGTTGATGCCAATGGTGCTTGGGACAGAGAAACTGCTCTGACATGGATTGCGCGTCTGAATCGCGCAGCCCAAGCCGCGGGTGGCCTGGAGTATGTTGAACAGCCCTGCATGGCCGTTGAAGACCTTGCGTGGCTGCGGCGCAAACAAGATGTTCCTCTTGCAGCCGATGAATCGATTCGCCGCGCGGAAGACCCACTCAAGGTTGCTCGCCTTGAGGCGGCTGACGTTGCCGTTATCAAAGTTGAACCTCTGGGAGGAGCGGGTGCCGTTCTCCAGTTGGCAGAGGAACTGCCCATGCCTTTGGTGATCTCTTCGGCCTTGGAAACCAGTTTTGGTTTGGATTACGCGGCTCGGGTGGCCTGCGCTTTAGATCAGGAACCACGTGCATGCGGTCTGGGCACGGCCTCGCTATTGAGCGGCGATACCGCGGTCTCGCCTGTGCGCGTAGTTGATGGCAATATGATTCCCACCGATCTTGCTGTGAACGAAAGCCTGATCACGCCCTCAGCACCCGACTCTCAGCTCTGTGAATCCTGGGTGAACCGACTCAATGCGATGGCATCCCACCGTTAAAGATCATGAATAGAAGTAGAAGTATGTACCCCTCACAAGCTTTGGCTGAGTGCATCATTGATTCCCTGATTGCCGGTGGAATTCGCGATTTTGTGTACTGCCCCGGATCGAGAAATGCGCCCTTCGCCTATGCGCTTGCGCGGTATGAGGCTTTGAGTGAGAGCCCAATCCGCGTGCACATTCGCCTGGATGAACGTTCGGCTGCGTTTTTTGCCCTTGGCTTAACGCTAGGGGAAGGCAGTGGTTCCCCAGCTGCGCGCGCCTGCGTCATTACGACCTCGGGGAGTGCGGTGACGCATCTGTATCCCGCGATTAGCGAGGCCTTTTACTCTCGTCTTCCTCTTGTTGCTATTAGCGCGGACCGTCCCGCTGAATTGCATGGCGTTGGCGCGTCCCAAACCATGGCTCAGAAGGGAATTTTTTCCGACCATATCGGGGGAGAATGGGATTTTTCATCGGACAGCGCTGAATTGGCTAGTGTTCCTGGCCGTGTTGCGCGTGCTCTTGCAGCTGCTGCTGGTCATCCTTCCGGCACTCCGGGGCCAATCCACTTGAACTGCGCTTTCCGTGATCCGCTTACTCCCAGCGACGAGGCCGAGGCTCCTGAAAGCCTTCAGCTTAGGGAAAATCGCGGCGGGGGAGTCGAGGTCTATCCGTCCCAGATTGTGCGTGAACCAAGTGCGGAGGGGGTGCTCAAACCCGATCTTGCAACGGTTGTGATTGCCGGTCACGGTGCACAGGACACGGTGTTGCGCTGGGCTGAGCGCTCGCGGGTACCGGTTTTTGCCGAGCCTATGGTTACCGGCGTGAGCAGTGAAGTCCACGTTCCCTTCCAGCAGACTCTGTGTGCGGATCCTGATGTTGTCGCACGAATCGGTCAAATTGTTGTCACTGGGCGTCCAACATTGTCGCGTCCGATCCAGAAACTTCTGGCTTCTGATAAGCGCGTCATTGTTGTCTCTCCCTATGCAGCGTGGACGGATCTGCATGGCATGGCAAGCTGCGTTGTTTCGTCGCTCACCCAATCCGATCGCGTGGATGCAGCCATCCAAAGTTCTTTGTGTGAAGACTTGTCTGCGCGCGCTCAATCGGTGGCTCGCGGGGTTGATGAACTGATCAATTCCTATGGTGATGAGCTCAGCGAGATTGGTGTTCTTGATGCCCTATGGCAAGACTGCTCCCATATTTTCCTCGGCGCGTCGAATCCCGTCAGGGTCGCGGATCTCATTGCCGGACGCCAAGGCTATGATCCGAAGGGGAATTCTGAGCGCGGTCCGCGGGGTCCCCAGCGGGTGTGGTCGAGCCGAGGACTTGCGGGAATTGATGGAAATGTGTCGACGGCTCTTGGCTGGGCGCGCGCATTGGAAGAATCATATGAATGCCCGCCAACGGTTCACGCCGTAATGGGGGACTTAACTTTCTTGCATGATGCCTCTGGGATGGGAATGCCTCTCGGAGAGGAATTCCCCCGCTGTCGGGTCATTGTCTTGGGTGATCGGGGAGGCTCGATTTTTAAGAGTTTGGAGCATGGTCAGCGTGCTTCGGAGGCTGTGTATGAGCGCTATTTCGGAGTCGCTCAGCGCGTGGATATCGCTGCGCTTGCTCAGGCGTATGGGGCGAAAATTCGCCGCGTGAGTTCAATGCTGGAGCTTCGAGCGATTTTGAATACAGAAGCTGATGGGCTGGAAGTGCTGTACCTCTCCATTTCACGGCCAACGGAAGATATTGCATTTTTGCGATCATTGTAGGATGCTAATGTAACGATTTGATAACGAAATGAGATGGGTTGGTCATGAATCCAGAAGAAACCACTCCTCAAGGTGATGCGCGCTTTCAACCTGACGCGCAAGAACCCGCCCAGCAATCGGCCTCGCAAGAGGGCGGCGCCTCTGCGTCGATGCAGCACGAAACTGCGCCGCTCCCTGCAGTAACTCCTACCACTTCTGAAAGTGGAGCAGCATATACTCCTGGTTCTGCTCAGCCCTCTTTATCCGAGGCCTCGGCAGAAGGAGAAACTCTAGCTGGAGTTCCCGCAGGTCCGACCCCCACTCTTCTTGAGACGCATAACCCCCGCCGCGGGCCCGGCTGGGGAGCGCTTGTCTTGGCGATGGCCTGCACCGCGGGCCTAGCCATCGGGGGCACCCTGGTCATTGGGCAAAACCTGCATTCTTCGGTGACAACACCGTTGGTTAGCCAGACCTCCGCGCCAGCTCAGAGCAATTCCGCTGGAACCGCAGTTGATTGGGAAAATGTCGCACAAACCGTGTCTCCCGCTGTCGTCACTATTTCTGTTTCGGCTCAGAATTCCTCGGGAATTGGCTCGGGTGCGATCGTTGATTCGGCTGGAAACATCGTCACCAACTACCACGTCATTTCTTCGGTCGTTGATGGAAGTGGACGGATTCAAGTAACCCTCACTGATGGCCGAATCTACGAAGCAAAGATTGTTGGCACAGATAAGAGCACTGACCTTGCGGTGATCCGCTTGGTGAATCCGCCCTCAGATCTTGTTGCTGCTCAGTTTGGGCAATCCTCTGATCTCAAGGTCGGTCAGCCCGTCATGGCCATTGGTTCGCCCCTTGGTCTTTCGAATACGGTGACAACGGGTATTGTCTCTGCTCTCAATCGTCCTGTTCAGGTGCAGGCCTCGGAATCGCAAAATCAGGACAACTCAAAGGATCCTTTCGGTCAGCTTCAGCAGCAGGGCAACCAGAGCCAATCGATTACAACGAATGCCATTCAGGTCGATGCTTCGATCAACCCCGGTAACTCCGGTGGTCCGCTATTTAATGAGCACGGCCAAGTGATCGGTATTAACTCCTCAATTGCATCGCTCTCCTCATCGTCGAACTCTGAGGCGGGATCGATCGGTCTGGGATTCGCGATTCCTTCGGACTTGGTTGTTTCGGTTGTCAATCAGCTCATTCAAAACGGAACAGTTGACCATGCTCGATTGGGCGTCACTGTCAGTACCGGTGCCGCGCGAGTAGGAAACGACACCCGCGCGGGCGCGCAGATTTCTGGTGTGAGCCAGGGGTCTGGAGCCGAAGCTGCAGGCTTGAAGGCCGGGGACGTGATCACCAAGATTGATGGGAACACTGTCACCTCGGCGCAGTCCTTGGTTGGTTATGTCCGTCGCTATACGGGTGGCCAAGAGGTGAGCGTCACCTACGTGCGTGACGGTGTTGAAAACACTGCAAAGGTCACGCTTCAGTCAGAGCACTGAGCTAAAGGTTTAAAACCTCGAGCAACGGCCGCATCTTGGTCTGGGTCTCCTCCAATTCGCTGCGAGATGTTGAGTCTGGCATGATTCCGCAGCCGGCGAAGATCCTCAAGGTGCGGTCGTTGTTCTCTAATTGACCGCAGCGCAGGGCGATGCCGAATTCCCCATTTCTCGCACCATCAATCCAGCCAACCGGGCCTGAATAACGTTCGCGTTCCGTGCGTTCGTAGGCGTGAATCAGATCCAGTGCGTCATCAGTTGGAGTTCCGCACACTGCGGCAGTCGGATGCAGTTGGGCAACCGCATCAAGAACGCTTCCCTGGGGGAAAGTTGCGTATACATCAGAACTGAGGTGGGCAATATTGGGAAGAATCAGTACATCGGGACGTGCGGGCGCTTGAACATCCTGCGCGACAGAAAGAAGTGCGGCCACGACGGACTCGACTGCAAAGAGATGTTCGGAACGATCCTTTAAAGACAGTGGGAGCGAATCTGCATCCTCGGGTTTGCTGCTTCCTGCAAGGACGCGCGAATGGAGTTTTCCCTGGTGAAGGGAGACCAGCATTTCTGGGGTCGCACCAATTAACCCCGCAACGGCGAAGGTCCAGGTTTGGGGGTAACGCTGATGCAGATGCTCCAGCAAAGCAGCCTGATCAAAGGGAGAGTCAGAAATGATCGTCATGTCGCGGGCCATGACAACTTTTCCGGCCTCTTCATTGCGAAGTGCGTCGATGATTTCATCAACCGCGCCGCGCCATGCCTCCTCGCTCATGGCACCTGGGCCAATACTCAGCGTTTCGGCGGGCGGGAGTTGGTGATCAATAACCTCAGCATCAAAAACAGGCTTTTTGCGCGAATCTATTGAACTCGTCACCAAGAAACGCGTCGAACCGCGAGTGATGATGAGAAAAGTCGGTACAACCAGAACACGTTCCCCGTCGTCCTCGAAAGCGCAGGATGCAAAAGCAATCGGAAGGACCGGTAAATCAGAGCCCCAGGCATCGCGCGCACCTTCAGCCCAGTGGATCTGCGCTTTCTCGCGAACTAAATCCCACACTCGCGCGGCTTCGGTGATCGCGGCGTTTTCCCCGGCCTCGACAAGGGGAGGACGGTCCTTCCCACGCTGCCAACGCCACGCTTGTCCCCAGCCGACCATGGCCTCGTCGCGAATCCATGCGCAAACTTCAGAGGTGGGAAGGAAAGAAGTCAATGGAAGATGCCCGTGAGGGGAGGAAGGATCGATGCGCTCAACCCAGCAGTACAGGGTAGGGATCGGCGAAAAGTGTCCGGAGGGCATGGTTCAATGCTAGTGCTTTGCGTGCGCTTCCACTTAAGTGTGCCGATGTGGCGTGTAAATGGGAAAATGTATGTATGAGTGAACAGACTGCCTCCCAGCAGCGTCGAGCAGATCTTGGCAAGTCTCAAGATCAAGTGGCCGCAATGTTTGATGATGTCTCTTCGCGTTATGACGTGATGAATGCACTGCTGAGCGGCGGAATGAATTTTGTCTGGCTGAAGGCTTTGACCAATGCGCTGGCGCCGAAGCCCTCGGATCGGATTTTGGACCTAGCAGCTGGAACGGGTGCCTCCTCTGCAGAAATTGCGCGCAGCGGTGCGCGCGTTGTTGCCTGCGATCTTTCCGCCGGCATGATCGAGGTAGGACGCAATCGTCACCCCGACATTGAATTCGTCCAAGGCGACGCGATGGATCTTCCTTTTGAAGATCAGTCTTTCGATGCTGTCACCATTTCCTACGGTCTGCGAAATGTTCCAGATCCTAAGCGTGCACTGGAGGAAATGGCTCGCGTTGTGCGCCCCGGCGGGCGACTGGTCGTCTGCGAATTTTCGACGCCGACCTCTGTGCCTCTGCGTGCGGGGTATTCATTGCACCTCCAGTATGTGATGCCGCTGGTTGCGCGCCTAGCTTCTTCAGATGACGTCGCCTATGACTACTTGGCGGAGTCGATTCGCGAGTGGCCCGATGCTCCCGAAGTTGCACACTTGATTGCCGAGGCCGGGTGGAGTGACGTCCAATACCGTTACCTGACGGGTGGGATCGTTGCTCTTCATCGCGCTGTGAAGCACTGAAGTTCCGCAGGTTTTTGCTCGAGTGAGGAGTCGGAGCTTCTCGCTTGGGGACTTTGTCAAGACCTTTGCATAAGTGGGGGTAGAGAGCGCATAATAGGGGTGTCAAAGATGACCCTTGAATGGAGCTAAAAATGTCTGCACCCCTACGTGTTGGCGTGATTGGTTTGGGCGCACGGTGCGTCATTGCCGAGAATTGCCACAAAGCCACGATTCCTGCAGAACTGGTTGGAGGATGCGATCCCAATCCCGCGATGCGCCAGCGCGCGACAGAAGTTTTGGGTGATTACCCGTGGTTTGAAACCCTCGATGAGCTGCTGGAACTGGGCATTGACTGCGCAATTGTTACCAGCCCTGATGACACTCACGAAGACATCACCTGCGCGCTTTTGGAAGCTGGGGTTGCGGTCTATTTGGAAAAGCCGATCGCAATCACTATTGAGGGTTCTGATCGCGTTCTTGAAACCGCGTATAGGACCAAGACTCCGCTCTATGTGGGCCACAACATGCGACACATGGCGGTTGTGCGCATTCTGCGTCAAGTCGTCCAAGATGGTCTGATTGGTGAGGTCCGAGCTATTTGGTGCCGTCACTTTGTGGGCAATGGCGGTGACTATTACTTCAAGGATTGGCATGCAGATCGCAGCCGAACGACTGGGCTGCTGCTTCAGAAAGCTGCGCACGACATTGATGTCATGAACTGGCTGTCTGATTCCGTCCCCGAGCGTGTCGTTGGCATGGGAGATCTCATGCTCTACGGAAAGCTCAGTGATCGCAGCGGGCAGAAGTCTGATGCGGTGATGAGTGACTGGTTCTCTTTCGATAACTGGCCGCCCGCGTCTCTCACCGGTCTTAATCCCGTGATTGATGTCGAGGACGTCTCCATGCTCATGATGAGGCAGGCTTCTGGCACTCTGATTTCCTACGAACAGTGTCACTTCACTCCCGATTACTGGCGTAACTACACCGTGATTGGAACCGAAGGTCGAGCGGAAAACTTCGGCGATGGTGAAGGCGGGGTTGTTCGCGTATGGAAGCACCGCAGTGGATGGGAGCCCACTGGCGATATCGAGATCCCCATTAAGGGTGATGCTAGCGGACATGATGATGCCGATGTCGCAACGATGGACGAGTTCTTGCGCTTTGTTGCCAAGGGTGATCGGACCGATACGACGCCGCTGGGGGCTCGCGAGGCCGTTGCTGCGGGAGTGCTGGCAACCAAGTCGCTGCGTGAAGGCTCTGTTCCCTTTGATGTGCCGCGTGTCAGTCCTGAATTGACGAGGTACTTCGAGAATAACCAGGATCGAGGAGCCTGAGACTTAGGCGAAAAGTGGGGGTGGCTGCGGCCACCCCCACTCTTTTTAGGACGCGATCTATTTAGGAGACGATCTGAATAACTTCCGATGCAGGGAGTAATTGCTCTCCGCAGGCGTGGGCTGTAATTTGGTCGATTCCGCGGCACACAGCGCCTTGAACCACCCCGCGTCCACCCAGCTGAGAGACGCGGATTTCGGGCATGTGGATGGTGAGTTCTTCGAGGCGTGAAGAAAATTCATCCTTCCACAGGTCTGCGGATGCTGAGATACCGCCGCCAAGGATGAGAACTTCTGGGTCAATCGTCAGAATCAACGCCGCTGCTCCAAGGGCAAGGTCTCGTGCGAATTCTTTGACAATCCGCGTTGCTTCTGCGTCGCCATCCCTCATCCGGTCGCACACCCACCGCGCTGCTGAGCGATGAGAGAGGTCAGCAGGAAGCTGAGAGTGCGTGAAGAAGTGAGCGGGTGTCTTGTACCAATTGAGGTGGGGAAGTGCACCGATTTCTCCGGCCGCACCGGCTGAGCCCCGACAGACCTTCCCGTCGATCATGAAAGACGCGCCAATTCGTGCACCCGCCATGATGTAGACGGCAGAAGAAACATCTTGCGCCTGGCCGAGGTGAGATTCTGCATCCAGAGCGCACTTACAGTCATTCTCAACGGTAACTGGGCGTTTGTAACGCGCCTGAAGCTCTTGAACCATTGGCACGCTCTCCCACCCAGGGAGAGGGCCGCCAAAAGGCATTCTTCCCGCCTCGTCAACGGGGCCGGTGACTGCGACCGAAATCAGCGCGAGGTCGTCACGGTAGGACGGATTTTTCTCAAGGGTGTGGGAAATGGTGTGCTGAACAGCTTCCATTCGCCTTGGAGCAGCTGAAGAAGGGGCCAATTCGGTTTCTTCTGCACACTTTTCTTCACCGCATAGATCGGTCAAGGAAGTTGCGATTCGGTTTGCCCCAATATCGACACCCAAGACAAAACCCGACTCCGAGCGGAAGCGATAACGCTTTGCGGGGCGTCCGGTCGGAGGTGATGTCGGTGGTAGGGATTGGACCCATCCCAAACGCTCAAGATCTGTGATCGTCGCATTGACCGAAGTGCGTGAGAGGCCCGTTGCGGCAGCAATTTGAGAGGATGTTGTGTCCTCAATAGCGCGCAGGTGCGCGAGCACAGCAAGGGAATTCATTTCCCTGATGCGGTCGGGGCCGTAGGTCTGAGTCATGGCTCTCTCTTCGTTGGGATGAGACCAATTCAGCGTAGGCCCAGGAAGGAAATCCTGAGCCTACGCTGATAGGCGAGTCGAATAATTCTGAATACTCGACAGTGGCGACACCTATCAGGCGCGCGTGCGGCGAATCAGAAGGGCTCCAAGTCCAAGAGCGCCTGCTGCGATTGCAAGAACAGCGCCACCGACGGTGCCGGTGCGTGCCAGCTTCGTCTTGGGGGCTTCTGCACTCTGCTTTTCTGAAGAGGCGCTAGCTGCCTTGACTTCAGTGGAACCGCCGGGCGTGCTCGAGTCATTGCCCTTCGGCGTGGAGGGCTGAGCCGGAAGCGAGGTGCCCAAAGACACCGTTCCCAAGCTCAAGTAGCCGGGAAGGGTTGTGCCCATTGCTTCGTTTGCAAATGCCACAGGTACGCCATTGGGGAGCGGATTGACAACCCGAAGGACCGCAGTGAGATCTCCGCTTGTGGGGGCGGTAGCTGCCTGGGCAGCGCGTTCTCCAGCGCCACTGCTCAGGTCAAGCGTGGCCTCGACAGTCGTTGACGATCCGGGCTCAACGGAAGGAAGCGGGGACTCGATGGTCTTGGAAACGACCTTCTCGCCCTTGCTGTTCACCAGCGCGACCTCAATGGGCCAATTCGCGTAGAAGGGGGCGAGGCCGGTGTTAGCGATTTCTGCTTCGACGGTGACGGAGGAATCCTTCACGGTCGTCCGAGCCTTCTTAGCGCTCAGGGTGTAACCCATGAGAGCATTTGCTTCCTTTGCTCGCTCCAGGTCTGCGCCCTTGTATCCGACAAGGAAAGCCTTGTGGTTGATGAGCCAAGTCGCGTGAGTGGCCTCGATGGACTTCACCATGTCGAAATTACGACCCTGTGCCTTTTCTGCTTCCGCACCCGGGCAGTTCAAAGGCTGAGAGAAGATGCAGGTCTGCAATGGCGGGTAGACCTCGCCACCGATCGGAACGTTCTGCCATGCCTTGTCTTCGCCCTGATTCTTCATGTGTGCCATGAAGTGCCAGTCAACATTGTCAAGGGTTGAGTAGGCGAAAGAGTCGTCGTGGTAGCCCATGTGGTGGGCCTTCGTTGCCTCGGTGGGGAGGCGGTACAGAATGTGAGTGTCGTTGAAGGCGCTGTCCCATGCAGCAACCAGCTTGGCGCGGAATTCGTCGCTGGGCATCCAGTTTTCGCCCTTGGGGTTGTCGGCGCTTACTTCGCCGTTCATGGGCCACGTGTGGTCTTCACCCCAGAAACCGATGAGGCCGGCGGTCAAATAACCCACGCGCGCATCGCCGTCATACTTTTCGCCCAGTGCCTTGACGAAGTCAAGCATCATTTCCTGAATGCGGGGGTCGTTGTAGTCGGGCGAAAATGATACGCGATTGTTATCAAAGACCGTGTAGGTACGAGAAGTGTTGATTCCTTCATCGATGAGATACTGCGGAACTCCGGACTTCCTGGTGGGGTAGTCCAGGTAGAAACGGAACACTGCTTGGTGGCCGCGGGAGGCAATAGCATCGAGCATCTTGTCGACCTTGCTCCAGTCGTAGACGCCCTTTGCGGTGACAACGTCATTGACGGGGAAGTAAGTCCATTCCATCGTGTAGGGAAGCGCGCCTTCTGCGGCAGGCAACTCGCTTCCATCGTCGGGCGCGAAGGGGAAGAAACCCTTGAGAGGGTTGGAAACGGGGGCTGGGGCGCTCTTGAGTTGCGTCCATTCCCCATTTCCTGAGTCCGAGGCCGTGGCCGGCAGGGCGGCAATCGTCAGTGCCGTCGCGAGTGCGCCTGAGAGAAGAAAAGCTGGTGTTTTTCTCATCGTCGAGAGTCCTTTCGGGCGATTGAGCTCTGTCATTGAGCTCGTGACAAGTAGTGAAGCAGAGCGGGATCAGCTTTGTCAATGGTCTTGACAAACTTTGTTCAAGGTGTTTAATTAGTGCCTGTCACAGCAATGGAGGTGTACTCAATGAAGAGCCCCACACTTGCGGAAGACCGGACAGGGACCGGTTCTGATTCGCAGAAAACCAGCGCGCAACAGGGAGCGCAGCTGGCAGGCAAGAAGCAGGGTCTGCGCTCGAGCGCAGATGCGGCTGGAACTCGCACGCTCAAGCGTCGCGATGATCGCCGGGCAGCAGCTATTTTCCTCATTCCAACCTTCATCGGTTTCTTCATCTTCTACGTCTACCCCGCACTTCGGGGCTTGTGGTACTCATTCACAGACTTCAACCTGATCGGCGAGGCCAACTGGGTTGGCCTGGACAACTACAGCAAGGCAATTGCAGATAAGGAAGTCTGGAACGCCTTCAAAGTCACCATTGCTTACGCGCTGTACAACATCGTGGGACAGACTTTCCTCGGATTGCTTCTTGCAGCACTCATGCAGCGATTTGCTCGCGCAACCTGGGTTCGCTCGCTCTTGCTCTTGCCGTGGCTGGTTCCCAATGTCGCCATCGCGCTGATCTGGGGATGGCTCCTTGATTCAAATATCGGTTTTGTTACTCACCTACTTTCAATGGTTGGTGTTGATGGCGTGACTTTCTACAACGCCAACGCAGCAATGCCGATCGTCGCCGGAATTAATATCTGGGCCTACACCGGATACACCGCACTGCTTTTATACGCAGGCATGCTGCAGATCCCCGGTGAACTCTATGAAAGTGCGTCGCTAGATGGCGCTGGTGAGACGCGAATGTTCTTCGGAATTACGCTTCCGCTTCTGCGTCCTGTTTTGGTTCTGGTCCTCGTCATGGGTCTGATTGGATCCTTCCAGATCTTCGATACGGTTCAGATCGGTTACGCCGGACACCCAATTCCCGCAGTTCGCGTCATTTACTACTACATCTACCAGCAGGGCTTCACCTTCCTGAAGATGGGCTACGCCTCCGCCGTCGCAATGCTCTTGGTTGTCGTCTTGGCAATCTTCACCGCAATCCAATTGCGCCTCATGCGCGCCGGCTCATCGGATCTGGCCTAAGGGGACCAATCATGCTCAAGAAATTCCAACCATCCAAAGTTGTCGCGTGGGCAATCATTGCGATCGCAGTTCTTGTCACGGTTTTCCCCTTCTATTGGATGATCCGCACGGCGATCACTCCGCAGGCCGATCTCATTGCCGAATCAACGAGGCTGTGGCCATCACACCCGACGATGATCAATTTCAAGCGAATTCTTGGACTGGTTTCTGTTGAAGAGGCCATGGCAGCCGGTGGTAGTGGAGCAACGATCAACTTCGCTATTGCAACAACGAACTCGCTGATTTACGCGGGCGGTATTGCCATCATTCAGACCTTCTTCGCTTCATGCGCGGCCTACGCTTTTGCCCGTTTGAAGTTCCCCTTCAAAAACGCGCTCTTTGCGTGCGTCATTGGTGCGCTCATGATCCCCGGGATCTTCTCGCTTCTGCCGAACTACGTGTTGATTAAGCAGCTTGGTTGGCTGAACACGATGCAGGGCATGATGCTTCCCGCACTTTTCATGGCGCCCTTCTCAATCTTCTTCCTGAGGCAGTTCTTCCTCTCCCTGCCGCGGGAAGTAGAGGAAGCGGCAATGCTTGACGGATTGGGACCCGTCCGCCGTTTCTTCAAAGTAACCATCCCCATGTCTGCAGGACCAATCATGACGATGACCCTCATTACGATCATCGGCATGTGGAAAGACTTCCTCTGGCCGCTGCTGACCGGGCGCGAAGGCGCTCAGCTCCTCACTGTTGCTCTGGGAATTTTCCAGCAGCAATCGCCCAATAGGGCACCCGACTGGACCGGACTCATGGCAGGGTCAACGCTCAGCGTCATCCCGGTCCTGATCCTCCTGATTCTCATGGGACGCAAGCTGGTTGAGTCCCTGAACTTCTCTGGAATCAAATAGCACGAAAGTGCCTGAAGAGAAAGAACCACACATGAAAACTCGTACCGTAGTCTCAGCGGGGATTGTCGCAGCAATGGCGCTGTCCCTGGGCGCGTGCAACGCCAACTCCTCGAGCACCTCGAGTTCCTCGGCATCGGGCGACGGCGTGACCGTCAGCTACTGGCTGTGGGATGACCGTCAAGCTCCTCTGTACCAGAAGTGCGCTGACGACTTCCACGCGGAAAACCCGAACATTACCGTCAAGATCACCCAGACCGCATGGGGTCAGTACTGGGATACGCTGACCACTCAGCTGGCGGCATCGAACGCCCCCGACACATTCGTCGATCACTCCACGCGTCTTCTCCAGTTCATTGATTCCAAGCAGATTTTGGATATCACTGATAAGGCGAAGGAAGCTGGAATCGATGACTCCATCTACCAGCCCGGACTTGCTGATCTGTCGAAGTTCGAGGGCAAGCGTTACGGCCTGCCCAAGGACTGGGACACCATGGGTCTGCTCTACGACACCGAGGTCGCAAAGGAAGCTGGCTACACCAAGGAAGACATGGCCAAGCTGACCTGGAACCCCACCGATGGCGGTACCTTCCAGGAATTCGTTGCAAAGACCACCGTTGACGCCAATGGCCACAACGGACTTGACCCGGCCTTCGATAAGAACAACGTCAAGCGTTACGGCTACTACCCCGAGTGGGCAGACGGCGCAATCGGCCAGAACGGCTGGGGCGAATTCGCCGCTTCCAACGGCTTCACCTACGGCGACAAGACCGTGAACCCCACCAAGTTCAACTTCGCCGATAAGAGCCTGGTCGACACCCTCGCTTGGGAACGTCAGCTCATCGAGAAGGGCTTCGCCCCCAAGTTCGATAAGCAGTCTTCGCTGGGTACCGACGCAACGATGAACGCAGGTATTGCTGCATCGACCATCGCCGGTTCCTTCACCGTCTCTTCCTACTTGGGTGCAGATGCGCAGAAGAAGTTCGCCTACGCACCTCTTCCGATCGGCCCCGTTGGACGTCGTAGCGCCATGAATGGCCTGCACGATGTCGTGTGGAGCGGCTCGAAGCACCCCGATGAGGCATTCAAGTGGATCGCCTACATGGCTTCGGACAAGTGCCAGATCAAGGTCGGCGAGTCCGGTGTCATCTTCCCCGCCAGCATCAAGGGCACCGAAGCGTCCCTGAAGGCACGCGAGGCAAAGGGCCAGGACAACTCGGCATTCACCACCGTCGTTGAGAACAAGGAGACCTTCTCGGTTCCCGTCTTCTCACACGGTGACGAGGTCAACGCTCTGATCCAGGACGCTATCCAGGAGATCGCCGGTGGCGCCGATCCTCAGGCGACCATGACCGCGGCCAACGAGAAGGCAAACGCCCTGCTCAAGTAAGCCACTGAGCGGGTCCCGCCCCCGTCGATTACCCAATCGCAGGTCAGCGGGACCCGCTTTCCACACCCAAACCCATAACTTTCCTTTCCTTCTGCGCCGCTTCCCACGGCCTCGTCAATGAAAGAATGATCATGCAACGTCTGGTACTTTCCCTTCCTAACGCCACTTTGAGTGCGTCAGCTGATGCTCAGCTCATCGAGCAGGGTGACAATTTCGCAATCATTGACGCTAGCCGCGTCGCGCTGCTCCACGGGATGGAAAGTGGCCAGTACTACCGCAGTGGGCACAATTCTTGGTCGCCCTCTGGGTGGAATTTGCTCAGTGATGCACCCCTGCGAGTTCCCTCTGATGAACGTCGGACAACCGCCGATGATCCGGGAGCAGATGATGCCGTCCGTCATCACGGTTCGTGGATGGGCGCGGTTGTTGAAGAAGAGGGCGGTGCGGGTTTCCTCATTGGCGCGCTCGCGGGTGGACACCCGAAGGTGCGCGCTGATGAAGATGTTTTTGTCGGCTTCGATGAGATTCGTCCGGCTCGCTGGTTTGTGAGCTGGGGTAGTGAAGCGGAGATTTTCGAGGCCTATGTTGAGCAGCTGCGCCCTCGACGTCGCAGCCCCGGTCAGGCACCGCGTGTGTGGTGTTCTTGGTATTCCTACTACGAAAACGTTTCCTGGGATGTTCTTGCCGGACAGCTTCCTGGGCTTGCAAAACTTGGTTTCACTGCCTTGCAGATCGATGATGGTTGGCAGCTAAATGTAGGCGATTGGCGTCCGAATGCGAAGTTTGGACACGATCTTGCTGCCTGTGCTCGCTACATTTCCGATCTCGGTGTGACTCCCGGTTTGTGGATTGCACCCTTCATTGCCCGAGAAGGGACACCTTTCCTTCAGGCGCACCCCGAAGCTTTCGTCCATGCGGAGGATGGAAAGCTCGCTATCGCCGGATACAACTGGGGTGGTCCCTACTATGCTCTGGATACAACGCACCCCCTGGCGCAGGAATATCTGCGCGACACCATCGGATACCTGCTTGACGCGGGAATCCGCTATATCAAGACTGACTTTATTAACGCAGCGGCCATCGAAGGCGTGCGTTTTAATCGCGAAGCAAGCCCCGATGACGCGTTCATTTTGGGTTCGCAGATTTTGCGAGAGGCAGCAGAGGAGGACACCTACCTTCTGGGTTCTGGTGCCCTGATCATCCCCGCGATCGGCCTCTACGACGGAATTCGAGTGGGCTGCGATGTCGCTCCCATTTGGAAGAACTACGCGACTGATGATCGTTCCGACGCAGAAGCGCGCAATGCTTTTATGGGTTCTGTATCGCGTCTGTGGCTGCGTGAGCTCATCGATGTTGACCCCGATGTCATCTTCTTCCGTCACATGAAGAACCTGCTGAATGACCAGCAGATTGGGTGGCTTCAGGATGTTGCCGCGGTCGCCGGTTTTAAGTCATCGTCCGATCCCTTGGTATGGCTAACGGAGCAGGAACAGGCAGAGCTGAGCCAGTGGCTTGCTCGCCACGAGGACGTCCAACAGATCTCGCGAAATATCTGGTCTTTGGACGGTCGCGAGGTTGACTTTGGCCCCGGTTTGAAGGAGCCGGAGCACTGCTACCCGGTTTCCTAAGGATTTCCGCGCAGATTAACGCAACAAACATATGTGCAAATTGAATACGGGTGTGTGCTCGCTCACGCCCCTAAAGTGTTGTTCTCACGGACTTTTTGGCGTGCTTTCGCGGCTTCGTATACCGGTGACTATGGTCTGAACTGGACCCCGATATGGGTTCATCGTTGCGTGGAGCGTGAAGGAGGCATGGTGAGCCAACAGGCCCAAGACATGAACGCTGATGTCGTTATTGTCGGCGCTGGCCCAGGTGGTGCATCTACCGCCTATCATTTGGCGACCCTTGGTATTGACGTCCTTCTTGTCGATAAGGCACGTTTCCCGCGCGACAAGATCTGCGGTGATGGCCTGACTCCCGCCGCCGTTCAAGAGCTCATCCTCATGGGTGTTGATACTTCTGGTTGGGCACGAAACCGCGGTCTGACTGTCATTGGCGGTGGCCATACCATTCACATGGAGTGGCCAGATCAGGCTTCGCTTCCGGGATACGGAATGACTCGCGCGCGTATGGACCTTGACCACGCATTGGTTCAGCGTGCACAGAGTGCGGGAGCTCGCCTCGAAGAAGAACTCACCGTAACCGAGGCACTCCAAGACTCCACACATCGAGTCTGCGGTGTTCGCGCGCGCCGAGGCCGTGGCAAGAATGCCCAAGACGTGACGATTCACGCCAAGCTGGTTGTGGATGCCGGTGGCGTCTCTGCAAAGGTTTCCACCCGCCTCGGAATTGAAAAGAATCCCAAGCGTCCCATGGGCGTTGCGGCACGCACCTACTTCCGTTCCCCTCGTGGCAACGAAGAATGGATGGAATCGCACCTGGAACTCTGGGCGGGCGAACCCGGGCACTCGGATCTGCTTCCTGGATACGGTTGGATCTTCCCCATGGGGGATGGCATCGTCAATGTCGGACTGGGCTCTGTGGCCTCGACGGCAAGTGCGACAAACCTGCCCTATCGTCAGGTTTTCGAACAATGGATGGCCAACCTTCCCGAGGAATGGGGATTTACCCCAGAGAATCAAATCGGTGAGCTCCGCAGTGCAGCTTTGCCGATGAGCCTTAACCGTCAGCCCCACTACACCAATGGATTCGTCATTGTCGGCGATGCCGGCGGAATGGTTTCTCCTTTTAACGGAGAAGGAATCGCACCCGCGATGAAGGCTGGACGCTACGCGGCCGAGGCCATGGCTCAGGCTCTTGCCCGCACACACCGCGCTGGCGTTGACCGAGCGATGAGCGCCTATCCCCAACGGATCCGCGACGAATACGGCGGCTACTACCAGTTGGGACGCATCTTTGTTCGTCTCATTGAAAATCCGCGAATCATGCGCCTGTGCACGACCTACGGTCTGCCCATTCCGCGCCTGATGACCCTGGTTCACAAACTTCTGTCGGATGGCTTCGAACGCCAAGGCGGCGACTTCGACGACCGACTGATTACGACCCTATCCAAGATGGTGCCATCAGCATGATGGCTACGAAGGTACACCCGATGTGGGAGGAACGATGACAAATCCCTATGTTCCGCTGCTGATCATGGCTGCAGCCGCCATGGTCTTGGCGCTGGGCGGGCTGGGCGCATCCGCAATTCTGGGACCAACGCGCAAGAATCGCACGAAGGCCGATAACTATGAATGCGGAATCGACCCCACGGAGCAGCATCTGGAGCATGGACGCTTTCCTGTGCGCTACTACCTGGTAGCCATGACCTTCATTGTCTTCGACATTGAAGTCGTGTTCATGTACCCGTGGGCCGTGAGCTTCAACCAGCTGGGACTTTTCGGATTGATTGCCATGCTGACCTTCATCGCGGTGATCACCGTCCCCTATATCTACGAATGGCGCCGCGGCGGACTGGACTACTGAGGTAAGAGGAAAACAATGGGAATTGAAGAAAGCCTGCCTGCAGGCATTGCCCTGGCAAGCATGGAGAAGATCCTCGGTCTTGCTCGAAAGCACAGTCAGTGGCCAGTCACCATGGGCTTGGCGTGCTGCGCAATTGAAATGATGGCAGCCGGAACTCCCCGTTTCGACATGTCGCGTTTCGGTTTGGAAGTCTTCCGCGCATCACCGCGTCACTCCGACCTCATGATTGTCTCCGGACGTGTTTCCCACAAGATGGCTCCCATCGTGCGCCGCGTCTATGACTCAATGGCCGATCCCAAGTGGGTCATCTCGATGGGTGCCTGCGCATCTTCGGGCGGTATGTTCAACAACTATGCCGTCGTCCAGGGATGCGACCACATTGTTCCCGTCGATGTGTACCTTCCCGGCTGCCCGCCTCGTCCCGAGGCCTTGATTCACGCAATCCTTACACTGCGTGAGCAGATCGGAAGTGAACCGCTGGGCGCACACCGTCGCGAAATTGCTCGCAAGGCTGAAGCAGCAGCACTTGCTGCGACCCCGACTCACGATTTGAAGGGATTGCTGGCATGAGCGAAGAAATTAATCGTTTCGGTGCCGAGCAGCCCGAGGTCATCAAAACCCGTCAGGGTCTGTTCGGAGCTCCGGATCAGGGCGATACCACGGGCTTCTCGCAGCAAGTAACTGTTGCGCGCACTGCGCCCGCAGCGCTGCGCCCCTATGGTTCGTACTTCGATCAGATCGTTGACATCCTCGAGGAATTGATTGCCGCCGATGGACTGGCAGTTGCGGATGTCATTGAGAAGGTTGTCGTTGAACACGGCGAACTCAGCATCTTCATCCCGCGTGAGCACATCCGCCGCGTCGTGCGCTACCTGCGTGATGATCAGGATCTGCGTTTCGAGATGTGCCTGGGAACTAACGGCGTGAACTACCCCGAAGATCAAGGCCGTGAGCTCCACGCGATCTACCCCTTCATGTCGATCACGCACAATCGCATGATCCGTCTGGAAGTGACCTGCCCGGATTCGGATCCGCACATTCCCTCGATCGTCGATATTTACCCGGCGAACGACTGGCAGGAACGCGAAACATGGGACCTCATGGGAATTGTTTTTGATGGGCATCACTCGCTGACACGAACCGCTATGCCTGATGACTGGGTAGGTCACCCGCAGCGTAAGGACTACCCCCTGGGTGGTATTCCCGTGGAATTCAAGGGTGCAGTTAACGCCCCTGCCGACACTCGGAGGTCGTACAACTAATGACTACTCCTTCACTTCACGCTGCAGCATCAAGTGCAGGCCTGGACATTGACGAAGTTCCCGAGGTTCTTGCCCAGGGCGGAGACTGGAACGACGTTATCGCTGAGATCGAGCGCATCAACCATGAGCGCGTCGTACTCAACATGGGTCCTGTTCACCCCTCAACCCACGGCGTTCTTCGCCTGATCCTTGAGCTGGATGGCGAAACCGTTCGCGAAACTCGCGTTGACACGGGCTACCTTCACACCGGTATCGAAAAGACCATGGAATACCGCACGTGGACCCAGGGCGTCACGCTGTGCACTCGTATGGACTACGTGGCTCCCTTCTTCCAAGAAGTGGGTTACTGCTTGGCCGTTGAGAAGCTCCTGGGGATCACGAATGATGTGCCGGAACGCGCAAACCTCATTCGTATCCTGATGATGGAACTCAACCGCATCGCCTCGCACATCGTTGCAATCGGTACCGGCGGTAACGAGCTTGGCGCGACGACCATGATGACCATTGCCTTCAGGGGACGCGAAGAGATTCTGCGAATCTTCGAGCGCATTACCGGTCTGCGTATGAACCACGCATACATCCGCCCCGGCGGTGTAGTTCAGGACCTTCCCAGCGGCATGGTCCCTTACATCCGCGAAAAGCTCCCGAAGGTGCGAAACGATATCGGCGAGCTCCAGGACCTGGTTCTGGCAAACCCGATCTTTAAACAGCGCTTCATTGGCGTTGGCTACATGCCTCTGTCAGCAATGATGGCCCTGGGTTTGACCGGTCCGTCCCTGCGAGCAGCCGGCTTGCCCCAAGACCTTCGTAAGGATCAGCCTTACTGCGGTTACGAGAATTTCGAATTCGACGTTCCCACCTATGACTCGAACGACGCCTACAACCGTGTTCGCGTGCGTTTCGATGAGTGCTACCAGTCGCTGCGTATCGTCGAGCAGGTCCTTCGCCGCTTGGAGGCAACTGAAGGCCAGCCCGTCATGGTTGCCGACCCGCATATCAAGTGGCCCGCACAGCTTTCAGTTGCAACGGACGGCCAGGGTAACTCCGCCGAACACATTGCGAAGGTCATGGGAACTTCAATGGAATCCCTGATCCACCACTTCAAGCTGGTCACCGAAGGATTTAGGGTCCCCGCCGGCCAGGTCTACCAGACCGTTGAGCACGCAAAGGGCATTTTGGGTGTCCACCTGGTTTCTGACGGTGGAACTCGTCCCTTCCGCGCGCACTTCCGCGACCCTTCATTCGCAAATCTGCAGTCTCTGGCCATGATGACGGAAGGCGGCCAGCTGGCTGATGTCGTTGTCTCACTGGCCACTATCGACCCCGTTCTGGGAGGCGTTGATCGATGAGCTATCCCGTGGAAACCTATGAGCGCCTTGCAGGTGAGGCACGCGAAATCATCGCGCGCTACCCCCAGGGCCACGCTCGTTCCGCACTGCTTCCCATGCTTCACCTAGTCCAGTCTGAAGACGGCTATGTGAGTGCAAACGGAATCGCACTGTGCGCTGAACTTCTGGGTATCACTCGCGCAGAAGTTTCTGCAGTTGCGACCTTCTATACCCAGTACAAGCGTCACCCCACGGGTGAATACCTCGTGGGTGTGTGCACCAATGCTCTATGCGCCGTCATGGGTGGCGATGAAATCTGGGAGGCCGTCAGCGAAAAGGTTGGTGTCGGAACCGACGAAACCAACGAGGCCGGAACCATCACCCTTGAGCGCCTCGAATGCAACGCGGCCTGCGATTACGCTCCCGTTGTCATGGTGAACTGGGAGTTCTTCGACAACCAGACCCCCGAATCCGCATGCGCCCTCATTGATGACATCGAGGCCGGTAAGCCCTTGCACCCCACCCGCGGAAGTGCTGTGCTGCCGACCTTCAAGGAAACCGAGCACGTCCTTGCCGGCTTCCTTGACGGACACGAGAACGAAGGGCCCAGCGCTGGCGAGGCCTCGACACTGGGACTGAGGATCGCCGAAGAACGCGGCTGGAGCGCTCCGGCTGACGTTCCCGCGGAAGAAGGAAAGGAGAAGGACGGTGAGTGAAACAACCGTGGCCCTGACCCCGATTCTGACCCGCGGATGGGGAAGCGATCGCTCGTGGACCTTGGAGTCCTACCTGGCACGTGGCGGCTACGAAGGCCTGAAGAAGGCCAACACCATGGAACCCGCCGAGATCGTTGAGACCGTTAAGGCCTCCGGCTTGCGAGGCCGTGGTGGTGCTGGATTCCCCACGGGCCTCAAGTGGTCCTTCCTTCCGCCTGATGATGGACTTCCTCGTTATCTGGTGGTTAATGCCGATGAATCGGAACCGGGAACCTGTAAGGACATCCCGACGATTATGGCGAACCCCCACGTGCTGATTGAAGGCATTGCGATCACCTCGCGCGCCATCAATTGCCACCACGCATTTGTCTACTTGCGCGGCGAAGTTGTTCACGTCTACCGCCGCCTGATGGCTGCAGTTAAGGAAGCAACCGAGGCCGGCCTGCTGGGCGATCTTCGCATCACCGCTCACGCTGGCGCAGGTGCCTACATCTGTGGTGAAGAAACTGCTCTTCTGGATTCCCTGGAAGGCTACCGAGGCCACCCGCGTCTGAAGCCTCCGTTCCCCGCTGTCGCAGGTTTGTATGCGCGTCCGACCGTTATTAATAACGTCGAGTCGATCAGCCAGGTGACGGGGATCTTCCAGCACTCCGCACAGTGGTACGCCTCGATGGGAACGGAAAAGTCCAAGGGACACGGTCTGTTCTCAATTTCAGGTCACGTGAAGAACCCAGGCCAATTCGAAGCTCCCTTCGGAATCACCATGCGTGAGCTCATCGAGCTTGCCGGCGGTATCCGCGAAGGACACCAGCTGAAGTTCTGGACTCCCGGCGGCTCTTCAACCCCGATCTTCACCGAAGTCGAACTGGACACGCCTCTGGATTACGAATCCGTTGGCGCCGCCGGTTCGATGCTGGGTACCCGCGCCCTGCAGGTCTTCGATGAAACGACCTCCGTGGTTCGCGTCATTACCCGCTGGATCGAGTTCTACCAGCACGAATCCTGCGGTAAGTGCACGCCCTGTCGTGAAGGAACCTACTGGCTCAAGCAGATCATGCTCCGCCTGGAAGCAGGTAAGGGTCAGGAAGGCGATATCGATCTTTTGGACGAGATCGCACACAACATTTTCGGCCGAAGCTTCTGTGCTCTGGGCGATGCGGCAGCAACCCCGATCATGTCGGGAATTAAGAAGTTCCGCGAAGAATTCGAGGCCGGGCTGACCACGCCCGCGCGCGAATTGTTCCCCTACGAGGCCTCGAGCAACTTTGCCAAGGGAGGAGTTCGATGAGCGAGAACCTAGTGAAGGTCACGATCGACGACGTCGAATTGGACGTTCCCGCAGGCACCCTGGTGATCCGTGCGGCCGAGCAGGCCGGAATTCGTATCCCGCGTTTCTGTGATCACCCGCTGCTTGAGCCCGTCGCCGCGTGCCGCCAGTGTCTTGTTGAGGTCGGAATGCCCGATCGCAACACCGGCGAGCTGCGTTTCATGCCCAAGCCTCAGCCTTCATGTGCTCAGACTGTCACCCCTGGCATGGTGGTGAAGACTCAGCACACTTCCGAGGTTGCCCGTCGCGCCCAGGAAGGCGTGATGGAATTCCTGCTGATCAACCACCCGCTGGATTGCCCAATCTGCGATAAGGGCGGCGAATGCCCCCTGCAGAATCAGGCAATGAGCGAAGGCCGCGAGAGCTCGCGCTTCATCGATGCAAAGCGCACGTATCGCAAGCCTTTGAAGCTCACTTCGCAGATTCTGCTGGACCGCGAGCGTTGCATCTTGTGCCAGCGCTGCGTGCGCTTCGGTAAGGAAATTGCGGGCGACCCCTTCCTTGATCTTCAGGGACGAGGCGGTGGCACCGCGCCGACCGAGCACCATCACTTCATGGGTGAGCAGGTTGGCTCCTTTGATACCGCGGTCTTGGATTACTTCAACCCGCAGGCAAAGGACAATGTCAAGGCGGGTATTTCCGGACCTTACGGTCAAGAGGGCATTATCGGCTCCCTTAATGAAGGCGATCTTGCCCCCAACGATCGTGATGTTTCGGGCCGCGCATTTGCCTCGTACTTCTCGGGTAACATCATTCAGATCTGCCCGGTTGGTGCTCTGACCTCGAACGATTACCGCTTCCGTGCACGCCCCTTCGACTTGGTATCTACCGCTTCGGTGACCGAGCACGATGCTTCCGGTAGTGCGATCCGCGTGGATATTCGCCGCGGTGAGGTTTTGCGCCGTCTGGCTGGAAATGACCCCGAGGTTAACGAAGAGTGGATCACTGACAAGGATCGCTTCGCATTTAAGTGGTCCGGTGTTCAGCGCCTCAATACTCCATTCGTTCGCGAGAACGGCCAGCTTGTCCCGACCTCGTGGTCGGATGCCTTGGACCGTGTCCACCGTGCGCTTGCCGGCCTTTCCGGCGATCAGGTTGGTTTCCTTCCCGGTGGCCGCCTGAGCTTTGAAGATGCTTGGGCATGGTCGAAGTTCGCGCGTTCCGTTGTTGGATCCGATTCCATCGATATGCGTTCTCGCAGCCACAGCGAAGAAGAGCGCTCATTCCTTGCTTCCCACGTTGCGGGTAGTGGATTGGGCGTCACCTACTCGCAGCTTGAGAGCGCCGGCCAGGTCCTCCTGGTTGGACTCGAGCCCGAGGATGAGTGCGGTGCGATCTTCCTGCGGATGCGCAAGGCCACTCGCAAGGGCAAGCTCCGCGTTGCTTCTTTGGCTCCGATGACTTCCCGAGGCCTCGCCAAGCTTTCTGGAGAGCTGCTCCGTTGCGCTCCCGGAACCGAGGTCGAGGTTGCCGCTGAGATCCGTGAGGGTGGTGAGTTCGCTGATCTCGCCTCGCGTCTTGACGGGGGAGTAATCCTGGTTGGCGAGCGCGCAAGCCGAACGCCGGGTCTGCTCAGTGAAGTTGTCCGACTGGCAGAGCGCACTCACTGCCGTATTCAGTGGGTCCCTCGCCGCGCCGGTGAGCGCGGTGGAGTGGAAGCCGGTCTTCTTCCCGGTCTTCTGCCTTTCGGCCGTGCGCTTACCTCTCAAGAGGCTCGCGAGTCTTTGGCATGGGGAGAGATTCCCGCTCAGCGCGGTCTTGATGCCACGCAGATGTTGGAAGCTGCAGCTGATGGTCGCGTTAAGGCACTGGTTGTCGGTGGCGTTGACCTTCGTGACTTCGATGATCCGGCTGGTGCGCGAAAGGCGCTTGATCAGGTTGATTTCTTGGTGAGCCTTGAGGTTCGTCGCAGTGAGGTGACCGATCGTGCAGATGTGATCTTGCCGGTCGCACCTCCGCTGGAAAAGAACGGAACCTTCATCAACTGGGAAGGCCGCCTGCGTCCCTTCGGCCAGGCCATCGCCTCGCGTTCACAGACCGATCGACTGGTCTTCGATGCACTCGCCAGTGAGTTTGGCGTGGATTTTGGTTTGCACGACCTCGTGGGTCTGTACGACCAGGTGAATCCGCTCATGCAGTGGAACGGTCAGCGTGAAGAATTCGTTCCGGCGAAGGCCTCGGAATTGGTTGAGGTCGGCCAGGGCGAGGCACTTCTTGCCACCCACAAGCCGATGCTTGACGCAGGTCGTCTGCAAGATGGTGCAACCATGCTGGCGGGAAGCGCACGACGTCCAGTCGTCTTTGCCTCGCGTGCAACTGTTGCGGGCCTCGGTATTGACGAGGGCGAAGAACTCACGCTCAGTACCCAGCGCGGAAGCATTACGCTTCCCCTGCAATTTGCTGATCTTCCCGACGGGGTTGTCTGGGTGCCCGAGTGCTCCCAGGGATCTATCGTCCACGAATCATTGGGGAACTTCGGTTCTTCTGTCACCTTGAGCGCAAAGGGGGAGGTGGCCCGATGAACCTGATCCCCCTGGATGTTCCCACGTACACCGCTGCGGACTTTACGCAGGAAACCTGGTGGTTGACAGTCCTCAAGGCCGTTTTCATCATCGTTTTCCTGATTCTCAACGTTCTGCTTGCCCTGTGGGTTGAACGTCGAACGATCGGACGCATGCAGACCAGGCCCGGCCCGAATGTTGCCGGTCCCTTCGGCTTGTTCCAAGCAATCGCCGATGCCGTGAAGCTGCTCTTCAAGGAAGACATGTGGACGCGTAAGGCCGATAAGTTCATTTATCTGCTTGCGCCCTCGATCTCGGCATTTGCAGCATTCTCGATCTTCGCTGTAATCCCGATGGGACCGAATGTTTCGATCTTCGGGCACTCCACACCGTTGCAGCTGGCGGATATGCCGGTCGCGGCCCTGTATGTTCTGGCAATTTCTTCGCTGGGACTGTACGGCATTGTGCTGGGTGGTTGGTCCGCGTCCTCGACGCTTCCGCTCTACGGCGCGGTTCGTTCCTCGGCACAGGTGATCTCCTACGAGCTTTCCATGGGAATGTCGCTGGTTGCGGTCTTCTTGATGGCCGGCTCGATGTCGACCTCGCAGATCGTGGCCTCGCAGGCGCAGACCTGGTGGTTCCTGCCCCTGGCACCCGCCTTCGTGATCTACCTGATCTCCATGGTCGGTGAAGTCAACCGTCTTCCCTTCGACCTCCCCGAGGCCGAAGGTGAGTTGGTCGCCGGTCACATGACCGAGTACTCCTCGATGAAATTCGGCTGGTTCTACCTGTCTGAATACGTCAACATGTTCAACGTTTCAGCGGTAGCGACGACCATGTTCTTCGGTGGCTGGCACGCCCCCTGGCCCCTCTCGCACATTGAGTTCCTCAATGGCGGCTGGTTCGGAATCCTGTGGTTCTTCCTCAAGATGTGGTTCTTCATGCTTCTCATGATCTGGACACGAAGCACCCTGCTGCGTTTCCGTTACGACCAGTTCATGCAGTTGGGCTGGAAGCGACTGATCCCGATCTCGCTGGCCTGGCTGGTCATGGTTGCCATTATTCGGGCAATCACCCAGTGGGTGTCTTTGACCCTGCCGCAGCTGATCGGTGGCGTTGCTGGAATCTTCGTTATTGCATTGATCGTCATGTGGTTCGCCGATTCGCGTGATGCGCGAAAGGAAGCCCTTGCGCAAGCTGAGAAGCAAGAACGCTTGGCGAACTTTGATCCCATGGCGGATGGCTTCCCGGTACCTCCGCTTCCGGGACAACAGCTACCGCCCTCGCCGCGCGCAAACCGCGTGGTCACTGCTGCCGCATTGGAGGAGACGAATGACTGATCAGAACGACAGCCAGAATCTGCGTTACGAGCAGGATCCGAAGGGGCCGATCGGTCAGTTCTTCGCTCCTTTCGCGGGCTATGGAGTGACCCTGTCCTCCTTCTTCCGCCCGACCGTGACCGAGCAGTACCCCTTCGAGGGCCCCTTCGTCGAGCCTCGTTTCCATGGACGTCACCAGCTCAACCGCTACGCGGATGGCTTGGAAAAGTGCGTGGGTTGTGAACTTTGTGCGTGGGCGTGCCCCGCGGACGCCATCTACGTCGAGGCCGCATCGAACACTCCCGAGGAACAATACAGCCCCGGTGAGCGCTATGGTCGCGTCTACCAGATCAACTACCTACGCTGCATTTTCTGCGGATTCTGCATCGAGGCCTGCCCGACTCGTGCCCTGACCATGGGTCACGATTTCGAGTTGGCTGAGTATCGCCGCGCTGATGACATCTATGAGAAGGACCAGCTTCTGGTTCCGCTCTCAGAGGGAATGCTTCAGCCTCCGCACCCGCAGGTGGAAGGCTTTAGCGATGGTGACTACTACCGCGGCGCGGTACAGGGCCCCACACAAACTCAGATTGATTGGGTACGCGAGCATCGTCCAGATGATCCCTCCCTTACAACTGCCCGTCCCGTCAATGAGGAGGCGCGTCAGGCATGACCTTAATGAATTGGCCTGAAATGGCATCGACGGGGGAGGCGATCCTCTTTGGCTGCGTGGCGGTCTTCATGATCGCATGCGCCCTGGGCGTCCTCTTTTTCAAGAAGGCCGTTTACTGTGCGATCTGCATGGTTGGAGTCATGCTCGGCCTTGCGATCTTGTACCTCATGCACGGGGCAGCATTCTTGGGCACGGTCCAAGTTGTCGTCTACACCGGCGCAATCATGGTCCTCTTCCTCTTCGTCATCATGATGATCGGCTTGAGTGCCTCTGATAACTACGCGCGTCAATCGCGTGGACGCATTCTCACCTCGGTGCTGATGGCCCTTGGTTTGGGCGTGATCCTCATCGGCGCAATTGCTCGCTCGCGCACCGCGGGAAGCTCGGCCTCGCTCAGCGACGATCCCTACTCGAACGCACCGATCACCGACTTGGCGGCAACGCTGTTCTCGCGCTACTGGTTCTCAATGGAACTCGCAGGAATTCTGTTGATTACCGCAGCAATCGGCGCGATGCTTCTCACCCACTCCGATCAGCTTGGTCCGGTCCTCACTCAGCGCACGACCGCAGAAGCGAAGATGCGCGCCTTCAAGGCCTCGGGGCGTCGAATTGGACAGCTCCCTGCCCCCGGCGTGTACGCCCACTCCAACGCGGTCGATGTTCCCGCACTTTCGGGTGAAACCCACGAACCTGTCGAAGACTCGGTTCCCAGGGTTCTGCGTGTACGTGGCTTGGATCGCGTTGTTGGTCAGGTTGAGCCTGAGGTTGCACAGTCGCTGGCATTGGCCAAGGGCGGCTCCCTTGACCACACGATCTTTGATCCGGCTCACCCCAGCACTCGCGAGCGTTCTCAGGCATGGGGTATGCCGGGTGCTGCAGCTCCCACTGGTCTGAAGCAGCCGCAGGCTCCCCAGACCGCTGATGAAGGGAAGAAAGAAGAATGAGCCTTGCAGCCTACTTGGTGCTCTCGGGGATCCTCTTCGCGATCGGAGCAGCCATCGTTCTGGTCCGTCGCAGTGCGGTGATCTCCCTCATGGGAGTCGAGCTCATGCTCAACTCCGCCAACCTTGCCTTCGTGACCTTCGCACGAATCCACGGAAATGTTAGTGGCGAAATCATGGCCTTCTTCGTCATGGTCGTTGCTGCCGCGGAAGTTGTTGTCGGCCTGGCAATCGTCGTGTCCATCTTTAAGTCACGCGTCACTACAAACGTTGACGACCTCGATCTGCTGAAGAACTGAGGAGTAAGCCGGAATGACATTGACACTTTTCGCCGCCGCGGCACATGTCGCAGCTCCTGGCCAGCCCACGGGAATCATTTCCTTGGCATGGCTCATGATTGCGATCCCCGCCGTTTCCAGTGCGCTTCTCCTTGTATGCGGACGCCGCTCCGATCGCTGGGGCCATCTCCTGGCAACACTGGCGTCGTGGGCATCCTTCGCTGTTGGACTCGGCGTCATTATCGCCATGCTCTCCGCAGCCCCCGACACGCGCCGCTTTGAACTCCCACTTTTCTCGTGGATTCCCGCGGGCGAGTTCTCGGTGAACTTCGGATTGATGATCGATCCTCTGTCGATGACTTTCGTCATGCTGGTCACCTTCGTCGGTTCGCTCATCCACGTCTACGCCATCGCCTACATGGCTCATGACGAAGCGCGTCGTCGTTTCTTCGCCTACCTCAATCTCTTCATCGCTGCCATGCTCATCTTGGTGCTTGCAGACTCCTACGCGGGTCTCTTCGTCGGATGGGAAGGCGTGGGCTTGGCCTCGTACCTGCTCATCGGTTTCTGGAACTACCTTCCCGCCAATGCGGTTGCTGCGAAGAAGGCATTCGTGATGAACCGCGTCGGTGATATGGGCCTGCTCATTGCAATGATGGCGATGGTCGCTAACTTCTCGACCGTCAACATCGAGGAAGTGAACGCAGCGGCCGCAACGGTTTCTCCCGTTCAAGCAACCATCATCGGTTTCTTCCTTCTGGTGGGTGCGTGCGGTAAGTCGGCGCAGTTCCCCCTGCAGGCTTGGTTGGGTGACGCAATGGCCGGTCCGACCCCGGTGTCCGCGCTTATTCACGCGGCGACGATGGTCACCGCCGGTGTTTACCTGATTGTTCGTTCGGGTGCGATCTTCCAGGCATCGCCGATCGCGGCTACCGCGGTTGTCATCGTCGGTGCAATCACGCTGCTCTTTGGCGCGATTGTTGGTTGTGCCAAGGACGATATGAAGAAGGTTCTTGCGGCCTCGACCATGAGCCAGATCGGCTACATGATGCTGGGTGCGGGCCTTGGCCCCATCGGTTGGGTCTTCGCGATTTTCCACCTCTTCACTCACGGTTTCTTCAAGGCACTCATGTTCCTTGGTGCGGGTTCCGTCATGCACGGAATGAATGACCAGGTCAATATGCGGCGCTTTGGTGCTCTGCGCACCGCCATGAAGGTCACCTGGCTGACCTTCGCCTGTGGCTGGTTGGCAATCCTTGGTATTCCTCCTTTCTCGGGATTCTTCTCCAAGGACAAGATCATCGAAGCAGCATTCGGTGCGACCACCTTCGCCGGTCACGAGGCCGTCTGGGCAGGTTGGGTCTTCGGTATCGTCACCATGGTTGGCGCTGGTATTACCGCCTTCTACATGTCGCGACTGTTCTTCATGACCTTCCACGGCACTGCTCGTTGGACCACCGAGGCCGAAGGCAATGGTGTCCACCCGCATGAGTCGGGGCCGCTGATGACTATCCCGATGGTGATCTTGGCGATCTGCGCTGCTGTGGTCGGTGGCCTCCTATCAATTGGTGATGTCTTCACGACGTGGCTTGAGCCTTCGCTTGGTGTTGCTGAGCACGCTCACCCGGTTGCTCCTGAAATTGCCATCCAGGTTGTCACTTTGCTTTTGGTTCTTGCCGGCGCGGCAATTGCCTGGGTCATGTACGGTCGCCGCGAGGTTCCCACCGCCATCCCGGCAGGCAATGCGCTCACGCGCGCTGCTCGCGTTGACCTGTACCAAGACACCGTTAATGAAGCGCTCTTCATGACCCCGGGTATCGCCCTGGTGAAGACCGCCACCCTTGGTGATAACAAGGCGATCGACGGCGTTGTCCACTTGGTCGAAGCGGCATCCACCGGTACTGGCCGAGCGGTTGGTTTCACTCAGTCCGGTCGCGTGCGTACCTACGCCTCTTACATTCTTGGCGGGGTCGTGTGTGCCCTTGCCGCTGTCCTGGCATTTTCGCTGTGAGGAAGTAAGGATCTATGCAGATGTCTCAAATGCTCAGCGCGCCACTACCGTGGCTGTCGATTCTTGTTGCACTTCCCGCACTGGGTGCCGTGCTTCTTCTGGCGATTCCATCCCTGCGGCAAGCGGGGCGTGCCTTCGCACTCATTCTTTCGCTGTGTGAGCTGGTCGTAGCCATCGTTGCTGCGGTTGCATTCGACTGGTCGCATTCCTCCACCTACCAGCTTTCCGAGGCCTATTCCTGGATTCCCCAAATTGGCCTGAGTTGGGCGCTGGCCGTGAATGCTCTTGGCTTGGTCATGCTCCTTCTGGCCGTCGCCTTGGTTCCCCTGGTCGTCGTGGCCGGATGGAATGAGGACGAGGACCCCTCTCGTACGGGTGCTTACCTCGGTTGGGTTCTGTTCTTGGAATCCTTCATGGTGCTGATCTTCGCCGCTTCGGATGTCCTGCTCTTCTACCTGGCATTCGAAGGAATGTTGGTTCCGCTCTTCGTGATGATTGGTCGTTACGGAGTTGGTGAAAAGAAGGCGCGTCAGCGTGCAGCAATGAAGTTCTTGCTCTTCTCGCTGGCTGGCGGTCTGGTCATGCTCGGCGGCTTGGTCGCTATTTGGGCCCTGGCTGCTCGCCGTGGAGACACGCTCTTCATGATCGATACTCTCTCGTCCGGAACTGTTGGTCTTCCGGTTGGAATCCAGATCGGCCTGTTCCTAACCTTCTTCATCGCCTTCGCGATCAAGGCTCCAATGGTTCCCCTTCACACCTGGCTGCCTGACACCGCTGAAAATGCCCGTCCGGGCACTTCGGTGCTGCTTGTCGGCATCCTGGATAAGGTCGGTACATTCGGCATGATCACCCTGTGCCTGCGTCTGTTCCCGCTGGGAGCTGCAACTCTGCAGTGGTGGATCTGCGGATTCGCTGTCCTGTCAATCCTCTGGGGCGGTTTGGCTGCTATCGGCCAAAACGACATCATGCGCCTGGTTTCCTACACCTCGGTTTCGCACTTTGGCTTCATGGTTCTGGGCATTTTCATCGGCTCGCAGATCGCGCTGACCGGTGCCATGGTCTACATGGTCGCCCACGGTGTCTCAATCGCCGCGATGTTCCTGCTGTCCGGCTGGCTGTCAAGGCGAGGCGGAACCCAAGACATGCGCCAATACGGCGGTATGCAGCGCGTGAGCCCCGTCCTAGCTGGCCTGTGGCTCTTCTCTGGCTTGGCCTCGATTGCCCTTCCGGGTCTCTCGGGCTTCGTCCCCGAGTACTTGGTTCTGATGGGCACGTGGAAGGTTTCGACCCTTCTTGCACTCTTTGCAGTGCTTGGAGTGGTCCTGGCCGCGCTGTACATGCTCATGCCCTACCAGCGAGTCTTCACCGGTCCTCCGCGAGAGGATAAGAAGCATATTGCTGATCTGAACGGACGTGAAAAGACCGTTATGACCCCGCTGGTTATTGCAATGCTTGTTCTGGGTATTTGGGCGGCGCCTCTGGTTTCTGCTCTGGCACCCATCGCCGATGAGGGTTCACATCTCCTCACCGCAGCGACCGCAACTCTGAGTGAAGGGAGCGCACAGTGAATTCTGTTGCAACGGCCGTTAACTTTACGGTTCCCGAGATTTCGTGGGCCGCGCTTGCGCCGGTTCTGTGCGTTCTCTGCGGAGGCATCCTTGCGGTACTGGCCGAGTCCTTCGTGCCGGTACGTGCGCGCCGCGCCTCGGTCTTTGGAATTGCCGTCGTCGCTCTGATCGCTTCCGCAGTCGCTCTGGTCATGCGTTGGGCTGCCGTTCTTGGATCTCCTCAGTCCCTGGGGGAGTACATTGAAGATCCTTTGACGGTTGCAGCTCAAGGAATCTTGGTCCTGATCGCTTTCTTCGCGGTTCTGGTAATTGCCGATCGTTCCGAGGCCGGAGACGGTGCTTTCGCCGGCCAGCCTTCGGATCGTCCCGGTTCCTCTGATGAAGAGCGTTCCGATTCAAAGGGCTACCAGCGTTCGGAAATGTTTGCTCTGGTGCTCTTCTCCACCGGCGGCATGATGATCTTCCCCGCGGCGAACTCCTACATCGCGCTCTTCGTGGCTCTGGAAGTCATGTCTTTGCCGCTGTACATCTTGGCCGCAACGGCACGTCGTCGCCGTCAGCTCTCGCAGGAAGCTGCCCTGAAGTACTTCATCTTGGGTGCCTTCTCCTCTGGCTTTATGCTCATGGGTTCCGCCTTCCTTTACGGTTACTCAGGTTCGCTGCTGATCTCCAATGCAGCAACTCCCACGGCTCAGACCGCTGGAATGCAGATTCTTCTGCTCATGGGCACGGTCATGGTCATGGTCGGCCTGCTTTTCAAGGTCGGTGCTGCTCCCTTCCACGCGTGGACTCCTGATGTCTACACAGGCGCGCCGACTCCCGTTACCGGCTTCATGGCCGCCGCGGTTAAGCTCGCAGCCTTTGGTGCGATGCTTCGCTTCTTCCAGGTTGTGGCAGCACCCCTGCAGTGGAGCCTCATCCCGATCATGGTTGTTGTCATCATCTTGACCATGCTGGTGGGCACCTTCGCCGGTGTCGTCCAGATGGATGTCAAGCGCATGCTTGCCTACTCCTCGATCGCCCACGCGGGCTTCATCCTCATGGGTGTGATCTCGCTGCTGCGCTACTCCGCCGGACACGTTCTCTTCTACGTTCTGGCCTATGCGGTTGCAACCATCGGTGCTTTCGGGGTTATTACCTTGGTGCGTTCGCGTGACGATCAGGACACCATCGGTGGGGAAGTGACGGACCTGCGTCGCTGGGCGGGACTTGGAAAGACCAACCCGGCCCTGGCCTCGGCAATGCTAATCTTCCTGCTGTCTTTCGCGGGCATCCCCTTCACCGGCGGTTTCATTGCGAAGTTCGTCGTTTTCTCGGATGCTTTCGCAGCTGGAAATGCCTGGCTTGTCGCCCTTGCGCTGGCATGCTCGGCGGTCACCGCCTTCTACTACTTCCGTCTGGTTCGCGTGATGTTCTTCTCGGAGCCGCGTGAAGACGTTGCGGTTGTTCGCTCCGAAGGTTTCACAGGTGTTGCCATTACCGTGTGTGCTGTGGGTACGATTGCACTGGGACTCTTCCCGAGTCCGGTTCTGTCTCTACTCAATCAGGTGGTTGTGCTTCTCCCGTGAGCGCCGTAATCGACTTACACGTTCCTGATCTCGAGGCCCGAATTCTTCCGGGCCTCGAGGCCGTTGAGGACCGTTTGCGCCAGGCCGTGTCCCACTCTCGGGACCTGGTTACAGAATTGACGTCTCACCTAGCCCAGGCCGGTGGTAAGCGTATGCGCCCCCTGCTGACCTTGGTTGCCGCGCAGTTTGGTGATCCCGAACGCGCGTTGAGCAACGAAGTCCTCACGGCAGCAACGGGTATCGAGCTCACGCACTTGGCCTCGCTCTACCATGACGATGTCATGGATTCTGCGCCCACCCGCAGGGGCGTTCCATCGGCTCAACACCTGTGGGGGAATAACCGCGCGATTCTTGCCGGAGACATCCTTTTTGCACGTGCATCGGCCATGATTGCCACTTTGGGCGATGAAACGGTCCGTCAGCACGCTGTTACCTTCGAGCGTCTGTGCATGGGCCAGCTCAATGAAACTTTCGGCCCCCAGGAGGGGGATGACCCGCTGAAGTTCTACATCCAGGTGCTGGCTGAAAAAACCGGTTCTCTGGTGGCATCCGCAGCGGCATTCGGTGCAATGCACGCGGGTGCAGATCAGGCGACAATTGATGCCCTCACTCAGTTTGGTGAGCGTTTGGGAGTTGCCTTCCAGATCGCCGACGATGTCATTGATTTGGGGCCCGAGGCCGGCGCTTCGGGGAAGACCCCGGGAACTGATCTTCGCGAAGGCGTGGATACTCTTCCGGTGCTTCTTCTTCGCCGCGCGCAGTCAAATGGCAATCTGGACCCCGAGGGGCAGAAGATTTTGTCCATGCTGGGTGGGGATCTTTCCTCCGATCAGGCTTTGGCTGCGCTGGTTGAACGCCTGCGTGAGCATGACGTTGTGTCGCAGACACGGGAGCTTGCTCGTCAGTGGTGCGATAGCTCTCTTGAATGCATTGCCGAGCTTCCAGATGGGGAAGCCAAGCAGGCTCTGATCTCTTTCGCCCACCTGATGGTGGATCGCGTCGCCTGATTGTGCCGCACCCCTCTTAAGGCGTGCCCTGACCTTCTCAGCTGCCCTGCAGGTCGTCTAATTGTAGGATTGGGACAGGATTAGGGTCGCCTTCCTTGGCGGCCAGAGAAGAGGATACGAGTGAGCACCTACAACGTGGCCGTCATCGGCGCTGGACCTGCTGGCATCTATGCATCGGATATTTTGTCCAAATCCGGTTTGGACGTGAATATTGACCTGTTTGAACGCCTTCCCGCCCCCTATGGTCTGGTCCGCTACGGTGTTGCTCCCGATCACCCGCGAATCAAGCAGATCATTGTAGCCTTGTACAAGATCCTGCAGCGCGGTGATATTCGTCTTTTGGGCAATGTTGAGATTGGCCGCGACGTCACCATTGATGACTTGCATGCGCACTACGATGCGATCATCATCGCAACCGGTGCTGACCGCGATGCCCCGCTGAATATCCCCGGTGTTGATCTGCCTCAGTCCTACGGTGCTGCTGACTTTGTCTCCTGGTACGACGGTCACCCGGACTACCCGCGCACCTGGCCGCTGGAAGCGAAGTCCGTGGCCGTTTTGGGCGTGGGAAATGTTGCTCTGGATGTTTCCCGTGTCTTGGCAAAGCACGCGGAAGATATGCTCGTGACCGAGATCCCGGAAAACGTCGCAAAGGGTCTTGCTGAAAACCCCATTACTGACGTTCACGTCTTTGGTCGTCGTGGCCCCGCCCAGGTGAAGTTCACGCCGCTGGAACTGCGCGAGCTGGGGCATGTTCCCGATGTTGACATCATTGTTTCCGAGGATGACTTCGACTTCGATGAAGGTTCCGAAGAAGCCCTGCGCGCCTCGAACCAGCAGCGCCAGGTTGTCAAAACTCTGACGAACTACGCGATGGAGGATCCCGAGTCTCACACGGCTTCGCGTCGCATCCACATCCACCTTTTCCAATCTCCGGTCGAGATCCTCGCCGACGAAAATGGCAATGTCAGCGCGATCCGCACCGAGCGCACCGAGCTGACGGGCGATGGATCCGTACGCGGAACCGGTGTCATTACCACTTGGCCCGTCCATGCTGTCTACCGCGCGATTGGCTACTACTCTTCGCCGGTCCCCGGGCTGCCCTTCGATAAGCGCGCCGGTGTTGTTCCCAACGTCGAGGGCCGCGTGATCGATTCTGATACGACGAAGAATGAAGATGCCCCGGTGATTCCGGGTATCTACGCAACCGGCTGGATTAAGCGCGGTCCCGTTGGCCTCATTGGCTCGACGAAGTCTGACGCACAGCAGACGATTTCTCACTTGGTTGAAGATGCCGAGGCTGGTCGCCTGCATGCGACTTCTTCCGAGGTCGGTCACGAGGCCATGGTTGCGCTGCTGCGTGAGCGTGGCGTTGAGTTCACAACCTGGGAGGGCTGGGAGCTCCTTGATGCGTACGAGGCCGCGCTGGGCCAGCAATTCGGTGAGGTTCCCGGTGGCCGTGGAACGCGCGAGCGCGTAAAGGTCGTGTCACGCCGCGCGATGACCGATATTTCCCAGGGCAAGGATGAGGTTCACGAAGACCTGATCGGCGAAATGGGGGAGATGGGTGTTCCTTCCGCCCCCGAGCGTTTTGAGGACTACTCGGGGCCGGCCCGCGCCTGAGACGGTCACTAAGGAGGCGTTATGCATACGCGTCACTATCACAATGGCCTGAAGACCACCGTGCTTTTGGGCGGGATGTGGGCTCTGCTCCTGGCAATTGGCTATGCCATTGCCCTTGGAACGCGGCAGTCCATGTGGATTTTCATCTTCGCCGGCCTCGGACTCATCCAAATCGTCTGGTCCTATTGGAACTCTGCGACTATGGCACTGCGTTCGATGAATGCCTATCAGGTGACTGAGGCGCAACAGCCTGCGATGTATCGGATTGTTCGTGAGCTCTCACAAAAAGCTGGGCAGCCAATGCCCACGCTTTGGGTGGCTCCCACAATGACCCCGAATGCCTTTGCAACCGGTCGTAACCCTTCGCACGCAGCGGTGTGCTGCACCGAGGGAATTTTGCGGCTGCTCAATGAGCGTGAGCTTCGTGGAGTCCTTGGTCACGAGCTGATGCACGTCTACAACCGCGACATCCTCACCTCCTCCGTTGCGGCAGCAATGGCAAGTATCATGACCTCTATCGCCCAATTCATCTTGTTCTTTGGTGGTGGAAATCGTGATAATCGCGAAGGCGGAGTTCTTTCGGCGATTGGCGGTATCCTCCTGGCGCTCCTCGCGCCTTTTGCTGCCACGCTGATCCAGTTCTCCCTCTCGCGGACCCGCGAATACGATGCAGATGAGGACGGCGCCTACCTGACTGAGGATCCACTGGCCTTGGCCTCGGCGCTGAAAAAGCTTGAGTCGGGAAATGCGCAGGATCCTCTTCCGGTGACGCCGCAGACGCAGAATGTCTCCGCGATGATGATTGCGAATCCCTTCAGGGGACAGGGCTTGCGTAACCTCTTCTCGACTCACCCGCCGATGGATCAGAGAATCGCACGTCTCGAGCAGATTGCCGGTTACTAATGCCAAGCTTTGTTCAGTGTCAGTAAAGCTGATCAAGCTGAGCCGCGTAAGCTTGCGAGGCAACTGAATAGACGTATGTGGGGGGCATCTAGCAGCGCTAGATGCCCCCCACAGTGTTGCTGTCAGTCGATCTCTATCAGCGGTAGTTCACGAACTGAAGTGCGACCTCAAGTTTTTCTCCCGAGGGGCCCTTGAGCAGTGCGATGACTGCTTGGAGATCATCACGAGACTTTGAAGAGACGCGAATTTCATCACCCTGGATCTGGGCTTTGACCCCCTTGGGTCCTTCATCACGGATCAGTTTTGTGATTTTCTTCGCAACGTCCTGTTCGATTCCTTCACGTAGGGGTGCAACCAGGCGGTAGATCTTGCCCGATGCCTTCGGCTCGCGATCCTTGAGATCAAGAGCTTTCAGGGATACTCCTCGGCGAATGAGCTTGGTTTGAAGAACATCAACGATGGCCATGACGCGTTCGGGAGTGTTGGCTTCCATCTCGATTGCGTCTCCGCTCAGGCGGATCGAGGCGTCAACACCGCGGAAGTCGTAGCGTGTTGATACTTCTTTTGCGGCTTGATTGACCGCATTGCCGACTTCCTGGCGGTCTAATTTGGAAACAATGTCAAATGATGAATCGGCCATGACCATCCTCTCTTTGTGCTCTATGGCGCACTTGGGTCGCTCTGATTGGCGCGCAACCCATTCATTCTGCTATTCTTCCACAGCACCGATTTTTTCGACGCATGGCAGGTTTCCAGAGCGGCCAAATGGATCTGACTGTAAATCAGACGCTTCGTGCTTCGGGGGTTCGAATCCCTCACCTGCCACAGTCTCGTAGAGACTCGTTGTGATGTCATTCTCACTGACAGGAATTGCTTCGCAGTTCGGTTATGAGTTAGGCTTCTCGGCGTTGCCCCGATAGCTCAGTCGGCAGAGCGTCTCCATGGTAAGGAGAAGGTCAAGGGTTCGATTCCCTTTCGGGGCTCAGGTCGCGGTTTCGACCGCAGCCGCTGCGGCGGGGTAGCTCAGCTGGTCAGAGCGCACGACTCATAATCGTGAGGTCGCGGGTTCGAGCCCCGCCCCCGCTACCAGACCAACAGAGTCGCACGCCGACATAAGCAACAGCAAAAGGGGAATCACCGTGGCAAGCAAGTCTCAGGACGTTCGCCCCAAGATCACTCTGGCATGCTCGGAGTGCAAGGAGCGCAACTACATCACCAAGAAGAAC
>JBHRQN010000003.1:0-83425 GCA_042645485.1 Pauljensenia sp.
CAGGAATTCCTGCGGGCCACACCCCTATGTTTATCCCTCGCTGAGCATCGAGTGCTGAGAAGTAAGCAGTGAATACCGAGCGTTGGACACTGAGCGTTGACTAGTGAACGCTAGCGGCAGGGACAATATCGCCTATCGTCCGGGCCAGGACTGCATCTTGTTGAGCATCTCAACCTTGTAACGGTCCCAGAGTTTTCCACCCCACTTGACCGCAATGGTCAGAAGGCATGCGCTCCACACAACTGAGAATACGAAGGCTCCAATGAATGCGATTGTGTGACCGGCGGCGAAATACAGAGCCAACCACCCGGGAAGTGCACCAAGAAGCCCCCCGAGTGTTGCAGCCGAGACCGCCCACATCGCAACCATGCCCGATCCGGTTCCACGGGTACTTAGGGGAGAGGTTCCTGGCTGTTGAACTTGATAGACCCAGCGACTTCCGATGATCATTGCCGTTGAAGAAGAAGCGGCCAAAAGAAGTATGCACAGGCCCAAAACCCAGGCGGTGTCGGCAAGAGTATTACCCAAGATGGTGCTCGCAATGCTATCTGCGATGAGGATAACCGGAGTGATCAGCACCAAGGAACCAAGCAGCCGTCCCAAACGGTCTTGAGCGCCACTCACTCCAGAAGCGATAGGGATCCACGCTGCAGTGGAGTCATATTGCATAGTTGCCCCGATTGTCGTCCCGATGAGCAACGGAGCAAGGTACAGGAAGAAATTGAAGGAGAAAGGCACCTCACTGCGGCTTTCATTGTCCATCAGGAAACTCATGAGAACTGCCATGAAGGGGAAGAAAATGCTGGACACAAGAGAGGTTGACAGGCGCGAATCGTGAAGCCAGTAGTACACGGTCTTCGTTGCCATAGAAGCACTCTGAGGTGAGAAACCAAGTGCTTCCCAGCGCTGCACGTACTTGAGTCCCAGTGCACGTGAATCCTGACGCTGCTGTTCACGTTCTTTGGACGCACGCTCTTCATCAACGTGATAGCGTCCCTCTTTGATTGCCTGCTGAGCTTGCGCAGATACGGGATGGGATACCCCGTGCATGGCTGGTCCTAAAACCTTGAGCCAAAGGAACCAGGCCGCGCCGGCAGTGAGGGCAGCAATCACGAAACGGATCCCGGCCATCAGGTAGTCACTCTCGCTCAGAGATGCAACTACCCCAAAGAAGGAACCAAAAGGCGTTGTGTAAACGACTGGAAGCGCTGCCAGCACCGTGTCGTAAGAGAAATGCTCGGCAATGAGTTGGAACCAGATCCCCATCGGTGCAAAGACAGAAATGAACACCATGGTCCCGATGAAGCCCGCTAAGTTCTTTCGCGTCGAATCTTTTTGAATCTGGTTTCCCGCCCAAGTCGTGATTGCCTTTGCCCAGACGATTGCGGTCAGAAGTGTGAGTACTCCGGCAATGAGTGATCCTGCAGCCATGGCCCAAAGCCCCCGGAATAGATAGAACCACGCGGGAAGAATGATGAAAAGACCAGAGAAAATTGCGCCGATGCCCACGCATGAAGCGGCAATAAGTGCGCGCGCGAGCTGAAGTGTAGGCGCGACAAAGGGAGAAAGTCGGCGCGGCTCAAGAGAGTTATCCATCGATGCCATGATCACGGGGCAGATGATCCAGCCCATAAAAATCACGGGTCCGGGGAGCATGACGAATACCCATGGAGCTTGAATCGTCATGGTTGCAATCTTGGCAATGCCAAAGTAGGCAAAACCCGTGAAACCCAAACCGTACAAAATACCGATGATTGAGAAAATTAAAACGGCTGTCTGACTGCGCACCGTATTCCACATGATGCGCAGTTTCATGCGAATCAGTTGGCCAGCCATGACAGTCCTTCGCTGGTGTGAACGCCGCCAACCAGCTGGGCAAAACGTTCGTCAAGGGACATTCCCGCTGCGACCTCTTCGGTCGTGCCGGAGGCCAGTACTTGTCCGTGGTTAATCACCGCGACGTGCGTACACAGCTGTTGGACTGTTGCCATGACGTGACTGGAGAGAATAACCGTTCCCCCGCGGGAAGTGAAGTCTTGCAAGATCTGGCGGATATTTGCCGCCGAAACCGGGTCAACGGCCTCGAAGGGCTCGTCAAGAACCAGCAGAGAGGGAGCGTGAATGAGTGCTGCCGCCAGGGAAATCTTCTTCGTCATACCCGCTGAGTAGTCCGAAATGAGTTTCTTTCCTGCATCGGTCAGATCCAGGGTGTCCAGAAGCTGGTGAGCGCGCTGGCGGGCGGTTTCTCGGTCCAAACCGCGAAGCATTCCGACATGCACCAGGAAGTCTGGGCCTGAGAGGCGGTCAAGTAAACGCATACCGTCGGGCATGACGCCGAGCTGGGCGCGAGCCGCGGAATCGTCTTTCCATACATCAATTCCATTGACGTAAGCGGTTCCCTGATCGGGGGTGAGCAAACCGGTTGCCATGTTGAGAGTGGTTGTCTTACCCGCACCATTGGGGCCGACGAAGCCGTAGAAGGACCCTTTGGGGATGTCGAGGTTGAGGTTTGCGACGGCGACCAAGTTTCCGAAAATCTTTACGAGGCCACGAATTGCGAGTGCCGGAGGCTGAGCTTCCGTGGGAGCTTGCATCGTCGAAGGCTGGGCTGGAGGAGGAGTAGGTATAGACATGTTCCCATAGTAGTGAAAATCTCCTCAGCAGTGGAGAAAGTTGCAGAAAATGGACGCTGTTTCCCCTTTATCTGGGGACAAGCTGATGATTCTCAGAATTGATACTGAGATTTTGTGAAAACGTCCTTTAGAGCTTCTGAGCAGGACTAACCTTTTGAGTGATTGGGGTAACAGGTCAGGAGTGTGCCTGCTCTGTCCTCGCAGACGACACCCGCTGTTTTCTGCATTCGGATTCGTTCGCCTTGAGAGGGAGATGCACATGCTGCATGCGAAGAATCGGACACTAGTGACCACCCTTGCGACACTCTCGCTCATGGGAATGCCCGTTCTGGCTTACGCTGACCCCGCAGGGGGTGAAACGCCAAGAAATGATGCGGAAATGGCATCTTCTGCGCCCCAGGCTGTAACTACGTCCCCGCAGGAGGCAGTTTCCGTCCCTGCTGCCGAGGCCTCGCAAACCCAGGGCGAGGATCGCGCGGCACCAACGCTGGTGAGCATCGGCGATATTCAAACCCCAGGTGATGGAGATGACTCTCACCTGATTAATCAAACCGTTGAAACCAAAGGCGTTGTGACCGCGGCCTATCCCAAGGCAGAGAACGCAAACCTCAAAGGCCTCGAGGGCTTCACTATCCAAACCCCCGGAACAGGCGGGACCTGGGATGCTTCGCGAAGCACCTCCGATGGCCTCTTCGTTTTTATGGGGAAGTCCTCTGCATCAATGCCTTCCATCGGTGACTGTGTTGTCGTCAAAGGCAAGGTTGATGAATATGCGGGTGTGAAGAATGCAACCGCCTCAACTCAGAGTCTGACCCAATTGGTCCCGCAAAGTATTACTGCAGCCACTGATTGTGATCCCGTTAAGCCAACGGAACTGAGCGGTGTACCGACGCAAAAGCAGATGGAAGCGCTTGAATCCATGCTGGTTCTGCCCAAGGGCACCTGGACAATTACGGATAACTACAAGACGAACCGCTTCGGGACGCTCTCGCTAACTCCTGGAACCGAGGTTTTGCGCACCGCCACCGACGTTGTTGCCCCCGGTGCCGCAGCCCAAGCCTACGAGGCCGAAAATGCTGCCAAGACTATTGATTTAGATGACGCTTCGACCACAGACCTGACGAATTTCAAGCAGAACGGGCACAAAGAGCGCTACGCCTACTTGGCCAATGGAGCACCTGCGCGCGTGGGCTACCACGTCACCTTCACCAAACCCGTTGTCTTGGAATCACGCTTTGGAAGCTTCGTTTTCCAGCCCACGCAGATGACCGCTGGTTACCCTGATCGCTCTCCGATCACCATCACGGGTGAGCGTCCAGCTGTTCCAACAGTGAGCGGTGATACCAAGGTCGCAACCTTCAACGTCCTCAACTACTTCTCTGATCTGGGTGAAAACGAACCCGGATGCAAGGGATACGAAGACCGCGACCACAAGTACGTGACTGACAAGAACTGCAAGCTCCGCGGCGCTTGGTCATCGCAAGCTTTCGCGAACCAGCAAACCAAGATCGTTCAGGCGATAAACACTATCGATGCCGATGTTGTGGCACTGGAAGAAATCGAAAACCCCGTAGCCTCCGGTGTCAGCAGTGACCGTGATGGTGCGCTCAAGAGCCTGGTTAATGCGCTCAATACCGCTGCCGGATCTGAGGTCTGGGCCTACGTCCCCAGTCCTTCAACCGTTCCCGCGAACGAAGATGTCATCCGCATTGCCTTCATCTACAAGAAGGCAACAATTACCCCGGTTGGCAACTCAGTCATTTTTGACGACCCCGTATACACGGGCCTTGCTCGCCAGCCGCTGGCTCAAGAATTCAAGCCGATCACTGATGCAAAACACGAAGGCAAGAATTTCGTCGTTATTGCCAATCACTTTAAGTCGAAAGGTTCCGCGCCGAAGAATTTGTCTGGCGCAGAAGCTGCCGCGAATACCGATAATGGTGACGGGCAGGGTAACTCCAATGGAGTCCGCGTTAAGCAAGCCCGCGCACTTGCCACTTTTGCTCAGCGTTTCGATGGAACTCCGACTGTGCTTGTCGGTGACTTCAACGTCTACACGAAGGAAGACCCCCTGAAAGTCCTGACCGACTCGGGCTGGACCCACGAGTCGGGCCACGGTGATTCCTCCTACGTGTATGGCGGTCGTTCCGGATCGATGGACCACGTCTTCGCGAACTCTGCCGCACACCCGCTGATCACCGAGGTGAAGTCTTGGGCCGTGAATGCGCAAGAGAGCATTGCCTTCGAATACTCGCGTGCCAACTACAACGCCTACTTGGCTTTCGAGGCCGATAACCCCTACCGCGCCTCGGACCACAATCCTGAAATCATCGGTTTGAACCTCATCACTCCGATCAACAATCCAAGTGTTGCACCGACCAGTGAGCCTTCCGGGCAGGTCTCCACCTCCCCGAACGCTCCCACGCAACCCACCCAGAAATCCGCAGCAACGCCGAAGCGCTCCACTTTGGCCTCGACCGGTGTCATGGGAAGCATTCCGCTGATTGCGGGAGCCTTGGCCCTGGCAGCAATCGGTTGCGCGCTGCGCCGCAAGACCCTCTGACCCTCACCAACCATCACGAGAGGAACACACAATATGTTCACCACTTCACGACGAGTGGCGATTGCAACCGGTGCGGCACTCGCGCTCTTTGCAACCCCGCTGACTGCGCTCGCGGAGCCTGCCAGCGACGCCACCCCCACGGCGGAAACGAGCACCGAGGCTCCTGCTGCCACTCCCACTGCCGAGGCCTCGGCAAGCGAGGCGACTCCTGACCCGGCCCCCGCAGCCGGAACGGATCGCGGAGCTTCAGATATCGTCACCTTGGACCTGTACAACCTGACCGATGTGCACGGACACATTGAGCCGCAAAAGGATCGCAAGACCAAGAAGATCAGCGAATCGGGTCTTCCGGCGATGAATTGCTACCTTAAGAAAGCAAAGGCGACGAATCCGAACTCAAGCTTTACCCTGTTGGGCGACAACATTGGTGCATCTCCCTACACTTCGGGTGCGCTGAAGGATAACCCGACCATCGAGGCCCTCAATACGATGCACCCCTTGGCATCGACCATGGGTAACCATGAGCTGGATATGGGCCAGGCTGTCTTCAAGCAGCGTGTTGATGGATCGAACCCCTCTGAGTTTGTTCAGACGAACTTCCCCTACTTGGCTGCAAACGTTGACGGAATGGGAACGTGGGGCTCGGGAACTCCTTATTTGGGAGAGTACAAGCTGTGGACCTCTCCTTCGGGGGTAACGGTTGCATTTATTGGTGCAATTGCTGGGGATGTGCCCTATAAGCTCAGCCCCGGAACCACAGCGGGTCTGACCTTCAACGATCCGATCGCCAAGATCAACACCCTGGCAAAGAAGCTCAAGCAGGATGGAACCGCGCAGATCGTCATCGCTATGCTCGATGACGACGTGAAGAATAACTACCCGAAGATGAGCGCCGATGTTGACGGCCTCATGGGCGGTGACACGCACGTGCCATACGAGTTCGACCACGTTGATTCGCCGGTCACGCTCACCTCTGCAAATCCGCTTCTCGCGGGTGTGGCCTCGGGTTCCTACACGGATAACCTGGGCCTCATCCAGATCTCCTACGACACGGCGACCGGAAAGGTCGTTAAGGCCGATACCAAGCTGATCCCCGCTGCAACCGTTTACGAGTGCGGTGAAGACCCCGAGACAAAGGCAGTCGTGACCCGTGCGCAGCAGGCCTCGGCAGTCGCCGGCGCTGAGGTTGTGGCACGTGGCTACACCGAGAGCTTCCACCGCGGTATTTTCGAGGCTCCCGATGGAAGCATCGAAAAGGGTGGAAACCGCGGTATCGAATCGACTCTGGGCAACCTTGCTGCCGATGCGATGCGTGAAACAATTCGCACAGCCGATGGGAATCCCGTCGATATCGGCATGATCAATGCCGGTGGTCTGCGTGCGGATCTCGAGCCCGGTAGCGATGGCACCATCACCTACAAGCAGAGCTACGATGTCATGCCCTTCTCGAACGAGCTGGGATATGTAACCATCAAGGGCTCCGATGTGAAGGATGCTCTGGAAGAACAGTGGAAGACGAACCTGAACTCTCAGAACTCGCGCCCGCTGCTCAAGCTTGGCCTGTCGAAGAATGTTCAGTACACCTACGATGCCTCGAAGCCTTACGGCGAGCGTATTACCTCGCTGCTCGTCAATGGTGCGCCCATTGATATGAACAAGGAGTACACGGTTGGATCCGTTACCTTCCTGCTCGCAGGTGGTGACACCTTCCCGGCGCTGACCCGTGGCACGAAGACGGTTTTGGGTAACCTCGACCGCGATAAGTTCAACGAGTACTTGGGCGCACACAACGGCATTAAGGCTGCGACTCTCAAGCAGGCAATCGGCGTGACGCTCCCCAGCGATACGCTTACTCCCGATCAGGAATTCACTGTGCCCTTGCGTGGCCTGTCCTTCTCCGAGGGCCCCGGAAAGACCCAGAATGTCAAGGTCTCCTTCGGATCGGTTGTCGCCAGCGCAAGTGTCGATAACTCGCTGCGTGAATTGCATGCCTCTGACGAGGCCTCGGTCATCACAACCGATGGTGCAGGCCAGGCAACTTTGAAGGCCTCGCTGCCGATGTCGGTGTGCGCTGCCAAGCCCGAAGGGGGAGTGCTCTCCCTGCCCGTCACCGTTGAGACCGACTTTGGGACCGTCGTTCCCGAGGCCGCAGGTTTGACCGTGTCGGTGGCTTGCCCCGCCGTTCAGCAGCCTGCAACGCCGAACACTGCGGTGAACCCGAAGGCCCCGAAGGGCAAGAAGCTTGCGAAGACCGGTTCTGTAGCTGGAATTGCAGTTTTGGCTGCTCTTGCCTTGGGTGGTGCAGGGTTTGCTCTGCGTCGCAAGAAGAACTGAAACGGATGCTGTACTCATGAAGATCTCAATCTGATTGAGCACTGAATTCGCACGTGGGTGGCACGGTCGTATGGCTGTGCCACCCACTGTTTTTGTTAACTGTGTCAATCTCAGAGTGTGTCTCTTTAAGGATTTGGTGGCTTTTGTGCAAGTGTGCCCATATGTTGAGAGGACAACTGTGATTCAGAAATGAATAATTACTGCATTTATGCGGAAAAGATGAGATTTATAGATTCGTTATCGAGCTGTATCCAATCCGCCTTGACACGCCTAATTGTGACGGGTGAAACTCATTAGTGGGCGTCAACGCAGCACACTTATGCGTTCTCGCAAGCGGTGATGCATGTGCCCATTCTGGGTCTCATCGCATCCTCGCATCTATCCATCTCTGGATGTACACAACCTATGTGGAGGAAATACAGCATGAAGACCCTCACCAAATTTGTTGCGGTCGCCGGCGTCGCAACTCTCGCGCTGACCGCGTGCTCATCCGGCCAGAAGGCCTCGTCAGAATCTAGCTCTGACGCAGCATCGAAGGGCGCAAGCTTCAAGGCTTGTGCAGTGTCGGACGCAGGCGGTTGGGACGACAAGTCCTTCAACGAGTCCGCATACAACGGTCTGAAGGCCGCACAGTCCAAGCTCGGTATTCAGATCAACACGGCAGAGTCCTCCTCCTCGGCAGACTTCGTGCCCAACACCGAATCCATGGTTTCCGACGGCTGCAACCTGATCATCGGCGTTGGCTTCAACCTCGAGAAGGCGCTCCACGCCTCTGCAAATGAGAATAAGGATGTTCACTACGCACTGGTTGACTCCTCCTTCTCTGATGATTCCAACAAGACCGTCACCGTCGAGAACGCACGCCCACTGCTCTTCAACACCGCTGAAGCCGCCTACCTTGCGGGTTACGCCGCAGCAGGCATGTCCAAGACCGGCAAGGTTGCCACCTTCGGTGGTATCCAGATTCCTTCGGTTACCGTCTTCATGGACGGCTTTGCCGATGGTGTTGCCGCCTACAACAAGGCCAAGGGCACCAATGTCCAGGTCCTCGGTTGGGATAAGGCAACTCAGAACGGCTCCTTCACCCAGTCCTTCGATGACCAGGCACTGGGCAAGCAGCAGGCACAGCAGTTCATCGACCAGGGCGCTGACATCATCATGCCCGTCGCCGGCCCCGTGGGCCTGGGTGCAGCAGCAGCTGCACAGGCTGATGGCAAGACCTACATCATCGGTGTTGACTCCGACTGGTACGAATCTGCCCCCGACTACAAGTCGATCGTTCTGACCTCGGTCAAGAAGGAAATTGGTGCTTCGGTTGAGCAGGTAATCACGGACTCCGTGAACGGCAAGTTCACTGCAACCCCCTACGTGGGCACCCTGGAAAACGGTGGCGTTTCCATCGCTCCCTTCCACGATTTCGACTCCAAGGTTCCCTCGGATCTGAAGGATGAGCTGACCAAGCTCACCGATCAGATCAAGAAGGGCGAGCTGAAGGTTGAGTCCGCAAACTCCCCGAAGTGACGCGGAAATTTTAGGTTGGGGCGCGGTGGTTTTCGACCATCGCGCCCCACTTTTTTCGGCTATCCTGAAACGGGAGCTTGACCACGCAGAAGGGGCGCAGTAGAGTGAAATTGGAACTGAAGGGGATCACCAAACGTTTCGGTCCTCTGGTCGCAAATAACGACATTAACCTGACAATTGAAGAAGGCCATATTCACGCACTTCTGGGTGAAAATGGAGCGGGTAAATCAACGTTGATGAACGTGCTCTACGGCCTTCATCAGCCCGATGAAGGTGAAATCCTCATCGATGGAAAACCTGTTCACTTCGATGGCCCCGGCGATGCGGTTGCAGCCGGCATCGGTATGGTTCACCAGCACTTCATGCTGATCCCCGTGTTCACTGTTGCAGAATCAATCGCACTGGGATTTGAACCGACCAAGGCAAGTGGCTTGATTGATCTTGCTCAAGCACGCAAGACCGTTAAAGAGGTTTCCGCGCGCTTCGGTTTCGATCTTGATCCCGATGCGCTCATTGAAGACCTCTCGGTCGGCGCCCAGCAGCGAGTCGAAATCGTTAAAGCGCTTTCCCGCCAGGCAAAGGTCCTCATTCTTGATGAGCCAACGGCAGTGCTCACGCCCCAAGAAACTGACGAACTCATGGCGATTATGCGTCAGCTTGCCGACGCGGGCACCTCGATTGTTTTCATCACTCACAAGCTTCGCGAAGTTCGAGCCGTCGCAGACGAAATTACCGTGATTCGACGCGGTACCGTCGTTGGTGAAGCCTCTCCGCAAGATTCTGAATCAGAACTGGCGAATAAGATGGTCGGCCGCTCCGTCATGATGCGCGTCCAAAAGGCTCCCGCAGCGCCCAGCGGTGGGGGATTGGAATTCAAGGCAATCTCCATGCTTTCGCCCCAGGGGGTCCCACTTCTTGATCATGTCTCCTTTGCGGTAGAACGCGGAGAAATCGTCGCCGTCGCGGGCGTGCAAGGCAACGGCCAGACCGAATTGGCGCAAACCGTTTTGGGTCTGTGCACCCCAGATTCTGGTGAAATTATTCTGGAAGGTGAAGATATTTCCCACGCGGGTCCTCGAAAGTCTTTGGACGCCGGTGTTGGCTTCATTCCCGAAGACCGATCGACCGATGGCATTATTTCTACTTTCTCCATTGCCGAGAACCTCATTTTGGACCAGTACAAGGATTCCTCCTTCGCATCAGGCCCAATGCTCAAGCTGGGGGTCATTGCACAAAACGCTCGCGATAAAGAGCAGGAATTCGATATTCGCTTGACCTCAATCAACGACCCGATTTCCTCGCTTTCGGGTGGAAATCAGCAAAAGGTTGTTGTCGCGCGCGAGATGTCGAAGGATCTCAACCTGCTTGTCGCAAACCAACCGACCCGCGGTGTGGATGTTGGTTCTATCGAATTCATTCACAAGCGCATTGTTGAGGTGCGCGACCAGAACATTCCCGTCCTTCTGATCTCATCGGAATTGGACGAAGTGATCTCGCTGGCCGATCGCATCGTTGTCATGTACCGAGGCCGCGTGATGGGGGTTGTTCCCGCGGACACCCCGCGTGACGTTCTTGGTTTGATGATGGCTGGTGTTCCCTATGACGAGGCCGTCGAGGGCGTGAGCGAACACGCTGAGGTTTCGGATTCACACGTGGAGGAGAACTGATGACCGCGGTAAAGCGTCCTTCGAAGGCACTGATTGTGTGCCGTCATATCTTGGGATCGCGATGGTTCGTTTCCATCCTTGCGGTTCTCATCGCCTTCGCTATCGGAGCCATTCTGATCGCAATGACCGGTGCATCGGTACTCGATGCCTACTATGCGATGTTCCGCGGAGCGATCTTTGATCCAAGCGCCCGTAGTTTCCAGCGTCAGATCAAACCTTTGACAGAGTCCCTGTTCTTCTCCATCCCCTTGGTATTGGGTGGTTTGGGCCTTGCTTTGGGCTTCCGCGCGGGCCTGTTCAATATCGGTGGTAAAGGCCAGATTATCTTTGGTGCTCTTGCTGCTGTCTGGGTTGGCTTCGCAATGAACCTCCCGCCCGTCGTTCACACTCTTGTTGCTCTTCTTGCGGCGATGGTTGCTGGTTCGCTCTATGCGGGAATTGCCGGTGTTCTTAAGGCAAAGACCGGGGCAAACGAAGTCATTGTCACCATCATGCTGAACTCGATTGCGACCTTGGCGCTGGGCTACATCCTCTCGAAGAAGTCGTGGCAGGTTCCCGGTTCTAATCAACCTCAAACCCCGAAGGTCGCGGATTCGGCTGCCTTCACCCGCATCTTGGATGCCCCCTTCAAGATCCACGTTGGTCTTTTCATTGCCCTCCTCGCCGTCATCGTTTTCTGGTGGCTTATTGAGCGCTCGACCCTTGGATTTGAAATCCGCGCAGTTGGTGCCAACCCCGAAGCCGCACGTACCGCTGGTATCTCAGTCGGAAAGATCACCGCAATTACCATGGCGATCTCCGGCGCTTTCCTGGGACTTGCAGGTGCGAACGAGGCCTTGGGCACCGTTGGTTACGTCTCACGAGACATCGCAGGCTCCATTGGTTTCGACGCCATCACCGTTGCTCTTCTGGGCCGCAATAAGCCTCTGGGCACTCTGGGTGCAGGTATCCTCTTCGGTGCCTTCAAAGCCGGTGGTTACACCATGCAGGCCAAGGGTGTTCCGATCGATATGATCTTGATCCTCCAGTCAGTGATCGTCTTGCTGATCGCAGCTCCCATGCTGGTCCGCTGGCTCTTCCATCTGCCAAAGGAAACTAAGAAGAGCTTGCGTGCTGAGCTCGCTGAACTCAGCGGTGAGCGCACTGAAGAAGACGGGAAGACCCCGGCCATGGCCTCGGCAGTAAAGGAAGACGCAGCATCCAAGGGCGGCGATGCCGCCATCGATGATGCCTCCGCCGATACGGAAGGAGAGGCACGATGAGCCAGACGCGCGCAATGAATGACGTTCAGCTCAAGCGCTCGTGGAAGATGCCGGTTGTCTACGTTCTGGCAGCCCTTCTTCAGATTCTTTTTGTCGTCAAGGTCAGTGGCGATGTCACCATCAGGCTTAATGACAAGTCCCAGAGCATCAATATCGACGACATTGTGACCCCCGGTCGTCCCATCCTTCTGGTACTGACGGTGCTCACTCTTGTGGTGACGGCATGGTCGATCTACTCGGTGTGGGCACGTCGGCAAAATCCACGGTGGCTTGACGTCACCATGATGATCGTTGCCGGAATTGCGACGGTATTTGGCTTCTTGATCTACGCGGGTTCGGGCTCGGCCGGTGTTGTCACACTGACCTCCACCCTCTACTCCACAGTGGCCATCTCGACGCCTCTGATCTTCGGCTCACTTTCGGGCGTTGTCTCCGAACGCGTTGGCGTTGTCAATATCGCCATTGAAGGTGACCTGCTCTTGGGTGCTTTCGCAGGCGTCATGGCAGCGTCCTTCTTCCAGACCTCGTGGGCAGGTTTGATCGCCGCTCCGATCGCAGGCGCATTCCTTGGCTGCCTCTTGGCGCTCTTCTCGGTCAAGTACGGCGTGGATCAGATCATCGTCGGTGTGGTTTTGAACGTCCTAGCAGCGGGTCTGACGACCTTCTTCTATGGAACGTGGATGACGAAGAAGCCCGAACTGTTCAACACCAACAGGTTCTCGCTCCCAGACATCAAAATCCCGCTCCTAGGTGAGATCCCAATTCTTGGTCCCGTGCTCTTCAACCACAACATCTTGGTGTACCTGATGTACGCCACGGTGATCTTCCTGGCGGTCTACCTTTACCGCTCGCGCTGGGGCCTGCGCCTTCGCGCCTGCGGTGAGCACCCGCGAGCCGCCGATACCGTGGGAATCAACGTCAATCGCACGCGAACCCTCAATGCGATCCTCGCTTCTGGTTTTGCTGGATTGGGTGGTGCATTCTTCACCATCGGCTCGAGCCTCTCCTTCACTGACAATATCTCCGCAGGTAACGGCTACATCGCCCTTGCGGCAATGATTTTGGGCAAGTGGCACCCGATCGGTGCTATGAGCGCAGCGCTCATGTTCGGTTTCGCCCAGGCGCTCGCTCGCTTGCTGCCCAACCTTGAGCAGTCCATTCCTTCGGACCTGATTTCGATGATTCCTTACATCGTGACCATCATTGCGGTCGCTGGATTCGTTGGGAAGTCGCGTCCGCCGGCAGCCGAAAATATTCCTTACACGAAGTGATCGACGGCTAGATAGATGAAGGACCCAAACATGGATATCAATTGGGAAGAACTCAAGGATCTTGCGATCTCAGCAATGGAGCAGGCTTACTGCCCCTATAGCGGATTCCCCGTCGGTGCGGCAGGACTGACAACCGATGGACACACCTACTCGGGCTGCAATGTGGAAAATGCCGGTTATGGCGTCACCCTGTGTGCCGAATGCGGCATGGTGTCGCAGATGGTGCGCTCGGGCGGAGGTCGCTTGGTAGCGGTCGTTGCAGTGAACGGAAACTGCGAACCCGTGGCTCCTTGCGGACGCTGCCGCCAGCTTATTTTTGAGCACGGTGGGAATGACTGCTTGGTTCTGATGCTTGAAGGCGTCATGACCATGAAGCAGGTGCTCCCGGGAGCTTTTGGTCCGCACGACCTAACCGAAGTCGCCTCGGCGCGATTCACGGAAGACTAATCACTGTGGCGGGCGTATGTGTCATCAGGTGACATGTACGTCCGCCACACACGTAGCCCGACAACAACACCCAGGAAGGACATCATGAAACAGTTTGATGCCGTCGACGTCATCCGCGTGAAGCGCGATGGCGGGAAACTGTCCACCGAAGAAATCCAGTGGACCATTGATGCCTATACGCGCGGGGTTATGAAAGACGAGCAAATGGCAGCGCTTGCCATGGCCGTCTTCCTGCGTGGAATGGATCGGGAAGAAATCGTCACTTGGACCCAGGCCATGATTGATTCCGGCGAACGTATGGATTTTGCTCGAATTGGCCGAGTGACCGCCGATAAGCACTCCACTGGCGGTGTCGGCGATAAGATCACCCTTCCTCTTGCGCCCCTGGTTGCGTGCTTTGGCGTTGCCGTTCCGCAGCTTTCCGGCCGAGGCCTTGGGCACACAGGCGGGACCTTGGACAAACTCGAGGCCATCCCCGGCTGGCGCGCCTCGCTGTCCAACGAAGAGATCTACCATCAGCTGGGCGAAGGCTGCGGCGCTGTCATTTGCGCAGCGGGTGCGGGACTTGCCCCCGCAGATAAGAAGCTCTACGCACTGCGCGATATCACATCGACAGTCGATTGCATTCCACTGATTGCCTCTTCAATCATGTCGAAGAAGATTGCCGAAGGCACCGATTCGCTGGTCTTGGACGTCAAGGTTGGCAGCGGCGCATTCATGAAGGACATCGACAATGCGCGCGAGCTTGCCCGCACCATGGTGGATCTTGGACGAGATGCCGGTGTGAAGACCCAGGCACTGCTTACCGATATGTCGACCCCGCTGGGACTCAAGGTCGGTAATGCGCTTGAGGTCGAAGAATCGGTTGAGGTTCTGGCCGGCGGCGGTCCCGCAGATGTTGTGGAGTTGACCGTTGAGCTTGCTCGCACCATGCTTTCTATGGCCGGTAAGAGCGACGTCGACGTTGAGGCCGCGCTCAAGGACGGTCGTGCGATGGATACCTGGCGCGCAATGATCCGTGAGCAGGGGGGAGACCCCGATGCCGCGCTGCCGACCTCAACGCTGACCCACACTGTTACTGCCGAGGCCGATGGCTACCTTTCCGAAATGGATGCGCTCAGCGTGGGCGTGGCCTCGTGGAGGCTGGGCGCCGGACGAGCAGTCAAGGACGATCCGGTACAGGCCGGTGCGGGTATCGAAATCCACGCAAAGCCCGGTGATCAGGTCAAGGCGGGCCAGCCGCTCTTCACCTTGCACACCGACGATGAATGGCGCATTCCCCGCGCTCTTGAAGCACTTGATGGGGGAGTGGCCATCAGTGAAACCGCACCCGCTCCCCGTCACATCATTTTGGACCGCGTGGGCTAAGACTCAGACCAGACCAAGCAAGCGACACGACCACACACGTATTGGAGTAAACAACCATGAAATCGACACCGCACATCAACCCGGCTGCCCCAATCGCGCCGACCATCTTGCTGCCCGGAGATCCGCTTCGCGCCAAGTTCATTGCCGAGACCTACCTTGAGGATGCGCAGCAATTCAACGCGGTGCGTAACATGCTGGGCTTCACCGGCACCTACCAGGGCACTCCGGTATCGGTTATGGGCTCGGGTATGGGTATTCCTTCGATCTCGCTGTACGCGTGGGAACTCATCCACGTCTTTGGCTGCACAAAGCTCATCCGTGTGGGTACGTGTGGCGCGCTGCAGCCCGGAATCAACCTTTACGATGTCGTCATCGCTCAGGGAGCATGCACGAACTCGAACTTCATCGATCAGTACAACATCCCGGGAACCTATGCCCCCATCGGCTCCTATCGCCTGATTGAGGCTGTGCGCGAGAATGCAAAGGAAAAGGGCGTAACCACCCACGTGGGTAACGTCCTCTCCTCGGATACCTTCTACAACGCTGATCCGACCTTTAACGAGCGCTGGCAGAAGATGGGCATCATGGCCATCGAAATGGAGACTGCGGGCCTGTACGCCACTGCCGCCGAGGCCGGGGTTGAGGCTCTGGGTATCTTCACAGTCTCCGACTCGCTGGTGACCGGTGAGGAAACCACCGCACACGAACGTCAGACCGCGTTCACCCAGATGATGGAAATTGCACTTCCGCTGGCGCAGATCTGAGGACTTGAAAAGGAAAAGTATGAAGAAGTCTGAAGTTGCACACCTGATTGACCACACGATCCTCAAGCCCGAGGCAACTCACGCCGATGTCGCGCGGATCGTTGAGGAAGGTGCACGTTTTGGTACCTATTCCGTGTGCGTGTCCCCATCGATGCTCCCGCTTGAGGTGCCCGAAGGACTGAAGGTCGCCTGCGTCGTGGGCTTCCCTTCGGGGGCACTTAAGCCGAATGTCAAGGCTTACGAAACCAAACAGGCTATTGCCGATGGTGCTGACGAGATCGATATGGTCATCAATATTGCCCTGGCAAAAGAAGGCAAGTTCGATCAGGTTGAAGACGAGATCCGAGCCGTTCGCGCGGAGATCCCCGCGGGTAAGGTCCTGAAGGTCATCATCGAATCGGCGGCCTTGACCGATGAAGAAATCGTTGCAGTCTGCCGTGCGGCGGTCGCTGCCGGTGCAGATTTTGTCAAGACCTCAACTGGTTTCCACCCTGCAGGTGGAGCATCCGTTCACGCGGTGAAGCTCATGCGTGAGACCGTGGGCGAGGGTGTCGGGGTGAAGGCCTCGGGCGGTATCCGCAATGCAGAGACCGCTGTCGCCATGATCAATGCCGGCGCAAACCGTTTGGGTGTGTCTGCAACCGCAGCAATTCTTGAAGGCCTTGAGGACTGAATATGAACCTTATTGAACGTGCCCAACAGTGGGCTGATCACGATCCGGATCCCGTAACTGCCGAAGAGCTCGGATCATTGGTCCAGGCCGCTCGCGAAGGCGATCAGGACGCAGAACTCGAACTTGCACGTGCCATGAATGGTCCCTTGCAATTCGGTACCGCTGGCCTGCGTGGTGAGATCGGTGCCGGCGAGTCTCGGATGAACCTTGCGGTTGTGATCCGTGCGACGGCGGGCTTGTGTGCAGTGCTCCTTAAGCACGCTCCGCGCACTCCGCGTGTCGTTATCGGATGCGATGCCCGCTACGGTTCGGTTGACTTTGCTCACGCAGCCGCGCGTGTGGCCTCGGCAGCGGGATGCGAAGTACTCTTGCTTCCCCTGATGAACCCAACCCCGCTCACCGCTTTCTCGGTGCGCGAACTGGACGCGGATGCGGGAATCATGGTGACCGCCTCGCACAATCCTCCTCGCGACAACGGCTACAAGGTCTATCTGGGTGGAACAGTCGTGACGGATGCCGGTCAGGGCGTCCAGATCGTTCCTCCCTTTGACGCAGAGATCGCCTCAGCGATTGCGTCGGCTCCCTTTGCCGATCAAATTGCACAAAATGATGAACTCATCGTCAATGTGGATCCCCGCGAGGACTACATTGCCCGCGCAGGCTCTTTGGCCTCGGGAAGCGCTGAAAGCAAGGCTGACCTGGGGATTACTCTGACGGGAATGCACGGTGTGGGCGCTGCACTCACCAAGAAGGTCCTGGAAGAAGCCGGCTTCACCAATGTCACTCTGGTTGCCGAGCAGGCCGATCCGGATCCGGATTTCCCGACCGTCTCCTTCCCGAACCCGGAAGAACCTGGGGCATTGGACCTGGCAATCGCGCATGCCGCCGCTCACGGATCGGATCTGATCATTGCTGTTGATCCCGATGCTGACCGCTGTGCACTTGCTGTCCCCGACAGTGAATCTGCGACCGGTTGGCGTCAGCTCTCCGGTGATGAGATCGGCTCATTGCTGGGTGAATTCCGTGCTCAGAGCGCACCTTCGGACGCGGTTTTTGCGAACTCGATTGTTTCCTCGCGACTTCTGGGCAAGATCGCTGAGGGACATGGCTTGAAGTACCAGCACACGCTGACCGGCTTCAAGTGGATTGCCCGCGTTCCTGGCCTCTACTTCGGCTACGAGGAAGCAATCGGTTTCTGCCCCGATCCTTCGCGTGTGCGCGATAAGGACGGTATTGCAACATCCGTCGTCGCAGCCTCCCTCTTCGCGCAGCTCAAGACTCAGGGCCGCAGTGCGAAGGATGAATTGGAACGCATGGCGCGCCTATATGGTCTGCACGTGACCGCTCCCTTGACCTTCCGCGTCGATCGGCTGGAGCTCATCGCTGAAGGAATGCAGCGCCTGCGCGCTCAGCCGCCGACAACCCTTGCCGGTGCTGAGGTCGAAGGCGTCGTGGATCTGTCGAAGGGGTGGGATGGTCTTCCCGGAACAGATGCACTGATGGTCACAACCACCGCTGGAGACCGCGTGATCGCTCGTCCTTCGGGCACCGAACCTAAGCTCAAGTGCTATCTGGAAGTGATTCTTCCCGTCGAGGAAGGCGCTGAGGTGCCCTGGGAGGCCGCTCGTGCTCGCCTAGAGAGCATCAAGGCTGAGTTTGGCGCTGCGATCGGGATCTGAATAATTTCCGAGGCGGCAGCTGCTGTGCAGCGCACACAGTAGCCGCGGCGCGCGAAAGACCTTTGGTGGGTGTCGCCTGTGGGCGGCACCCACCAGTCTTATTCGCCTCCTTGCAATGCGTCTTCCCTGGAAGCGCTGCTTCGTCATTGATCTTCCTATTACCGCCTGCGCGTGGTTGACTCGCAACAAACAATCGAGGCTGGCAGGATAAAGGTGTGAGCGAAGAACACAGCGCATCAGATACGCAGCCGCAAGATTTTCACGATCATCTGCTTTTGCAAGCCTTCGCGTGGGATCTCCCCGCCGATCAAAGCCTGTGGAGAAGCATTGCCGCTTCGGCGCAGGACCTTGCGGATCTGGGAATCGAAGGTGTCTGGCTTCCGCCCGCCTATAAGGGCTATATGGGACGCGAGGATGTCGGCTACGGTGTCTACGACATGTACGACCTGGGTGAGTTTGACCAAAAGGGAAGCGTCGGGACAAAGTACGGGACAAAGGAAGAGTATCTGGCTGCCATCGATGCCCTTCATGCAGCGGGTATTCACGTAATTGCCGATATTGTCTTTAACCATCGCCTGGGTGGGGATGAGACCGAAGACGTTCGAGCGCGCAAGGTTGATCCGGGGAACCGAATGCAGGTGATCTCCGACGAAGAAACGATACGCGCATGGACCCGTTTTACTTTCCCGGGCAGGGCTGGAGCCTACTCCGATTTCCAATGGGATTGGCAGTGTTTCAACGGTATTGATTGGGACGAAAACACGAAGAGCAACGCTGTTTGGCTTTTCGACGGTAAAGAATGGGACCCCACTGCCGGTGAGGAGCTGGGCAACTACGACTACCTCATGGGCTGCGATGTTGATGTCTCTTCACCGCAGGTTAATGAGGAATTAGACCGTTGGGGCCGCTGGTACATCGAAACGACAGGCGTTGACGCCCTGCGCTTGGACGCTGTTAAACACATCGGTTCAGATTTCTTTGCGCGTTGGCTGCCAGATTTACGCGCGGCGACAGGCAAACTTCTTCCCGCCGTTGGGGAGTATTGGAGCTACGACGTGGGGCAGCTGTGTTCGTACCTCGACCGAGTTCCCGATGTCGCACTCTTTGACGTCCCATTGCATTTTCACTTCCACGAGGCTTCTGTCTCGGATGGGAATTTTGATCTTTCGCAGCTCTTTGCCAATACTTTGGTTGGGACTCGCCCGGAACGGGCCGTCACTTTCGTTGAAAACCACGACACGCAACCTGGACAGTCACTAGAGTCCACTGTCGCCCCTTGGTTTAAACTTTCCGCTTACGCCTTGATTCTGCTGCATGATAGTGGAGTGCCCTGCGTTTTTTGGGGAGATCTTCTGGGTAGCGGTGATTCTCTTCCTGCCGTGAGTGAATTACCCTTCCTCATGCGTGTGCGCAAGGCCGCCGCCCAAGGCCCGCAGTTCGACGCTTTTGATGATCCCGATGTCGTTGGTTTTTCTCGCCAAGGAATCGAAGGTGACCCATCGACTGGTTGCGCCGTCATTCTGTCGGACCGCCTTGGTGGTGAAAAGCGTTTATTCCTTGGAAACTGGCGTGCGGGTGAGACCTGGGTGTGCGCTATCGGTGAGCAGCCGGCAGTCGTTATCGAAGAAGACGGGTGGGCAACTTTCCCGGTTTCCAATGGTGGTCTTTCCGTTTACTTTCCCGAGGCCGCGCGTCTGTAACGGGAGAACTGCTACTTGGCCTCGTCCGCGGAAGTCATGAGGATGGGAGAGGGACGCAGATTGCGCATACCGTTCCACACAAGGTTAACGACGTGTGAGGCGACCTCTTCCTTGCTCATTCGACGCTCATCAAGCCACCACTGTCCCACCTGTGCGATCAGACCGACAAGCATTTGTGCATACAGGGGCGCCCACTTGGGATCCATATGCGCATGAGAAAACTGCTCAGCCAAGAGGTGTTCAACCTTAATGGCGACATCTCCAAGCAGTGAAGAGTAGGAGCCAGACGTCGAATTCTGCGGGGCGTCACGCACCAGAATTCGAAAACCGTCTGTATGGGACTCGATGTAGCTCAGCAGAGCGAGCGCTGAATCCTCAAGGATCATTCGCGGGCGCTTGTGGGAGTCCAGAGCGGCTTCCAATGCGCTCATGAGTGCCTGGACTTCTCGGTCCACAATGACGGCGTAGAGTCCTTCTTTTCCCCCAAAATGTTCGTAGATAACAGGTTTTGAGATCTTTGCCTGAGCGGCAATTTCCTCAACACTGGTGCCGTCAAATCCTTTTGAGGCAAAAGTCGCACGTCCTACGGCAACCAATTGCTCGCGACGCGCAAAAGCGCTCATTCTCATCCGCTTCTCGGCCATGTCTTAACCGTACACTCACACCGTGTCATAGGTTCTAGATGGCATAACACGGTGTGTTTATGGCACAATCTATGTGTCCTTCCGCCTTGGTGTAACGGCAGCACAGAGGTTTTTGGTGCCTTTAGTCTAGGTTCGAATCCTAGGGGCGGAGCTCAGGATGAGCGCGCGTGAAAGGGCGACATGGCTACTCCCACAGCAGTGATTGTTCTGGCCGCCGGCGCCGGAACCCGAATGAAGTCTTCCCTTCCCAAGGTTGTTCATCCAGTCGTCGGGCGTTCGATGATTGGTCATGCGTTGCACGCAGCTGCAGGGACTCACCCCGATCATCTTGTTGCGGTTGTTCGTCACCAGCGTGAACTCGTCGCTGCTGAAATCCTGCGCAATAACCCCGATGTGATCATTGCAGACCAGGACGATATTCCCGGAACCGGTCGTGCGGTGCAATGTGCTCTTGATGAACTTTTGCGCCGCGGTCATAGTCTTTCGGGCACGATCTTGGTGACCTACGGCGATGTCCCCATGCTTGATGCCGACACCCTGAATGCTCTTGTTCGCTCTCATGACGAGCGCGGTGCAACAGTGTCAGTGCTGACGACAATTGTTGATGATCCCACCGGCTACGGGCGGATCATCCGTGATGATGCCAGCGGCGATGTCTGCAGGATTGTCGAACAAAAAGATGCATCCGAAGCAGAGCGTCAGATCCGCGAAATCAACGCTGGGATCTACGCATTTGATGGTGAGTTCCTTCGCGATGCTTTGATGCACGTGGGAACCAATAACAATCAGGGTGAGGTTTACCTCACGGATGTTCTTGCTCAGGCATACCAAGCGGACCGCGTAACAAACGGTGTCATTCTTGACGATCAGTGGATGGCGCAGGGCTGCAATGACCGGATCCAGCTTGCCGAATTGGCCGCAGAAATGAACCGTAGGATCTGCGTGGAACATATGCGTTCAGGCGTTTCCATTGTGGATCCCTTAAGCACGTGGATCGAATGCGATGTCCGCATTGATGCAGATACGACGATCTATCCCAATACTGTTCTGCGCGGTCGTACCGAGATCGCCACGGGCTGTGAAATTGGCCCGGGAACAACACTGACGAATGCGCAGGTCGGGCCGGGGTGCCGAGTACCTGCCGCCTGGGTCAGTAACACACGCCTAGAAGGCGATACGATAGTAACGCCTTTTACTTCGATCGAACGGTGAATAAGGATACTGCTCGACGAAAAAAGTCCGCATAAACGGGAGGGACATACCGCATGACGGGGCTGGTAACCAGCGGTGAAAAGCGTCTGGTTCTTGTATCGGGTCGAGCACACATTGAACTCGCCCAGCAGGTTGGCGAAGAGTTAGGTTGCGGAGTTTCTCCGACAACCACGTATGACTTTGCCAGTGGGGAAACCTACGTTCGTTTTAACGAATCAGTACGTGGTGCGGATGTCTTCGTCCTGCAATCGCATACCGGTGAAGTGAATAAGTGGCTGATGGAACAGCTCTTGATGATCGATGCAGCGAAGCGAGCATCGGCCAAGCGCATTACCGCAGTCGCCCCCTACTACCCCTACGCGCGCCAGGATAAGAAACACCTGGGGCGCGAACCTATCTCTGCCCGGCTTATTGCTGATCTGTACAAGACGGCAGGCGCGGATCGCATCATGAGCGTTGACCTGCACGCTTCGCAGGAACAGGGCTTCTTCGACGGTCCGGTTGACCACCTCTGGGCAATGCCCGTCCTGGTTGAGTACGTGCGCTCGCACGTTGACCTGTCCAATGTCTGCATGGTCTCGCCCGACGCCGGTCGTATTCGTGTCGCAGAGAAATGGTCAGCAAAGTTGGGTGGATGCCCTCTGGCCTTTGTCCACAAGACTCGTGATACCACCCGTCCCAATGTCGCTGTTGCTAACCGTGTCGTTGGTGATGTTGCGGGTAAGCAGTGTGTGCTGGTCGATGACATGATCGATACCGCCGGTACCATTTCCGAGGCCGTTAAGGTTGTGATGAATGCGGGTGCCTCCTCCGTTATCGTTGCTGCAACCCACGGTATTTTGTCCGATCCTGCAGCTCAGCGTCTTTCCGAATGCGGGGCCCAGGAAGTGATCGTTACCGACACCCTGCCCATTGCACCTGAGAAGCGCTTCGATAATCTGACAATCCTGCCGATTGCTCCGCTGCTTGCACGTGCAATCCGCGAGGTTTTCGACGACGGATCGGTCACATCTCTCTTTGATGGGGTCGCCTGAGGCCTCAAAACGCGCTATTCTGGCTAGGTTGCTCCGGCGAGGGCGCGAAAGCGCCGTTATCGACAGGGCTTTCTGTAGGGTTATCCTTCAGATTCCTAGCGCCGGTGCGTGGAATGAACTATTTGAAGGAGGCTCTCATGAGCAACCCCACGCTGGTCGCACAGACCCGTTCTGAATTTGGTAAGGGTGCAGCACGTCGCGCACGTCGCGCCGGCCTGGTCCCCGGTGTCCTTTACGGTCACGGTGGCGAGCCCGTTCACGTTGATCTCCCCGCTCACGAGCTCTTCCTGGCTGTCCGTGGCCAGAAGAACGCTCTGCTTGAGCTGGTCATCGAGGGCAAGAAGCAGCTTGCTCTGGTGAAGGAAGTTCAGCGTCACCCCGTCTCCCGCGATCTGCTCCACGCCGACTTCCTGGCCGTCAAGGCCGGCGAACTGGTTGACGTTGAGGTTCCCGTCTCGATCGTCGGTGAGCCCGCAGCGGGCACCCAGCACACTCAGGAAGAGTTCGCACTGCTGGTTAAGGCCCCCGCCACCGCTATCCCCGAGTCCATCGAGGTTGACATCACCGGTATCGAGGCCGGCACTACCGTTCGTGTCGCCGATGTGACCTTCCCCAAGGGCGTTGTCTCCGAGCTCGATCCCGAGACCGTCGTTGTTACGGTTTCCGAAGAGGTCGTCGAGGTCGAGGAAGAGGAAGCACCCGCCGAGGCTGCTGAAGAATCTGCTGAGTGATCTCACTTCGATTCAGGGAGGCTTGCCGTTTGGCAAGCCTCCCTTTTTATTACACTGAGAAGTATGAATCGACTTCACGTCATTATTCCCGCCGGGGGAGTGGGCTCTAGGCTGTGGCCTCTGTCGCGTAAGGATCGGCCGAAATTTCTGCTTGATCTTCGCATGAGTGGAAAGAGCTTGCTCCAAGAGACCATTGACCGTCTGGCTCCAATTGCCGCTTCTTTCACGATTGTCACGGGGCGTGCACACGAACAAGCCGTTCGTGCTCAGATCCCCCAGGGGCTTGATGTCACTGTTCTTGTCGAGCCTCAAGGACGTGATTCGATGCCCGCTATCGGTTTGGCGGCTTATGTCATTCGCCAGCGCTTTGGTGATGAGGCTCCGATTGCTTCCTTCGCTGCCGACCACGCGATTACTCATCCTCAGGTTCTTCTTGACTGCGTAGAACGTGCGCTGGAAGTTGCTCAGAAGGGCTACGTTGTCACGATTGGTCTCAAGCCGCTGACCCCTTCAACAGCCTATGGCTACATTGCCCCGGGAGAACCTTTTGAAAAGGAGTCTCCCGAAAAGGGATCTATCGTGCGCTCTTTCGTTGAGAAACCGGATGAAGAGACCGCGAAGCATTACTGTGAACAGGGCTACCTGTGGAACGCTGGAATGTTCATCATGACCGCGGGGACTCTTGCTCGCGCACTGACGCGTTTTCATCCCGATATGGATACGCATCTAAGCGTGATCGGAAGCCAATGGGAAAGTGAGAGCTTCGCGAAGACTCTCAGCGAAGAATGGCCCGCGCTCACGAAGATTGCCATCGATCATGCCATCGCTGAGCCGCTTGCCTCGGAGGGAGGAGTGGCCGTTGTCCCAGCGACGGATATGGGATGGACCGATGTGGGTGATTTTGATGCGCTTGCTCAGATTAGCTTAGAAGGTCAGGCCCTTCGGATTGATTCCTCCGGTTCATTCGTCCGATCGTTGACTGGCCAAAAGATTGTTTTGGTTGGGGCGCCGAATATGGCTGTCATCGCTACAGAGGACGCAATATTGGTTGTTGACCGTAATCGCGCGCAGGACGTGAAACACGTGGTTGACCAGTTGACGCAGAGCGGAGAGGAAGAACTCCTTTAGGATGAAAACCATGACTCGATTCGCGCGTGCACACCTATGCGCAGCAACAAGCGCTTTGCTGCTTCTCCTTGCCGGCTGCTCCTCAGCCCCTGCCTCAAATGCTCAAACTCAACTGTGCGGAATTTCTGACGCATCTGGGTGGGAGAGCGCGACCTCGCAAACTCCGGCGAAACTGGCAATTTCGCAGGCGGCCTCGGAAATTGGAGGGGAAGCAAAATTTGCCACCGGCGAAGGCGAACTGGATGCACTTCTCAAGGGTGGATGCACCATTGTTGTCTCCGAAGGCCAGGGAATGACCCAGGCCATCACCCAGGCGGCGAAGAGAAACTCATCAGTCCGCTTTATTACCGTTAATTCTGGCTTCGAATCAGCAAATAAGACTGTCGAGCCCAGTAATGGCAAGGCTGTTGTCTCACGTGCAACCCAGGGCGCCTATATGGCCGGCTATGCTTCCGCCGGTTTGACGACGACCGGAACTATTGCCGGATTTGGTGGGGTTGAAACCAGCGAACGACAAGCGCTGATGGATGCCTTTGCGCAGGGAGTTGACGCCTACAACCTCGCATATGGGACATCGATCCGCTTTGAAGGATGGGATACCTCCCGCATGCGCGGAACCTTCACCGGAAACGATGACCCGGCAAGTATCAAGGATGCAGCTTCAAAGGCACTTGCTGCGGGTGCGGATATTTTGGTCCCCTTCGCGGATGGTGGAAACCAAGGTGCGCTCCAAGCACTTGAGGCAGCTGGAAATAACTCGGCCCAGCGCTTGGTCTGGATGGGTGATGACCTTCCCAGTGACCTTCCTCAGGTCATCACGGCGGTCACTACGACCACGAAGGATCACGCGACCGAGGCAATTACTTCCGCACGAGGAAATGATTTTTCAACGAATGCGGTCATCGATTCTCTTGATAATAACGGCGTGACGCTGGCTCCTTTCGCTGCTCATGAGGCGCTTATGACCCCCGAGCTCAAAGACTCCTTGGCGTCGATGCGCCAGCAGCTGCTCACTGGCAGCCTTGTGATCACGACCCAATTTGATCCCCTGTTGATTTCTCCCCGTAAGTGAAGGACCCCATGGAACACGCACACCAGAATTCCTCCTATCGCCGAGGCCCGGTGATCCTTCGTGGAGGAAAGATCCCTCGCGAAACATCCGATACCGGCCTGCTGCGCCCCCAGTCCTCTGCGGATTGGCTGCACGAGGACCCCTGGAGGGTGCTTCGTATCCAGTCGGAGTTCGTCGAAGGTTTTGGAGCGCTTGCCGAATTGGGTCCGGCAGTGTCGGTTTTCGGCTCGGCTCGCACCCCTGCTGGAAGTGAAGATTGGGAGCGTGCGCGCTCCATTGGCTCCCTATTAGTTCAGGCGGGCTTTGCCGTGATTACCGGTGGTGGACCGGGAATTATGGAAGCGGCCAATAAAGGCGCGTGGGAAGCCGGAGGAACCTCCGTCGGCTTGGGAATTGAGCTTCCCCACGAGCAGGGAATGAATGAATGGGTCAATGTTGGAATTAATTTCCGTTATTTCTTTGCCCGCAAGACCATGTTCATGAAGTATTCCTCGGGCTTTATCGCTATGCCGGGTGGTTTTGGCACCATGGATGAGCTTTTTGAGGCTGCAACCTTGGTGCAAACCGGTAAGGTGCATTCCTTCCCGATCGTTTTGGTTGGGCGCGACTATTGGGGCGGATTAGTTCAATGGATTAACTCGACCATGAAGGAATCGGGAATGCTTTCAAGTAATGACCCTCAACTTTTGCACGTGGTCGATAGCCCCGAAGAAGCTGTGGAAATAGTAATTGGACACAAATAATTCAAAACCTTACTAAAGCACGGCATTCTCGGTAGAATAAATGTGTTTTTAGCGGTATTTAATACCCGGCGTTCAGAAGGGAAACGAACATGGCAGCTATGAAGCCGCGAACCGGAGATGGCCCCCTCGAGGCAGAAAAAGAGGGTCGTGGGATTGTCATGCGTATCCCCAGTGAAGGCGGTGGCCGTCTGGTCATTGAACTCAGCGCTGAAGAAGCACAGGAACTGGCTCAGGCCTTAGCTAACGCTCTGTGAGGCACTCAGGGCTTCCTCAAGAGTCAGACTCCCGACATAGAGGGCCTTGCCAACAATCACTCCATCCAGATAACCTTCACGCCTCAAGGTGCGGATATCCTCGACATGACGGATTCCTCCTGAGGCAACCAGAAGCGTAGGTGTTTTCGCCCGTAGATCTCTGAGCAGGTCTACGGGCGGTCCCATAAGTGCCCCGTCACGTTGGCGCTCGGTGACGATGTAACGCTGCACACCCGCTTGATCCAGAGCGCGGCAGACTTCCCAAAGGTTCCCCGCGTCCCCGTCAACGCCTCGTGGACGAATTCGATCGCCCTCTACGTCAATGCAGATGTTGAGGCGCCCGGCGAACTCGGCGAGCAAAGCGCGGACCCGATCGATATTAACCAAGGCTTGAGAAGCCAGATTGACGCGATCAGCACCTGCTTGAAGCGCAGCTTCGATATCCTCCCCGCTGCGTACACCACCAGACCACTCGATGCAGCATTTAGGGATGTGCCTGCCTGAGCCGGATGCTCCAGATCCGTCAAGCTCAGAAATTACCTCAGAAAGCACATCTGAGTTGCTTCCTCGCTCAAAGGCCGCATCAATATCGACCAGATGAATCCAGCGAGCACCCTGAGCGACGAAGGAACGCGCAACCTCGCAGGGATCAGCACTGGTCGAGTCTTCACCTCCGTCAGCCCTACGGTGCGTGAGGGCCCGGCCATTGGCGATATCAAGGGCGGGGAGAATATCCACGACTCAGTTGTTTCCGTGATTGAGGGTTGCCTGGTACATCGGTGCGAAGAACTCACCCAGCCGCACAAGAGTTTCCTTCAGCGCATCGCGAGTGCCGTTCTTTTCCTCTTCCACGATCTCTGCCGCATGCTTGGCGATGATGCGCACAATCGCTGAACCCGAGATCGCGCCATCTGCTCCCGCCTGGAGTGCCGCACGCACGTGTTCAGGTCGCGAAATTCCAAAACCCAAGAGAACAGGTGCGGCCGCTTCCTCGCGAAGCTTTGCGACGGCCTCGTGCAAGCCCACGGTCGAGGCCTCGTGATCCGCGCCCGTCACGCCCACGCGAGAGACCGCGTAGACGTAGCCGCGTGCAGAGTGTGCGACGTCGCTCAGGGTGCGAGGCGAGGCCGATGGGGGAGCGATGTACACGCTGTCGATGCCCGACTTGAGTGCTGCTTCTCCAAATGGATGTCCCTCGCGGATCGGGAGATCTGGAATGAGTACCGAATCGACTCCCGCCTGCGCACAGAGCTCATAGAAACGATCAACCCCAACGGAGAAGGGCACATTCGCGTAGACCAGCAGCCCGATGGGGAGATCGGGGTGTGAGTCGCGAATGTGAGAAAGGATCTGGAAGCACTCATTGATAGCAGTACCGGCCTGAAGGGCCCGCAGGTGTGCTTCCTGAATAACAACGCCGTCTGCGACCGGATCTGAGAAGGGTATCCCAAGCTCTAGAGCATCTGCGCCATCGGCGATGAGTGCCTCGATGATGGCTTCGCAAGATGCAGGAGTGGGGTCACCCAGCATAACGAAGGGGACGATTGCCCCGCGTTCCTGCGCGGCGCAGCGCTCAAACATTGATGCGTAGCGAGTCATCGTTCCTCCTTAGATGAACCCAGATCATAGGAATGGGTCCTATGGGTTCCAAAGCCGGCACGTTCTTGTGCAACCAATTCAGCGGCGCGGGCAACCGCCCCATCCCTGGAGAAGGAGCCTCCCAAGCGCTCGCGGACTTGGTCAAGGTCCTTGTCACCTCGGCCGGATAGACACACAAGCAGTGTGGGGACGTGTCCCTCGCGTGTCTCGAGCCCCTCGGTGTGGCCTGTCTCCTTGAGTTCGCGCGCCATCTTGAGGGCGTAAGCCAAGGCGTGAGAGGACTCCATTGCCGGAATAATTCCCTCATGACGCGAGAGCTCGATGAAGGCGTTGACGGCCTCGTCATCGGTAATTCCCACGTAGTGAGCGCGGCCGCTCGCAGCTAAATAGGCGTGCTGGGGACCAACACCGGGGTAGTCCAAGCCTGCGGAAATCGAATAGGACTCTTCGACTTGTCCCTCATCAGTGCGCATGAGATAGGAGCGCGCACCGTGAAGAACACCGACCTTACCCTCATGGATCGCCGCGCCGTGGTGTCCGGAATTCAGCCCCTCGCCCGCAGGCTCAACACCGTAGAGCGCAACAGATGGATCGTCAATAAAGTCGGCGAACAGACCAATTGCGTTCGAGCCGCCACCCACGCACGCAATAACCGCGTCGGGGAGCGCACCGGTTTGCGCGAGGATCTGAGCACGGGCTTCGGTTGAAATAATGCGGTGGAATTCGCGAACCATGGTGGGGAAGGGGTGCGGGCCGGCCGCGGTTCCCAAGAGGTAGTGCGAGGTCTTAAAAGTCGCCGTCCAGTCGCGTAGGGCCTCGTTAACGGCGTCCTTGAGGGTCCCACTGCCCGCGGTCACGGGGACGACAGTTGCACCCATGAGCTCCATGCGCTCAACGTTTGGAGCCTGTCGAACAACATCGACCGTGCCCATGTAGATCGTGCATTCCAATCCCAAAAGCGCGCATACCATTGCGGTTGCGGTCCCGTGTTGACCGGCTCCGGTTTCAGCGATGATGCGCGTCTTGCCCATGCGCTTAGCAAGCAGAGCCTGTCCCAGAACCTGATTACCCTTGTGTGCGCCTCCGTGGACCAGATCCTCACGCTTGAGGAAGATCCGAGCACCGCCGCCGGGAAGGTTGCGAAGCTCTGTGACGGGGGTGGGGCGTCCCAGGAACTGATGGAGCAGAGTATTGATCTCCTCGATGAAAGTTGGGTCGTCAATTGCCTGAACGAAGGCTTCTTCAAGCTGGTCCAGTGCGGGGATTAGAAGCTCAGGAACGTATTGTCCGCCGAATTGTCCGAAGTAGGGGGAAAGCTTCGTCGGGCGCTCGGGAGCTCCTTCGTCCTTCGTACCCTCAGTCTTTGCGCCGAGGCGCTCACTGGAGTAGGGCCTCCACGAGGTGTGGAGCGCAGCTTCTTCGAGGAAAGCGTGGCCGGCACTGGGCTGGCCGCCTGCGATCTCCCAAGCTGCCTGTGCGGGATCATCCGATCCCGAGAGCGAGGAGCCAACCAATAGCGCGTCGACATATGGGGCAAGAGCCATCACGTCATCGCGTGAATGAACGCCAGACTCGCCAACGATCACTGCTCCCTTTGGAGCAAGGGGAGCGAGCTTCTGCGTGCGGGTGATGTCAATCTGAAGCGTGCGCAGGTCACGATTGTTGATGCCTATAATGCGTGCGCCCAAACGCTGAGCGCGGTGCATATCCTCTTCACTGTCAACCTCGGTCAGGACATCCATTCCCAGGCGCTGGGCCGCCAAGGAAAGCTCCGTGTAGTCCTGATCGTCCAGAACAGACAGCATCAGTAAGATCGCATCTGCCCCGTGAGAGCGAGCAGCCGTGATCTGAATGGGATCGATGATGAAGTCCTTGCACAAGACAGGCTGGTTAACTTCGTCTCGTACCTCATCAAGATCAGCGAAATTGCCGTTGAAACGGTCGGGCTCTGTCAACACACTGATCGCTGCGGCGTAGCGCGAGTAGGCACGAGCCAAAAGGCGCGGAGAATATGCGCCCTCGATAATTGTGCCCAAAGTCGGAGATGCCGACTTGCACTCCATGATGATTGCCGGGCCGCTGGGACGAGACTGGTAGCCTTCTTTTTCGTCGTAACGACGCGTGCGTAGTGCGTCCTCAAAAGAGCGCGTCGAGCGAGGAAGCGTCAGGGGATCGATGTGCCCGTAGGCCTCGTGAAGTTCAGGAAGACGCGTCCGACGCTGAGCGACGATCGAATCAAGGACGGTCCCGGTTTCGCGCAATCGCGTGGAAATGGGAGAGAAAGACGGCTGGTTCACTGGTTCTCCTGCTCTTTCAATTCACGCGCGGTCGAAACGATGGTCTCAAGGTGGGAGGCGACGGCCCCGCTGGAGAGTTGAGACAGTGCCAATTCTGTTCCCTGGTTCAAAGACTCTGCCTTGCCCGCCAGATAGAGCATCGCGCCGCTTGTCGCAGCGATGGCCTCGCGCTGAGCCGGCGCGCCCTTCCCGGCGAAGATTTCCGAGATCAGACGCAGGTTTTCTTCTGCATCCCCACCGACCAACTCTGAAAGCGGAGCAGGATTAATTCCCAGCTCCTCAGGGGCCAGGGTAAAGGAAGCAATACCCTCTTGGGTGATCTCGCGGATCTCGGTGGGACCGTGGACGGCGAATTCATCGGTACCGCTACCGTGAACCACCAGTGCGTGCTTCAGACCCAAGGAGGCCAAAGCCTTCGCAACGACATCCAGGAGTTCAGGCTTTCCAACCCCCAGTACCTGGTAGGACAGCGGCGCGGGGTTCACCAAGGGGCCGATGAGATTGAAGATCGTCGGGTTCTTCAAAGCGCCGCGCACGGGTGCGACATAGCGCATGGCCGGGTGATACTTCTGCGCGAACAAGAAGCAGAAACCGGTGCGTTCCAAGAGCTTCGCCGAAGAAGCGGGGGAGAGGTCCAGGGGAATACCCGCGGCCTCAACAAGGTCTGCGGCTCCAGCCTTCGAAGACACCGCTCGGTTACCATGCTTGGCGACCTTGAGTCCCATGGACGCCGCAACGAAAGCCGAGGCCGTCGAGATATTGATTGTTCCGACACCGTCACCGCCCGTTCCGACGACGTCAATGACGCCGGGAGCGGTCGTTGTGAAGTGTTGTGCTGCTGAACGGAAAGCTTCTGCCGCACCCGCAATTTCACTGGGCTGCTCACCGCGTGCGTGAAGCGCTCCAAGGAAAGCTGCGATTTCAATTTCGCTGAGTTCCCCGCGTGACATCTCCTCGAAAACGGAACGTGCCTGTTCCTGGTCTAGTAGGTGACCGTTCAATGCGCGGCGCAGAAAGGACTCACTCATGTCAATTCCTTGAATTAGTAGCGGTGGATAGGGTTAGGTCAGCCAGCAGGGCACGCAGAAGAAGCGGGCCAGCCGGAGTCAAAATCGATTCTGGGTGGAATTGCAGACCGATGCACGGCGCACTGCGGTGACGCGCAGCCATGACAATCCCATCACGGGTGTGTGCCAAGGAAACCAAAGCATCGGGAAGGCTACGCGTGCCCAGAGAATGGTAACGAGCAACAGAGATATATCCGTGCTCAGCATCGTCACCGGGACGGGGAGCCTCTGCAATTGAGGAGAAGGCGGGGTCTTCAATGCCGGCCTCGGTAAGTTCAATGCGGTCGGTGCGCCCATGGGTTGCCCCTACTGGTCCGACGACGCCCCCGCAGGCCTCGACCATTGCTTGGAAGCCCAGGCAAATCCCCAAGGTCGGAATATTCTCACGGAGAGCCACCTCAAGGATCTCCATCATGTTTCCTGCGCCTCGGGGATGCCCCGGGCCGGGAGAAAGAATCAATAGCGGACGTTCGCCCGCAGCGCGCTCGGCCTCGGTCGGGACAAGTGCCTTGAGAAGCGTTGATGTTGGGGTCGTATTACGGAAGACCTGCACTGCGGCCTCGCGGGCGGTTAAATCCACCAAGTTATAGACGAAAGAGTCGCGGTTATCCAGGAAAATGACGCGCATCTTAGAACTCGCTTTCTTCCGCATTCGAGGAAATGGCCAGTGGGCGACCGGTCGAGGCGGCCAAAGCGCGCAAAACAGCGCTTGCTTTGTGGACGGTTTCTTCAGCCTCGCGAGCGGGGACAGAGTCTGCAACAACTCCTGCCCCTGCCTGCACGATCGCTTGCCCATCCTTAACGAATGCCGAACGGATGACGATGCAGGTATCGAGCTCGCCGTCGCCGCGAAGATAACCAACAGCACCACCGTATGAACCGCGGCGCTGACCTTCGTAGTTGCGGATGAGTTCTGCCGCGCGAAGCTTTGGAGCCCCCGTCAGCGTCCCCATGGTCATCGATGCGCGGAAAGCATCCAAGGGGTGCAGATCTTCTGCCAGGGTGCCGCTAACCTCAGATACCAGGTGCATGACTCGCGAATAGCGGTCGACGCGCAAGAGCTGCTCAACGCGACGAGTTCCTCGTTGCGAAACGCGTGCGACATCGTTGCGGGCCAAGTCGACAAGCATGACGTGCTCGGCAACTTCCTTCGCATCCGAACGCAATTCAAGTTCCAAGCGGATATCAAGCTCGTGATCGATACTGCCGTCGGGGGCAAATCCTCGAGGGCGTGTACCAGCAATCGGGCGAATTGCAACCGTTCCGTCCTTGGCTGAATGAAGCAGTGAGGATTCCGGAGATGCGCCGAAAAGCTCGAAGTCGTCCGCGCCGATATAGAACATGTATGGACTTGGATTCTCATCTCGCAAAAAGCGGTAGCTGCGGAGCGCATTCGGGCAATCCGCAATAAAACCGCGAGAGGGAACGACCTGGTAGATATCGCCAGCGGCGATGTGCTCTTGCATGGTCGTCACCAGAGCCTCGAAGTCATCATCAGAGATGGTTGGGCGCGCAATAAGAGGCTGCGATGCGGGATCGATTTTCATTTCCGAGGCCGTGGAGGTCTCGGTCGGCAGCGGAGCTTGGTCGATCGCCTGGGCAAGCGCATCGATTTGCTGTTCAAGAGAATCGCGGTCGAGTGAGGCTCCGACCAAGTTGGCGCTTTGCGAAGGATGGTCGACCACCAAGATGATTCGCGCAAGGAAGAACAAGTAATCAGGGCAGGAGTTAAATCCCTGGTCAACATCGGGTAGGGATTCGTAGGTTGCGAGGTAATCAAAAGAAACGGTTCCGGCGACCAAAGGCAGGTGCGGGTGATCGACGGGAGTATCGGTGAGAACCCGCAGTGGCTCCATGGTTGCGCGCTCTTTCAAGCGTGTTTCCTCATCGGCCTCGTCTTCACGAAGGGAAGGAAGCTCAAAGAGAGCGTGCGAGTCCTTCCGCTCGCGTAGAGCGTTCGGGAGAGCCTCACAGACCTGATTCAGTGCACTTTGGCCATCAACCGGGTTGGTCGAGGTGACACGTACGTAGTCTCCATCGCATTGAATCGAGGCTGAAGTATCGAGAACTGCAATGGTGGTGAGGTGCTGCTTAGAAGCGATATCGGCGCTATCCAACAGGACGACTCGTGTTGGGTGACCCGAGGCCGATTGGGGGACCAAGCCCTTTTCGCACAGGTAAGCCAAAAGCTTGCCGCCGTCTGGGTGGTAGCGCACCTCGCGCGAGATCACGTGGGGTGTGTCTGCGTGTGTCATTGTGTTCCTATCCCTTGCCCTCGGCGGGCCAGCGCAACGAAAAAGGCCCGCCACATGAGCGAGCCTTGATCATTTCCAGGTACGTCAAAGGAGGCCCGCCCTTAGGGGAGCCACCACCACATCTGCGATGCTGAAGTACCAAACATGTTTTTCATAGTAATGCGGGGTGCTCGGGGGCGCCAACGCTACCAGTAAGTGAGACGTGCGAAGTTAGTCGGATAGAGGGATCAGAAAGAGCAACGCCCGCAGATCACGAGGAAGAGATCTACGGACGTCAGAAGAAGAGTTGAAGATTCGGCCTGGTTCAGCGTCGTTTGACTGCAGCAAGAAGGCCATCGCCAACGGGGAGCATCGCGGGGATGAACTCCTCAGAAGATCCCAGGACCTTTGCAATCTCGCGCATCATGACGGTTTGCTCATCGCGCTGCGCGGGATCGGCAACCTGGTCATGCCAGAGAGCATGAACAATCACGATCAGTCCACCCGGGCGGAGGACACGGAGCGCGTGATCCAAATAATCGGGGATTTCAGCGTTGGGCGCATCAATCACCATCATGTCGTAACCGCGGGCAGCCATACGGGGCAGGACGTCCAGCGCGCGACCGGCAATGAGGCGGGTGCGCTGGGAAGCAATCCCAGCTGCCGCAAAGGCGCGGCGCGCGTGCTTGTGGAATTCAACCTCTTGATCGATAGTGGTCAAGACTCCATCCGGAGACATACCTTGGAGCAGCCAGAGACCGGAAACACCGGCACCCGTACCAATCTCCAGAACTGCTTTTGCACCACAGGTTGCAGCCAGAAGACGAAGGGCGGCACCAACTCCGGTTGAGACAGGATCAGCACCCAAATCGGTGGCGGCCTCGCGAGCTTGCGCAAGAAGCTCGTTTTCTTCGACGAATTCTTCTGCGAAAACCCAACTCAAGGCTTTATCTGACGCCATCTTTTCCTCCGCACTCGTGTACCTATGTCTCATAGGTTACGCACAACCCTTGTCAACTTGATGACTACGCGCCATTGTGGCGGCGATTCCTTGAATTAAATGGTTTTGTTCAGGGGAGCGACGCCCAGTGGGCGTCCTGCAAGTCCGCGCGAGGCGTGAGCCAGCTTGCCAGCGAGCTCTTGGAGGACCTGTGCAGCTGGACCTTCGTGTGTTGAAACGGGATCGCCAGCGTCACCGCCTTCGCGCAGTGAAATATCCAGCGGAACCTGTCCCAGAAGCGGAACCGAATAGCCCAGCTGAGCGCTCAAGCGATCAGATACAGACTGGCCGCCACCGTGACCGAAGATCTCCAACTTGGAGCCGTCGGGCTGGGGGAGGTAGGACATATTCTCGATGACACCGATGACCTTCTGATCCGTCTGAGTTGCGATGGAACCAGCGCGCTCAGCGACCTCGGCTGCAGCAATCTGCGGGGTTGTCACAACAAGAATTTCAGCATTGGGCAGGAGCTGCGCGATCGAAATTGCAACATCGCCAGTGCCGGGAGGCATATCGATGAGCAGAACATCTAGGTCGCCCCAGAAAACATCTGCGAGGAATTGCTGAAGTGCGCGGTGCAGCATAGGGCCACGCCAAATGACGGGCTGGCCATCGGGAACGAACATGCCAATCGAAACGACCTTGACACCTTCGGCTCCCAAAGGCGGAATAATCATTCCGTCAATAACCTGAGGATCGTGGCTCACCCCCAGCATTCGAGGAATTGAGAAACCGTAGATGTCGGCATCCATCACGCCGACCTTGAGGCCTTGACGAGCCAGTGCAGCGGCAAGGTTTGCGGTCATTGAGGACTTGCCGACGCCGCCCTTTCCTGAGGTGACGGCAATGACGCGCGTCAGAGAATCGGGGCGGGCAAACAGAATTTCGCGTTCGGGACGACCACCGTTGAGCTTCTCGCGAAGAGCCTTTTTCTGCTCATCGTTCATCACGTCCATGGTGACCTTGACATCAGTCACGCCGTCCAAGGCGCTGAGGGTCTTGTTGACGTCCTCTGAGATCGTCGTTCGCAAAGGACATCCCGCTGTTGTCAGCAAGATTGTCACCGAAACCGTTGAACCATCGATATTAATGGAATCGACCATATTGAGGTCGGTAATCGGACGACGAATTTCGGGGTCGATAACAGTCGACAGGGCATCAAGAACGTTCTGCGAGGTCAAAGTCATGGTGTCAATCCTATGGCCCAGCAACGGTTTGCGCAGACTGGTTTAGCTGTCGGCGTGAAGCGGAGTAGACAGATCCGCCGAATCTTCTGCTTGATCCGTATTTCCCTGCGCGCTGAGCTGTGCAAATCGTTCGTCGCGCTCTTCAAGTTCCTCGCGAAGATCGTTGAGCATGTCGCGAAGTTCCGAGCGGACGAAGTCGCGTGTTGCCACGTCCTGCAGCGCAATACGAAGACCAGCAATCTCGCGGGTCAGATACTCAGTATCGGCAAGATTGCGTTCCGCGCGCTGACGGTCTTGTTCTGCTTGAACGCGGTCACGATCATCTTGGCGATTCTGTGCAAGAAGGATCAGAGGTGCCGAATATGAAGCCTGGGTTGAGAAGGCAAGGTTCAGCAAGATGAAGGGGTAGGGATCCCACGCGTACTTTTCCGAAACCTTGTAGAGGAGGACGTTCGCAACAATCCATGAGACGACGAAAATCGTCATGTAGAGGATGAACTTCGGCGAGCCCATGAAGCGGGCCGTGGCCTCGGCAAACTGGCCAAAACCGTCGCCAGAGGAACGGCGGCGAAAAAGCTTAAACTTCCGCTCGGTGGGGGTATCAAGACGATCAGCCATCAATACTCCTTGCCATTACTCGGTCGGTCACATCGTCATCCCAGTCACGCCAGTCACGTGGCAGCAGCTCGTCCAAAACGTCATCAACGGAAACGGCGCCCAGAAGGTGCCCGTCTTCGTCGACAACGGGAAGAACTGTCAGGTTGTATGTCGCCAGCAGACGCGTGACAGTCGCAACGTGGGCGTCAGGGGAGAGCCTGTCGAGGTCGGTGTCCATGATGGTCCCCAGAAGTGTATTGGGGGGTTCGCGAAGCGCGCGCTGGAAATGGACAGCACCCAAGTATTGACCCGTCGGGGTTTCCAAGGGCGGTCGTGCGATGAAAGCAGCTGCGGCCAAAGAAACCGGAAGGTCAGAACGACGAATAGAAGCGAGCATCTGAGCCACAGTCGCATCGGGGGCCAAGATGACCGGTTCGGTGGTCATCAAGGAACCGGCTGTTGACTCCTTGTAGGCCATCAGTCGACGAACGTCTGCAGCTTCATCAGGTTCCATCAAGGACAGCAGAGACTGAGCTTTTTCAACGGGAAGCTCAGACATCAGGTCAGCAGCGTCATCAGGCTGCATCGCGTCCAGAACGTCCGCAGCGCGCTTGGATTCCAGCTGAGAAACGATCGACACGCGGTCGTCTTCGCCCAGTTCTTCCAGCACGTCTGCAAGACGTGAGTCGGGGAGTTCCGTTGCGACGGCCAGCTGTCGTTCTGCAGGAAGGTCGTGGAGGAAGTCTGCGAGGTCTGCAGCCTTCATGTCTTCCGTGTGTTGGATCAGAGCGGTTGCAGCTTGGTTTGAATCGGTCTTAAGAAGTGAAGAGACCTCATCGACGCGAACCGTCATGGTCGTTCCGCCGCGTTTGAAGCCCAAAGTTGTTGTGCGAACGCGCTGGACGTGCAGGGTGGAGATGATCCAGTCACGAGGCCGGCGCTGCTGCATAGCGACGTCAAGGATCTTCACGACGCCGCTTCCGTCATTCATTGTGACTTCACGGTCGAAAAGCTCAGTGATGACAAGCGTTTCAACGGGGCGCTGGTTGAAGGAGCGGATATTGAGCAAGCCGGTCGTAATGACGGAACCGGATTCAATTGCCGTCACACGAGTAAAGGGCAGAAACACGCGTTTTCGGGGGCCAACCTCGACGACGAAGCCAATGACATTGGCGGTCGAATTCAGGCGAAATGTCACGACGACGTCGTGAATGACACCAACTTTCTCGCCCAGCGGGTCAAAGACGGAGGTACCGGCAAGCTTGCCGATATAGATTCGGCGCCCGGTTGTTCCGACGTTCATAGGTGCACTGCTCACCCGGCCAGTTTATCCCCAGAGCGAACTTCTTACCCGCCCACGGAAAGGAAGTTCTCGCTACGATGGCAGAATACGAAAGGGAAAAGTATGAGCGTACCTGTGAGCGGAACCCGGCGGACCCGTGGGGGTGGAAGCCTGCCTGACGGCACCGAAGTTGCTTCCTATGCCTCTTACGATCAGGCTTTGGCAGCCCTTGAGGTTTTGTCAAACAATGACTTTGAGGTTGAGAACGTCAGCGTGGTTGGTACCGACCTCTATTCGGTTGAGCGGATTATCGGGCGCGTGACCTGGGCTCGTGCGGTTTCCCAGGCAGTGATGAACGGTGCACTCTGGGGCGCGATGATCGGCATCGTGCTCTCTGTTAATCAGGGAAACACAATGGTCTGGGTAGGTGCCTGCATGTTGGCGGGTGCCTTGATTACATCTTGTTTAAGCACTGCAATGTTCCTGATTCGCAGGCGTCGAGGGGACTTTTATTCTCAATCCCAGGTAGTCGCTGGTCGCTATGCGGTGATCATTGCGAAGGCTGCTGGTAGCGACCGCATTCGCGAAGCTTTCGAACTTTTGCAGAAGACCGAAGGTAATCAGATGCGCCCGCGTCGAGTTCGCCCAGTACGCGAAAGCACTGGTCCGACTGAGTACGGCTCGCGTCCAGATGAGAAGCCCCGTTTTGGAGTGCGTTTGTCGCAGCTGCCTGAAACTGACGCCAGCGCTGCCGACGCGGAGTATCACGACGACGAAAGCTCGCAAACGGATCCCCAGAACTGAGGTATATACGCGAAGTGGCCTCGTCCCGGCTGGGACGAGGCCACTTGTGCATTCAGGCTTATGCGCGTCCTTGAGCGCTGGCAATCCATGCCTCGACATCGGCAATGGTTCGCGGGATGTCTTCCGAGATTCGGGTAACACTGCCATCAGCGTTCACCAGCACATCGTCCTCAATGCGCACGCCAATTCCGCGGAATTCCTCGGGGATGGCCATGTCATCGGCGCGGAAGTACAAACCGGGTTCGATGGTGAAGCACATTCCGGGCTCCAACAGTGCATCCTGGTACATTTCGCGACGCGCCTGAGCGCAGTCGTGAACATCCAGACCCAGGTGGTGGCTGGTGCCGTGAGGCATCCAGCGGCGGTGCTGCTGGCCGTTGGGAGAAAGTGATTCTTCTGCACTGACGGGCAGCAGGCCCCATTCTTCCAGTCGTGCGGCAATGACCTTCATCGCGGCATCGTGAACATCACGGAATCGGGTTCCGGGTTGGTTCGCGCGCTCGAGTGCGGCCTCGCAGGCATCCAAAACCGCCTGGTAAACCTTCGCCTGAGTGGGGGAGAAGGTTCCATTGACGGGGAGCGTGCGGGTGATGTCTGCGGTATAGAGCGAATCAACCTCGACACCCGCATCGACCAAAACCAGGTCGCCGTCGTTGACTGGACCGTCGTTATCAATCCAGTGCAGAGTATTTGCGTGGTTACCCGAGGCGGCGATGGTGTCGTAGCCCAGGCCGTTTCCTTCTTCGCGGGCTACCGCTCCAAAGGCGCCCTCAATGACGCGTTCGCCGCGGCGATGACCAACGGCTCGAGGCAGTGAACGAAGGATATCTTCGAATCCAGCCTTTGTGATCTCGACTGCGCGACGCAGCTCAGAGATCTCAAATTCGTCCTTGCACAGGCGGATTTCTGAGAGTCGCTCTTCTAAAGCATCGTCTGTTTCGGCAGCGTCCCCACCAAAAGGCAGGCCTGCTTGCATGCGAACCTCGTTGACCATGGCTTCCACGGCCTCGTCGACATTGCGAACCATGCGCAAACGAACGATTCCCGCATCCTTGGCCAGAGCGTCGCGAAGGGTGTCGATGTGCTCGCAACGCAGACCGGTTTCGGTTGCAACTTCCTCGAGGGAGGGGCGGGCACCCACCCAGAACTCACCGTAGCGTGAGTCAGAGTAGAACTCTTGGGAAGAACGGGAGGTGCGAGGCTTGAAGTACAGCACCGCCTCGTGACCGCCTTCGGGAAGGGGTTCAAGGACAATGACCGAATCGGGTTCGCGTTCTTGCCCAAGACCCGACAGGTGAGCAAAAGCCGAGTATGCGCGGAAACGGTAGGTGCAGTCGTTTGAGCGAACTTTGTAGGTCCCTGCGGGGATAACCAGTCGTTCACCGGCGAAGGGCTCTCCTGCTGCAGTTGCGCGAGCGGGAAGGTAGTCGGCAACGGCCGATCGAGTAATACCCGGATCAGGACGCGGCCCCCACTGGGAGCCCATGAATTCTCGGAATGCATCTGAGGATGGACGGCGCGAGCGATTATTCACGCGCTCAGCCAAAGAATCGGGTGCTTCTTCCGCGGAGTTGGTTTCAGTCGTAGTCATAGTGTCATGGTCTCACTTTCCCCGTGCGGCATGCTAGGCGGATCGTATTCTAAATACATGACCAGGATCGATCTTCATACACACAGTGCGTATTCGGACGGAACCGATACCCCCGCCGAACTCATGGAGAAGGCACGCCAGGCGCATTTGGATGTCGTCGGGCTGACCGATCACGACACATACGCTGGCTGGGACGAGGCCGCAGCATGCGTTGAGCGAACTGGAGTGTCCTTGGTGCGCGGGGTGGAGTTATCCTGCGCGAGTGAGGGGATCACCGTTCACCTTTTGGGATACCTTCCCGATCCTGCGAACGAGGCCCTGCTTGCAGTTCAGCGCCGAGCAACTGAGTCGCGTCTCACGCGCGCGCAGAAGATTGTTGAACGCCTTGCAGAAGACTATCCAATTACGTGGGAGCAGGTGCGTGCCCTTGCTCCTGAAGGTGGACCGGTTGGGCGTCCGCATATTGCCGATGCCTTGGTTGAAATAGGCGCTTTCCCTGATCGCAGTGCCGTTTTTGCGCAGACTCTGCATCCTTCTAGTAAGTATTACGTCATGCACTGGGCACCCGATCCAGTCGATGCTGTGGAGCTGGTTCGAGCCGCCGGGGGAGTCCCTGTGCTGGCGCATCCGCGCGCGCGGGCTCGCCAAAGGCTTCTGCCCGAGGAAGTCATTGATATGATGAAGGACGCGGGCCTGTTCGGGATTGAGCGCGATCATCGTGATCATACCGAAGAGGATCGAGCCGATGTGGAGCGGATCGCACGCCGTTTGAAGCTGGAAGTATTTGGTTCCTCCGACTATCACGGCCTAGGAAAGCCGAATCAACTTGGTGAAAACCTAACGGATCAGTCGGTGCTGAACAAACTTGAAGAGGAAGCGTTTTTAGAGGTCCTGCACCCATGAGTATCGGTTCTGTTGTGGACATTACGGTCTTGTTGACGACTTTTGCGACCCTGATCGTCATTTTGGACCCAATGGGCTTGATGCCTGTCTTCTTGGGACTAACCTCCAAGCTCTCACGCACTGCTCAGCGAAAAGCGGCTTTCCAAGCCTCGCTGGTGTCTTTCGGAGTCATCCTTGCTTTCGCTTTCCTTGGACAGCAGATTTTGCGCGCGCTCCATATTTCAATGGAATCTTTGAAACTTTCCGGTGGCGTATTGCTGTTCTTGGTCGCGATGGAGCTGTTGACCTCCAGCGACATGGAGCAGCCCGATACTGGTGATGATGCAGTGAATGTTGCATTGGTTCCGCTGGGGATTCCTCTGCTTGCGGGGCCGGGTGCGATTGTTGCTGTGATGGTGTCGATGGCACAGGCCCACACAGTTGGTTCCATTGTTGGCGTTGTCGGTGCTGTCGTTGCAACCCACGTGGTGATTTGGCTGTCGATGCGTTTCGCTTTGGAGCTTTCACGCTTCCTGGGAACGGGCGGCATTATGTTGCTCACGAAGATTTCCGGTGTGCTTTTGGCCGCTATTGCAACTGAACTGGTCATGGGTGGTGTTTTCGACTTTATTAAGAACGCTGGAATAATTCAGTAGTCAGGTTGACAGTCCGTCATCTTTTTTATCTCGCCCCGCTTTATGGGGCTACAGTAGGCTTAGTCCAGTGCTACCGGTAGTGCTGAGTCAATCGCAAGGAGAGATTTTATGAGCCGGTCCCTAGAGGAACAGCTGAAGTCCCAGGTACGCGCAGTGTCCGGACGCCCAGAACGCGTCTCGACCGAGATGGAAGCGTGGCAGGGCCTTTCGGCGGCAATCATTGATCGTATTGCTGATCGCTGGCATGCAACTGAGCGCACCTACGCAGTGGGCCGTATGGAACACTACTTCTCCGCAGAGTTCCTCATGGGACGTGCGTTGCTTAATAACCTCTCCAACCTTGGCATGGTTGACGAGGCCCGCGAGGCCTTGGCTGCACTGGGCAAGGATCTGTCCGTGGTTCTGGAAGAAGAACCCGATGCCGCTTTGGGTAATGGTGGTCTTGGTCGTCTGGCAGCGTGCTTCCTTGATTCTTGCGCGACCTTGGACCTGCCCGTTGCCGGTTACGGCATCTTGTACCGCTACGGATTGTTCAAGCAGCTCTTCGACAATGGTTTCCAGACCGAGCACCCTGATCCTTGGATGGAAGAGGGCTACCCCTTCGTTATTCGTCGCGAAGAGGAACAGCGCATTGTCCGCTATGCGGACCTGACCGTTCGTGCGATTCCTTATGACATGCCGATTACCGGTTATGGCACCCAGAACGTCAATACGTTGCGTTTGTGGAAGGCCGAGCCCATGGAAGAGTTCGACTACGACGCGTTCAATTCACAGCGCTTTACTGATGCGATTGTCGACCGCGAGCGCACCATGGATATCTCGCGTGTTCTTTACCCGAACGACACGACCTTTGAAGGCAAGGTTCTGCGTGTTCGTCAGCAGTACTTCTTCTGCTCTGCGTCGCTGCAGGCCATCGTTGATAACTACGTTGCTGAGCACGGTTCGGACCTGCGCGGTTTTGCTGAGTACAACGCCATCCAGCTCAATGACACCCACCCGGTTCTGGCCATTCCCGAACTCATGCGCATCCTGATGGATGAGCATGGCCTGGGTTGGGAAGATGCCTGGGATGTTGTTTCGCGTACCTTTGCGTACACCAACCACACGGTTTTGGCCGAGGCTCTGGAGACCTGGGACATTCACATCTTCGATCGTCTTTTCCCGCGTATTTCTGAAATCGTTCGAGAGATCGATCGTCGTTTCCGCTTGGACATGTCCGAGCGCGGCGTTGATGGCGCAACCATCGACTACATGGCCCCCGTCTCGGGCAATACTGTCCGCATGGCGTGGATCGCCTGCTACGCCTCGTACTCGATCAACGGCGTGGCCGCGCTGCACACTGAAATCATTAAGCGTGAGACTCTCAAAGAGTGGTACGCGATTTGGCCTGAGCGCTTCAACAATAAGACCAATGGTGTGACTCCGCGTCGTTGGCTCAAGCAGTGCAACCCCCGTTTGGCAACGCTTCTGGATGAAGTGACCGGCTCGGATCGCTGGGTGACTGACCTTGATGCGCTTTCTGAGTACACGGGTGCCGGTAACTCGGAGCTCTACGCTCGTCTGGCTCAGATCAAGCATGCGAATAAGGTTGACTTTGCCGCGTGGATCAAGGATCGCGAGGGCGTCGAGATCGACCCAGATGCAATTTACGACGTCCAGATCAAGCGCCTGCACGAGTACAAGCGTCAGCTGCTTAACGCGTTCTACGTCTTGGATCTGTACTTCCGCATCAAGGACAATCCGGCTTTGGATGTTCCTAAGCGCGTGTTCATCTTCGGCGCGAAGGCTGCCCCCGGCTACATTCGCGCAAAGGCGATTATCAAGCTGATTAACACCATTGCCGACCTGGTCAACAATGATCCGGATATCAATGGCCGCATCAAGGTTGTTTTCGTTCACAACTACAATGTTTCGCCCGCCGAGCACATCATTCCTGCCGCGGATATCTCTGAGCAGATCTCGATGGCTGGTAAGGAAGCTTCCGGTACATCGAACATGAAGTTCATGATGAACGGTGCGCTGACCTTGGGAACCTTGGACGGTGCGAACGTTGAGATTCTCGAGGCCGTGGGGGAGGAAAACGCCTATATCTTCGGTGCGACCGATGATGAGCTTCCCGAACTGCGTCGCCACTACGATCCTCGTTGGCACTACGAGAATGTGCCTGGCTTGAAGCGCGTGATCGATGCCTTGACCGATGGCACCTTGGATGACTCCAACTCCGGTTGGTTCCATGACCTGCGTTGGTCGCTTTTGGAATCGGGATACGAGCCTGCTGACGTGTACTACGTCTTGGGTGACTTCGCTTCCTACCGTGAGACGAAGGATCGCATGGCACAGGATTACCGCGATCAGGAAGCCTGGTCGCGCAAGGCATGGATCAATATCACGCGTTCCGGTCGTTTCTCCTCTGATCGAACCATCAGTGACTACGCTCGCGAGGTCTGGCATATCAACGCCGAACCGATTGCGTGAATGCGTAAAAAGCGGCTTATTGAAAGCTGGCTGCATGGCTTAATGCCGTAACGCCCCGTTGGGATTCCCCAACGGGGCGTTTGCTGTTGTTCGTTTTCCGAGCAAACTGTATTACTGTGTTGACACAGTTTCGATAGTGTGGCACTGTATTAGTGTATTAATACAGATAGACAGGAGGGATACACCGATGCGCATCGATGACACCCGTCCAATCTGGATCCAATTAGCTGATTCGTTCCGCGGTCGTATTACCGACGGTACGTGGAAACCTGGCGAAAAGATCCCCTCCGTGCGTGATCTCGCGATCGAGGCAGGCACCAATCCCAATACCGTTCAGCGAGCTCTGAGTGCACTTGACGAAGAAGGGCTGACGGTCCCGAAGCGGACCGCAGGGCGTTTTGTCGCAACTGACGAGTGCGCTCTGCATGCCCTGCGGAAGAACGACGCGCATCTTGCGGCAGATGCCTACATTCGCGCATGTCGTTCACTGGGAATCGATCTGGAAGGTGCTCGGGCTCTGATCGATCAACGTTGGGATGCCACGGAGAAGTAGCCAAGGAGGCAAACTCATGACCACACAAACTGAGCGCGGAACGTGTATGGGGCAAGACCTCGTCCACGTTGAGCATCTCACGAAGCATTACCGGAAAACGCCAGCTCTGCGGGACTATTCGCTGTCACTGGATTCCGGGCACATCGTCGGTCTGATGGGTCCCAACGGATGTGGGAAAACGACGCTGCTGAAAATCCTTGCAGGAGTGCTGAATGATTACCAAGGACAGGTGAGTATCGACGGGCATACACCCGGAATCGGTACAAAATCTATTGTTTCGTACTTGCCTTCGGCAGCATTCCTTAACGGCGAATGGACCGTGGAGCGTGCGATTAACATCTACTCGCGATTCTTTACCGATTTTGAGCCGGAAAGAGCGCGAACCATGGTTGATTTCTTTCAACTCCCCGAAGGGCGACCACTCAGTGAGATGAGTAAGGGAATGGGGGAGAAGCTTCAAATCAGCCTGATCATGGCGCGCAAGGCGAAGGTTTTCTTGTTGGACGAGCCGATTAGTGGGGTAGATCCGGCAACTCGCGACATTATCCTCGAGGGGATTTTGCGTGAGTTTGATCCCGAGTCACTGCTCATCATGTCAACCCACCTGATTTCGGATATCGAACATTTCGTTGACTATGCGCTCTTCATGAAAGAGGGACAGGTTCTTCTGCACGGTGATGCGGATGATCTGCGTGCGACGCGTGGGGACTCTTTAGATGCGATTTTCAGGAAGGAATACCGCTGATGTTCGGGAAAATGCTGTCTTATGAAATCGGTAGTCGCCTGCGCACTGATCTTCGTCAAATGGGGACCGCTATTGCGATCCTTGCCGTGACGGTCGGTGTTGTCGCAAGTGGAGTCCCGGGACTGAGCGGGACGATGACCATGTTTGGCTACCTGATGTGCGTAGCTATTCCTGTGGGTATCGCGATCAGTGGAATGAGCGACTACTGGAAGACCCTCTACGGACAACAGGGGTACTTCACCATGACTCTGCCCGTGTCAGGTGCCGTGATCTACTGGGCAAAGGTCAGCCGAATGATCATCGAGTTCCTCGTCGCACTTGCCTTAGCCATCGGCGGGGGCATTGCAGTTGCTTGGGCAGCGGCATGGAGTCAGGGAATCACCCTCGCCGACTACACTGCCGGCCCGCGTTCGCTATTTGCGATTTTTTCGACTCTGGCGCTTGCGGTTTTGTTTATTACCTGGATCGTTTCGTGTATTGCGCTGATTCTTCAGGTCTGTGCGGTCATGAGTATTGCGGCCGAAGGGCGCTTCAACCACATGGGCTTCGGTGCGGTGGCTATCGGATTGGTCCTGCTCTACATCGTTGACCAGGTTTTGAGCGGAATTGGAACCTTTTTCATGCCCTTCTCAATGACTCTCGACGGCCATTTCAGTACCGAGGTTATGTGGACGTCATATCGCGCGACTTTGGGAACTGATGGGTATCCCAATGTTTGGGGAATGGGCGCATGCATTTTAGTCCCTCTCTTTGCACTATTCCTAGCAGTGTGGGCCTCACGCTCGATTGAAAAGAGAACCTCATTGCGTTAAAAGAGCTGGCCAATAAGCGGTATGCGGCCCGGGACGTATTCACGTGCGCCCCGGGCGCAGCTGTATTCTTTGAGAGTTATCTGCTTGTGTGACAGGAAAAACCCATGCTCTTCGCGACTTTTATTTCATCTTTCGTTCAGTTGGGAATTGCTCTGCTGATTCCAGCGATTTGGTGGGCGGTGACAACTAAGCGTCGCTTGGAATTTGCGACCTGGATTGGTCTTTATGTTCCGACCTGGAAAGTTGGTCCTGTTCAGCGCGTTTCGCAGAAACAACTGGGCATTGCCTTGGCCTGCTGGGCCGCTGTCTCACTGGCATCACTTCGGATTGCAAGCTCGGTATGGGGTGCTCTGGCGACCTCGCGATTTATAGGCGCCGGACTTCTTGCACTCGTCCCGATCCTTCTCTATGCCTTTATTCAGACCGGATTGGCTGAGGAACTATTCTTCCGCGGTTTCTTAGCTAAGCGCCTATGTTCGTCCTTTGGTTTTTCCCTTGGAAACGCCATTCAAGCCGCTGTGTTTGCTCTTCTTCACTTGCTGTTGTTTATCAACTATCTCCCCGTATTGAGTCTTGTCGCCATCACGGTCCTTACTGGAATCAATGGCTGGATTATGGGGTGGCTGAACGAACAAGCGGCGGCTGGTTCGGTTATCCCCAGCTGGATGCTGCACTCTTTGGCAAACCTCTTGGTTGCTCTGGGGACTGCGTTTAATCTTCTGTAGTCTTGAAGCGGACTACTACAGGGGGATCCAATGAATTTTGCGACAGCAGTGGCTCAGCCTAATTTCTCGGCTACTCCGCAAAACCCTGATCTGCTCAGATGGGTTGGAATTCAAGTCGCAGTTGTCGTGCTTGCTTGGCTCATCGGTATGATCGTTCGCCGTTTCTTGGCCTCGCGAATGACAATGTCCACTGCCTCCGCAACCTTAACTGGCATGCTTGGTATTTGGACTGGACTCCTCTTTGCGGGTTGGATTTTTTCCGACTCCGATATTTGGCGCCCGGCCATGATCGGTGTTTCGACAGCGGTTGCCATCATTGTTGTCACTGTCTGCGCTCTCATCGTCGCCTATCTGCATCCGCTTCCCGGCCTTGATCCGATCGCTGACGTTGCCGCGCGAGGAGAATCTGATACGCGCGAATTTAAGTCCAGCGCGCGCTGGAATATGCATACCCAGCAACGGGATGATGCGATGGAGACCGTCATTGCCAAGACTGTTGCTGCCTTCATGAATTCCGGTGGCGGAACACTCCTCATCGGTGTTGATGATGATGGAAAACTCATCGGCTTAGGCCCGGACTATGCGACCTTGAAGAGCCCTGACGCTGATTGTTTTGAACTGTGGATTCGTGATCTGTGGGGACAGCGTCTTGGAACTAACGCTGCCGCGTTACCGAGCATCGACTTTGCTCCCGCTACGGATCCCCAAGAGGGTTACGAGGCCCAGGAGGTGTGCCGCGTGGCTGTTCCTCCCAGCCCGAGGCCGGTTTACCTCCTTGGCCCCAAGGGTAAGGGAACACCCGAGCTGTGGGTTCGCGTGGGGAACTCAACGCGGCGCCTCGAAATTCCAGATGCGGTTGAATACATTGCTCACCGCTGGCCTTCTAGCATGCGCACGACATTCTAGGGTCGTATTCGCATGTTCCTCTTTACCAGGGGAGGGCGGCGTGAGCGTCCGGCCGCTCTACCGCGTTCTGTTCAGCGGATCTTGGCGGACTCGGAGGAGTAAGAACCCTCAAAGGGCAGATTTAATAAAAACGTATAAACTATGTTTTATTAGAAGCTGATGCTCAGGCGCTTCATTCAGTCGCCGAGCCCCACGAAAGGGATCTCATGATCGAACCTAATTCCGACCTGCCCGAATTCGAACTTCGTGATGTTTCTGCCGAAAAGGCCCAGGAGCCTGCTCAGTCCGGTGGATGCGGTTGCGGTTGCGATCACGGTGCTCAGCTTCCGCGATTGGATGCACGTCCCTTCCCGCCTCGCCTGCGTCACCCCGCAATCTTGGGTGCCGTTTCTTCTCTGAACGTCGGCGAGGCCATGGAGCTGGTTGCGCCTCACGTGCCCACGCCGCTTCTTAACCAGATCGATATGACGCTGGAAGGTGAGTTTGCCTACGAACTGGTTGCCGTCAGCGATGAAGGTGCGATTGTTAAAATCTCCCGCGTTGGCTGATCAGGAGGTATAGACTGCTCACCTTGAGAGCTTGCGTTCATTCATTAGTACGGGATCGCGCAGGTTCATAGGGGAGTTGAAGCGTCCGGTAGTGGCACACTACCGGACGCTTGTTTTGGGGTGCTGACTGCATGACGGGGTGTGTGACTGTTGACGATATTTCTAGGTGAAAAATAAAATGTGATACTAACGGTCTTTCTGGCGCTTGTGAGAAATTAGGTGTTGAGCTCACGTAGCTTTGGATGAGAGTTACTTTTGTTTCACTTCCCAGTTCAAGTCAAACTTACTTAGCTGATATTCTTTAGATTTGTAGATTCTGTTTCAGCCGTATGATAGGCTCAATACAACCGGCGAGGTCATAGCATAGAGGCTCCTTGTGCCGTGAACTGGTGTTGGTGTTATTTTTGTTATTTTTCTGCATGTTTGCGGAGGCGCGCTAAGGAAATGCATACGAAAATTGAGCGGAGGCGACTGATATGGCTCGTATTGCTTGCTATCTGGCTACTTGTCGTATTGCTTCTGAATTGCTGGGCTTATTTTTTGCTGAGAAATCGACTTGCAGGGAGTGGTCTTGATCCTAATTTGGTCGTTAAAGTTCTAACAATACCTTTCTTGATGTTCGTCATTTCGTTTCTTTTTCGTTTAGAAAGTGGAAAGGTGAGGAAAGGAGGAGTTGGAGAAAAGATCTGGGTTGTCCCGTGTGGTCTATATGTGTTCTATTTGGCCGCATATTGTGTTTTCTATGATCTGACGGAGAGCTTTAAAGGCTCGGTGCGCTCATTTTCGGCGGTGAGTGGCATTATTTCGCCGTATGAAGTGACTATACTATCGTGGATACCACCTTTCGTTATCTCGGTCTTAATACTGTGTTCATCTTTCGAGAGCTTTTATTTCAAGCTAGGGTACTATGCGTCTTTCGTTGGCGGTGCGCTCGCAGTTTCAGCCGTATTTCTCCAGGGCTTTCTAAATTCGCTCACACTGCTGGAAATTGAGTGCGGTACGCTCGTTGATGAGAAATTTTACCCGCAATGTCAGCAAGAAATTCCGATATTCCATTTTACCCTTGCTGGTTTAGGATCTTTACTTATCCTTTTCTTAATCGTTTTTTCTTATCTACGGCGAAATCAACGATTAGAAAACATTTTAAAAATAAAACATATTCTCGGGAGTGTGACGATAGGTAAGCGTCGGCAATAAGGAGTTTTGGGTTACAAATCAATGGTTTAAGCGTGCTTATGCAACCTCTGCCATTGGTGTGTGTAGCGTATATTAACGGAGGCGGCATGTATTGCGTACTTAGTTGCTTGATTACGCGTCGGTGTGTCTTTATGTACGATGTTGCTAAGTAAAAGAATATGATGTAATCAAGCGAATACTTGAAAATTGGTGTGCGGAATTCGGCCGTTTTAAGCTGTGGGAGAAGTTGAGTGCATTGCGATGCTTGTGGAAGTTGCTTGTTGCTTATTAAATAAGGTTGTTTGGGGTTAGGTGCATTATTGCTCTTGTGAAGTTAGTTAGTGGTTGGTGCGTCAGTCAGAATATATTAGTGTTCTGCTTGGTTTAATTATCTTCCTGCTAGGGGTCTTGATTCCTTTTTCGAATTCTGAATATGTTGAGCAAGAGTATTGGCTGAACGTTAGAGTCAGGTGTTTTAATTTTCTGTTTTCAGTATGGTGATGTTGCATTTCTCCTCGCTATCCGTTTGTCTTTCCTCTGGATCTTCATAAGTGAGAGAGTGAAATTTCTACTTCAATCCGCGGATCGCAGTCAGTGAAGCGTGTCAAAAAAGACTGTAATGTCGGTTGGATTTAGAATCTGCGTATGAGTGTTCAGAGTCGACGCAAACCAAGCAAGCTATGTACCGCAATTGTCTACGGGGTAATCTGGGCTGGTTTGTTGGCTCTTATAGTTTGCTGTGTTTGCGGAACAGTTGCAGAGATTAGGACTCAGGATGAGGGGCGTTATACCGGGGGGGGTATATCGCCCTGTACCTTTTCTTCCTACTTATCCTTGCGGTTTTTAGATCTTGCAGGACGGGAGGGGTCGAGGCGTCGAAGTGGCTGTATCTAACAGTGCAGTTGCTGAATTTTACCGTTCTTTTGGGGGTGTTTAGAGGCGTACTACGCCTTGCAGGTGGGAATGGTTTCGCCTTCTTCCTCGGTAATCCGGAACCTGGAGTTGTTTCCCTCTATGAAGCGTTCTTTATTTGGTTTCTTTTCCTGGTCGGCGCAGCTCTTCAGATGCTGTCGGTGATGAATGATAAGTATCGAAACGAAATACGTATCGGTGTCGGCGGCATATTGTTCATCATCAGTATTTTTCTACCGAACATGCTCAGTTCGTTTGCGTTACTACGGGCAATGTGCAGGCGCCCGCTACCGGAAGGGACGTGTATCAAGGAGCAATGTCAAACACAAGCAATTGAAACAATCCCGATGTTCACAATGGCAATTGCGTTTTCAGCGGCATTAGCGGTTCTGTTCTTCTTTACTATGTTCTCGCCTACAATCGAGCGTTTCATTAGTTCACTAACCGGTGATGGTACTAACGCGAGAGAATCTGGATCGCTTTCAGATGCTCTGGAAGGCGCTCAGACTCAGCAAAATCTGCCAGGACAAGAGCTTGAAACTGCAGCGCTACCTTCCTCTGCTGAGCCACTACCGCCTGCAGCGAATCGTCATAGCCCTTGTGGAATTTTTACCGCTGCTGTCCTTGGAGGAGTCGTCGTCTGGGCGATCCAAGCGATTGGAGAACGAACGACCAAACACCGATAAGTCGCTTGCATGCACTTGGAACGAATTCTGAATGGAGGCGTGAGTCAAGACGCTATTCTTGAAGAATAACGTTCACACGGAGGCTGGTATGCGCAAAACTCTCCCCAACGACATCAAAGAAATCCTCGCAAGCGGGGACGTTGAGGCCGTGGCTGAGGCAGTGAAAAACTGCGAGATCGGCGCATATCTGCGGAGCGAATACGGAAAGCCCAAGCTCTTGCACCTCCTCTGCTCGCAAGAGATCGTCGAGTTCTTGGTCGCTCGAGGCGAGGACATCAACTGTCGCAATGAACGCGGACAAACTCCCATTCACTGCCGCGTCACGCAACGTCGACCCGATCTGATCCCCGGTCTCATTGCCCTTGGCGGCGATATCAATGCCCGAGATAACACGGACCAAACTCCGTTGTTCGGCGCTGTCGAACGCCTAGACGCGCCTGAGGTAGAACAGATGATCCAATGGGGCGCTGACCCTACTCTCGATGCGCATTCAAAGATCTATGGGGACTACACCCTGACGAAGTACGCGCTCAGTTGGTACAACTTGTTTGATTCGCCCAGAATCCTGCGTATTTTCAAAGTTTTATGCGCTCATGGCGCACACCCAAGCGGTGAGGAATATAAAGCTCTTCAAGCCATGGATAAAGATCGCTGCTCGATCATCGCCCACAGCCCCGAAGACGCTAACAATCCCCGCTTCCTCGAAGCCGCGGAAGCCTTGCGACAGCTGTGCGAAATGTTCGGCGTCGCTCAGCAAGTTGCGCGTCCCGCCCCAAGCGTTGGAGAAAAGCTCGAGCTCGATCCTTCAAAGAGCTGGAAGAAACTTTCCAACGAACTCTGGGACTTGCTAGTTCCACTTGATAATCAGGCCGAGACACTTCAAGGCGAAGCCATCAGGATCACGGGCAAGGTTGCCTACGAGGTCTACGACAATGGCGGCATTAACTGGGAACCGACCTTTAACGCACTTCTCCAGCAATTCCTCGAGATCATTTCCTCCGAGGTCCCCCTCAGTGCAGACGAGCTTGCGCGCGCCAAGCAAGCAGTGGGGGACCTTCAGGGAGGAAAATCAACCGAGGCCAGCGATGTCTTGAGGGAAGCCGCTGTTCACTGGGTGTTTGCCAATCCTGTCTTGTACGCAAACACCCTGCCTTTCCTTGGCCGGTAAATACCAGCTTTACTCTTCGCTGCCCTTACGGCGGCGCACCCGCTTTCGTGGTGCGGGCGAGTGCTCGCCTCGGCCTCGGCCCTTGGTTCCGCGGTCAGAACGTCCCTGCTTTCCGGAATTCAGTGTCTGATCACCATCCTTGCGGGTACGGCGTCGGGTGCGAGTCCGCTCGCCGGAAGCTGAACGCTCCCTGCGTCCTCCCGAGCGGGCGGAGGAACGACCACCGCGGCCTCGGCCTCGTCCACGGCGGGAAGGAGCGCCCAAATCCTCAAGCTTTTCGGCGCCAAGTCCCTCGCGCGTACGCTTCGCACGAGGCAAGCGCCCAGTGACGTCCTCGGGAATATCCAAGTCCGTGTACAGGTGCGGCGAGGTGTGGTAGGTCTCCAGAGGTTCGGGAACTCCCAAGCCTAGCGCCTTCGAAATCAACGACCAGCGCGGGACATCGTCCCAATCCACGAAGGTCACGGCTGTACCAGAATTCCCCGCGCGACCGGTGCGACCAATGCGGTGGATGTAGACCTTCTCGTCCTCGGGGCACTGGTAGTTGATGACGTGGGTGACATCGTCAACGTCGATGCCACGCGCAGCAACATCGGTTGCAACCAAAACATCGACCTTGCCATTACGGAAAGCACGTAGAGCCTGCTCGCGCGCACCCTGACCGAGGTCGCCGTGAAGTGCGGCAACCGCGAAACCGCGCTCGCTGAGCTCGTCGGCAACGCGCGCAGCCGCACGCTTGGTACGACAGAAAATCACAGCGCGACCGCGGCCTCGTGCCTGCAAGATACGCGCAACGATCTCGGTCTTGTTCATGGCGTGAGCGCGGTAGATCACCTGCTGGACCGTGTTGACGGTCTGTCCCTGATCGTCAGGATCTTGCGCGCGAATATGGGTCGGCTGGGTCATGAACTTACGAGCCAGCGTGATCACCGGGCCGGGCATGGTTGCCGAGAAAAGCATCATGTGACGGTCCGCGGGAATACGCGAAAGCAAAGTTTCCACGTCCGGGAGGAAGCCCAGGTCAAGCATCTCGTCGGCCTCGTCAAGGACAACGTTTTCCACGCCGTTCAGGTGCAGCACGCCTTGACGGAGCAAATCGATCAAACGCCCGGGGGTACCGACGACGATATCCGCGCCTCGCTTGAGTGCGTCAATCTGGGGTTCAAAAGCAACGCCGCCGTAGATGTCAACGATGCGCGTCGACAGGTGCGAGGCTGCCGCCCGGAGATCTTCGGCCACCTGCTTGGTGAGCTCGCGGGTCGGCAAAATGATGAGTGCCTGCGGCATATTCGGATTGAGAAGGTCCTCGTAGCCCTCTTCATCCGGGGCGATGACGTCTTCTAAGACGGGGATGCCAAATCCCAGAGTCTTACCGGTACCGGTCTTGGCCTGACCGATGATGTCGTGGCGATCCAGTGCGACGGGAAGAGTCAGGGCCTGGATCGGGAAGGGGTGGGTGATGCCGCGTTCTTCAAGCGCATCAACGATGGGGTCACTGACCCCGAAATCAGCGAAAGACTTCGCTTCGAAAGTTTCATTTCCCGAGTTCGTAATATCGGGGGTGGTTTCATCTTCTTGGGTCGAAGGGGCTTTGATTGAGCCCAAACGTACGACGCCAGCAGAGTAGTCAGACGGTGAAGTCACGATCAACCTGTTCTGGGAAAAACCCGTTGGAAATTGCAGCCGATCGCGGTTCTTCTTCAAGGGGCATAGGTGCCCGGGCAAAATATCTCACGTGCGATCGGTCAGCACTGTCATTTGTATTCTACGAGGTTGACGTGGATCGCTCGAGGAGGAACCCGTCACGTTTATCTGATGTAGTGTTAGTGCATGGAACGCACCTATGAACCTGTGCCGGATCGCGACGCTGACGTTGTTGGTCTGATCGCGTATTCGATTTTGGCTGCAATGACACGCTTGGCAAAGGATAGTGACCAGGCGCCGACTTTCGAGGCGAAGGTTGAGCATGCGCGCATGGCCACTCGAGTTTTCGATACCTATACCCAGGTCGAAACCTGGTGTCAGCATCGCGGTGTTGACTTAGCTGAGAAAGCTCAGGCTTTCGATGGGCTATATGACGATCTGGATGCCCGTACTCGACCGACGACCTGGTATGAGCGCACGGTCAAAACCTATGTGACCTTGGGAATCTTGGGTGGTCTGCTGCGTGAGATTGCGTCGCGTAAAAACCTGTTCCCGGAAGCAAAGTGGGATCTTGAGCAGGGGGAGTGGGAGCGCCAGAATTTGGCTCCGATTTTCGAGGCCGATGAGCAGCTTGCCGCACGCCTGTCGTTGTGGGCGCGAAGGGTTGCTGGAGAGGTATTGGGATTGGTGCGCTCAACCCTCTTCATGCACCCTGAGTTATCGGATTCTCCCGAAGACGCAGATACTATTGCTCAGACTTTGAGCGTTGAGCATGCAGAGCGCATGAAAGGAATCCACCTGCGCGGTTAGACGCAGATGGATAAGTATCAGCTGATTTCGGCTTGCTCTTAGTGAATAGCAAAGCCGACGCGGTGCGTCTGCGGGGCAGTTACGCGCACGTAGGAAATTGCTTGGGCGGGAATGAGCGTCTTCTCTCCCTTAGTGTCCGTAAGGATCAGGGGAGTCTGCTCGCGTAGGGAATTAGTGACTTGGGCGAAGAGTTCATCTTCGCTGAGGTCCAGTTCGAGGTCGAGTTCGCGCGGGCTGGCGTTGATACCGATCGTGATGTTCACTGCGACTCCCAGGTTCATTGATTGGGGTTAACTTTTCACTCTCATGGTACGTGAGGAGGAAAGCGGCGCTGGGGGATTTCAGTGTCAGCGTAATTTCGCTTAGAAGCCCAAAGTGGTCTCCAAATGCCGGTGGCCTCTGTCAAAATCACTATATGAACAACACACCGGTGCGTATCACGGTTGGATCTGAGTTCTCAGGCCTACCGGAACTCAGCGACCATCAGCGATTTCTGCTTAAGCAGATAACTGAAGGTGATGCTGTATTTCGCGGTGCACCCGGAAGCGGGAAGACGACTCTTCTTCTTGCCGCTGTCGCTGAACTTGTACGCAACGACCACTCGTTTTTAGTTCTCACTCCAGATCGTTCACGAGCCGATCAATTGATGCCTGCGGTACAAGCACTTGCTCCCAATGCGGTACGCCCGGTTCGAACCCCCATTGGGTGGGCCTATTCAATCGTGTCGCAGTGGCGAAATACGCGTGACCAACCGCTGGGTGATGTTGAGCTCCTGACGGGAGCAAACATGGATCGCATGGTCTTAGAACTGCTAGAAGAAACTGCGATTCAATGGCCTGAAGAACTTTCCGATACCATCCGTTCACTTCCGGCATTTCGGATGGAACTACGTGATCTCATTGATACTGCTGCGGAGTCTGGGACAACTGCTGAGAATCTAGAGGAGCTCGGCCGCATTCGCGCAATGGAGCAGTGGGTGAGTCTTGCGCCCCTTCTCAGGAGGTGGAACGAACTTCCGCAGTTGGGGGTGGAGTTCCGAGGAACCATGCTGGCACACGGTGCTGGATTGGGAAGGCAAGCTGCCCAGCTCCTTACCGAATGGGATGATCGTGCGCAGTCCGCCGGGGTACGAATTTTTACCCCGCTTCCGCAATACCTTTTGATCGATGATCTACAGGACTGCACTCCCTCGCTGCTAGCGCTACTTCATGTCGCGCACCAATTGGGAAGTCGCATCATTGCTTTCTCGAATCCAGATCTCTCAGTAACCTCATACAAGCGCGGTTATGCCCATATGGATCTCGATCTGGCCAGAATCTTCGACGTTCAAATCGAAGACTGTGGGGAAAGCTACGTCGGTACTCCTCAGCTTCATGCCTTGAATCTCTCGCTTGCCTCACGCATTACGCAAAGCGGACCCGCTGGAAGAAGAAATGCCCCGTTTGCTGGCGACTCTGAAAGAGGGCTCGGTGAACAGGGGGTACATATCCACAACTGCGCCAGCCTTGCACAGATGGGGGCGGCTTTGGGATATCAGCTGCGCTCCCACTATCTGCGTGACAACATTCCTTGGTCGCAGCAGGTAGTGATTGTCCGCTCGCAATCTCTCATTCAGCAGGCAAGAAGGGCCCTGAAACGTAGCAAGATCCCCCTTGCTGGAGGTCAACAAGCCTTCAATTTTGCCTCCAATTCAATGACCAGCGCGTTGCTGAAAGCCTTAATTCCGAATGAAGACAATGGCGTGGGAGTGATCGATCGCTGGCTACGTTCAGATCTGATCTCGATCGATGCCCTGCATGTGAGTTCGCTTCTTCACAACTATGTTTGGGCGCATAGCGATCAGAAGTTGGCACAGGGACGCGTTCAGCACCTCAGTACAGATACGGTCTCTCGCATTCTTCAGGACCCCTCTCTTCTCTCACAGAATGTAGAAACGGAACTGCGCAAGCTTCTGAAGGCCTCGACGTTATGGAAAGAAGTAGAAGCCCTCAGTCCTCAAAAAGCGCTCTGGGAAGCATGGGCGACGGCAGATGTAGCGGAGGAACTCAGCCAACGGGCATTAGCGCATGACTCGGATTCAGATTATTTTGATGACGTCTTAGATTCGGTGATAGCACTGTTTAGAGTGGCGGATATCTGGCAACAAAGAAATCCGCAGAGAACCGCCGCAGAGTTTGCGCGTGAGCTCCTTGAATCCGACGTCGCTACCGACACCATTGCTGCAACCGCATATCGCCACGAAGGGATCCAGGTCCTCACCCCAGAACAGGCAGTGGGGCAGCATTGGGATGTCGTGGCAATTTATGGGCTTCAAGATGGCAGTTGGCCCGATCTGCGGCTTCGACAGCGCTTGCTGCGCGCTGATCTTCTTGGGGAGATCACACGCAGTAACGACCCGGCCCAAGAGATCATTGATGATCCTCGGATCCAACGTAGGGCAGTTTTAGACGATGAACTTCGGCGACTTCTTGCTGCCGTTTCACGAACGAATCTGGCACTGCACATTGGAGTTGTTTCCAATGAAGACCAGGCACCATCACAATTTGTTGAACTTGTTGCACAAGGGGCAGGGATCGAAATCCCTGAAGACGGCTTTGCGATTGAAGACGTTCCGCCTGCATTAGACCTATCTGGTCATATCTCCAGACTGAGGTATCTTGCCGCGCAGGAGCATGACCCCCAAATATCTCAGCTTGCTACCCGTCTGCTTGCAATTCTTGCCAGACGCGGGGTGCCCAGCGCAATCCCCAGCAATTGGATCGGAGCCGGAGGGATCAGCTCGGATAGCCCGATCTACGAGCAGCAACGTGTCGCCGTGAGTCCTTCCAGCTTTGATAGCGCACGTCAATGTATTCTTCGCTGGTTCTTTGCTTCCAATAGCGGCACTTCAATGCCAACGCAGAGTGCAGCAGATGGAACCTTAATCCACAGCCTGGCTGAGCGCTTCCCATGCGGGCCTCGCAGCGCTGTTATGGATGCGCTCCAAGAAGAGATTCGTGCAATGGGCGTGGATGAAGGGCAGGCTGCCAGCAAGATCCACATGGATCACCTTCGAGAGATGGCATCTGCGCTCGGTGAATATCTTGAGCAATCAGCTCAAACGGGAGGCTTGGCAGCCCCGGACGGAAATGTTCAAGTCGAAGTGCCATTCGATGTTCCGATCTCTTCAGTTCACATCCGCGGAAGAATTGACCGAATGGAATTGGACGGCCAAGGCGTCCGGATTATTGACTTCAAGACTGGGAAGAAGGGAAATAAAACTGGCGCGAAAAAGGACCCGGACCATCCGCAGCTCGCTCTCTATCAACTTGCAGTCGAACAACTGGGTTATGAAGTTCTAGGAGCAGAGCTCAAATATCTTGGCTACGGTGACGTCCGGACCATCTCGCAAGACCCCTTAGACCCGGAAACAAGGGCGGATTGGATTAGTCAGCTTGATGAGATTGGGCAGAAAATGAAAGGCCCATCTTTTATCGCGACACCCTCTGATGAAGCATGCCAATACTGCGAGTTCGCCCGTTCTTGCCCGGCTCGTGAGCAAGGAAAGAGGAGTGTGGAATGAGCATCGATAGTTCACGGCTCAGTGTTGATGAAATTCTGCGATTGGCCACCCCCCGAAGCCGCCAGTATTTTCCCCCCACAGATGAGCAGCGTGCCGTAATCGAAGCACCTCTTGAACCTCTGCTTGTCGTTGCGGGAGCGGGAGCAGGGAAGACAACCACCATGTCACAGCGCGTGCTCTACATGGTTGCCCATCACGGAATCGAGCCGGAGCGCATTCTCGGCTTAACCTTTACACGGAAAGCAGCGGGGGAGCTGGGGCTCAAAATGCGGCAAGACCTCGGGGTCTTGGCATCAAATCTTGGCCGTAGCTTTCAGGGCGATCCAACGGCATTGACCTATAACTCTTTCGCTGCTCGAATCCTTGGTGAGTATGGCGCAACAATTGGGGTAGACCCCGACTCGCGCTTGATCGGACAGGCGCAGCAGGTTCAGATTCTTACCGAGATCGTCCAAAACTGGAGGGGAGAGTACCCCGAAGAAGACGGGCGATACAAACCAACGTCATCAATTGTTGCTGCGGTACTTGCGTTAAGCGGTCATATCGCAGAACAAAATATGACCCTTGATCAAGGGGCAAAAGCTCTCCGCGCATTTAGCGAAGAGCTGGAAGAAATTGCTCAATCTGCAGGAAAAGATCCGACCGGTTCTCTCAAATCCATGATCACCGTCAACGCCAATAGGATTCTGCTCCTTGAAATGGCGCGGGTATTCGAAGACTACAAACGCAGTCACGGTCTGATTGATTTTTCAGATCAGCTTCTTCTTGCAACACAAATCGTTACAGAGAACGCTTCAGTTGTCCGTCAGGTGCGCTCCGACTATCAAGCTGTCCTTCTCGACGAATTCCAAGATACGTCGGTCATCCAGATGACCTTCCTATCCGCCCTTTTTGCAGATCATCCAACCACCGCAGTCGGTGATCCCAGTCAAGCAATTTACGGTTGGAGAGGTGCTTCGGCATCCGCGCTCAGTAACTTCTTGACCGCATTTTCAACCCCGCGTGAGGCAAAGCAGCTCACCCTCTCTACCGCGTGGAGAAACGACCACGCAATCCTCCAGGCAGCAAATGCGGTTGCTCGTCCGCTGCGAGGCCTTCCCAGAATCGGCCAAGACGGCAGCTCGGGGAGCACGTCCATTAAGGTTCCCCAGGTCAAACCTCCAGTTCTTGGGCCCCGGCCTCAAGCGGGAGAAGGGGAAGTGAGTGCAAGCTATCCGCTGACATACCAGGAAGAACTTGAGCATGTCGTCGAATTCATCCGTCAGCATCGCGTCCAAGACGCGAAGGGAAAGTGGAACACCTGCGCTGTGTTGTGTCGTCGTCGTGCAGATTTTCCTGCGATCGAACGTGCACTCAAAGACGCAGATATCCCGGTTCAAGTTGTCGGTTTAGGAGGACTCTTAGACCAACCTTCAGTCAGTGACGTTCGTGCCGCCCTCGAGCTCGCTTCAGATCCGACGAATGCCCCAGCTCTTATGCGCCTTGTTACCGCGATGGATATTGGCGCGGCTGACCTCCTGGTTCTTAACCAATATGCAAAATACCGGGCCCGACAGGGAACGCAGGCTGAACAGGAGCATCCGGATGTTTTCCTTATGGATGCCATCGATCAACTTCCGCCTGCGGGGTGGCATGCGCCTTCAGGAGGCCCGTCATTTACCGCTGTCGCACATGAACGGCTTTCGCTTCTTGCTCGCCGACTTGAAATTATTCGTCAAGGAACTGGCAGGCCACTCGACGAACAAATCGAGCGTGCAATGTCCATTCTTGGACTCAGAGAAGCCATCATGTCCGACCCCCTTGGTGATGGGGGAATGGAAATGCTCGATGCATTCGTTGATATCGCGGCTGACTACGAAGCACAGGTCGCAGGCGCTGACCTATCCGGATTCCTTACATGGCTAGCAGTCGCAGAGGAAGAAGAAAAAGGTCTCCCAATCCCTACCAGTGCCACTCGAACCGATGCAGTCCAATTACTGACGATTCACTCTGCAAAGGGACTGGAATGGGACTCGGTCGTGGTCTTTGGCCTACAAGATTCGCGCTTCCCTAACCACAGCGCCTCTCCAAGAGACTGGAAGCAGGACCCCCCGGGGGCAAAAGAATGGTTTAACTCCCTTTCAGAATTGCCCTATCCCGTGCGCAGAGATTACTCGGACCTTCCCCAGATCGTCCCCGAAGAGTACGGGGAGATCGGAATAGCAGCCTATTTCGATCTGCTTGCATCTGAAGCAACAAGTTCGCGGACAACTGCGATGAGTATCTTCAACAACCACATGCAGGGAAAGTCCGGCAAGGAAACAAATAAAGACAGCATTCACTATCGCCAAGGAATTCACCATGAATGCGAAGAACGGCGTTTGGCTTATGTCGCATGGACTCGAGCGCGACACGATCTGCTCCTGAGCGGTTCTTGGTTTGACTCAGGAAGCCTCAAACCGCGTGATCCATCCCGGTATCTCATGGAAACGGTCGACGCACTTGATCTAGATGCTCAGCAGATCGCTGCGCGACCTGACGAAGACTGGGAATCTGAACAGCTTATCGAGGTCGATACCCGACTGCGACAGTATCCAATCCTTCCAGGGCGTTCACGCCAACTGGTCATTGACAGTGCTGCACGCGTTCAAGCTCTCATAGATCAGAGCGAAGGCGACCCAGATGTCATAGATGCCAGCGGAGATTCCTTGATTCATGACACCCACTTACTGCTTGAAGAACGAGAAAAGGATCTTCATTCGGCGCTTGATATTCGCATTGATCGTGTTCGCGCCACCGGAATCTCAGACTTGATTGGAAAGGCAGAAACGTGGATTAACAATATCCGCAGGCCTTTGCCGGTTGAGCCTCAATCAAGTTCCGTGCTTGGCACAATCTTCCACAAATGGGTTGAAAAAGAACTTCACCTCAGTACCGGTGAGCTTTGGGACGAACCGGTGGAAGGTAGCGAAGCATTGGAAGCTTCTGATCAACAGCTGCTTGCTCAGATGCAAGAGAACTTCCATTCGCTCAACCTTGAACAGCTTGAACCCATTGCGATCGAAGAGCCCTTTGCGCTTACCCTTGCGGGAATATCTATTCAAGGAAGAATCGATGCGGTATTTAAAGATGCCAACGGCACATACACCGTCATTGATTGGAAAACATCGCACCTTCCTGGGAAGAACACGCCGCTTTCAACGTGGGAGTACTACGCGCGTCAGCTTCAGCTCTACCGTATCGCCTGGGCGCAGCGCGAAGGTCTCTCTCCCAATGAAGTGCAGGCGCGAGTGTGCTTCCTCAGGGGCCCCATTAGCTACAGCATCGACGACATCGTGACTCAAACCGGTGTCCCCGTCGATCAGCTTGAATCCCAGCTGACTCAGGCGCTCAGCGAACTCCAAAAGAAAAATCCCAGCTCGCAGTGACGGGCAGTGGAGGAAGGAACGACTGTACGCTGAAGGCGTCCGTCTAGCGTACGCAGAGTACCGCGTAGAAAAGTAGAAAATCTGAGAAATAATGCAGAGCCTGGATCTACTCGTGAGTAGGCAGGATCGCACTCATATCGATGTGCTCAGTTGGCGCTTCGGCCGCCTGCTCAGAAGCACCCTCAGAATCAGCTTTTGAGGTGCGGGCACTCAGCCTAATCGGACCGGAGTGAGGACGAGCATGAGCTTCACTTGTGCCGGTGGATGCATCGCGTTGAGCAACTTCGGTATTGAGCGGGCTCTCGGGAGCCGACTCAGACCTTCGAAGGGTTGTGTCCTCCCTCTGTGAAGAAGACTCCTCTTCTGAAGTCGCGGAATCGTTTGCAGTCTTCACAGGCTCTTCCGTGCGCTTGGGAGTGCTTTCTCCGACACTTGCTGAGAGCTCTGCCAACATGGCTCGGGCCTCGTCGACAATCTCGGAATCCCCACTGTGCAGTCCGTGAACCAACCAACGCACCACGGCCAACTCGGAAAGAAGCTCAGCGCGCTCCAAGAGGTGCAGGTCCTTCTCGGAACGAGTTTGCTGGTAGGCCTCGTGGAAGCGCTCTAAAAACTCATCCGACGCGCGCGCAAAGACCCATGCGATATCGACGGCGGGGTCACCAACGTGTGCAGATGAAAAACCTGTCAGTGCACAGACCCGACCGTGGTCGACGTGAATCGAAGTCTCGGAAAGATCACCGTGAATGGGGGAGGGGAGGAAACGCCACAGGGACAAATTCTCCAGCGACTCTTCCCAGCGATCCCACAAGTTTGCGGGGATAACGACTTCCTGCGCGGCCTCGTCCAAAACCGCTTGGTGACGGTCACGGCACTCAATCGCCGAATAAGCCGGAAGATTGACGCCGGTATAGATCAGCTCGGGAAGATTGTGCAGTGAGGCCAATGCATTTCCCAAAGATGCAGGCAGCAAGTGCGGGTCATCGAAATCCGAGGTTTCCATGACGTGCCCACCCAGATCGCGGTGGACCATGACTCGATCACCCTCTGGTGTGCGGGTAAAACCGGCAGGACGCGGAACCTCAAAGGGAATCTTCGAAAAATCGTGAGCCTTCCCCAAACGCTCGAGAACCGCGTTCTGGGCTTCCATGTCCAGCCCGCCGACAGTGTCGTGTGGGCAAACGACCATCCAGCGATCGCCTGAAGTGTCAATGAGTCCGGTGACCGAAAGGACCTCATCGCTGAACTGCGGGGGACGCAGTCCGGCTACTTCAAGCCGCGGAACCGCAACTGTTGCAAGGGCAGCAAGTTCATAGGGAGTCTTAGATCGAGTCACGTTTAGACCTTAATGTGCTGGGCGAAAACAGCGGGGCAGGCGCATCGAGAGAAGGCTAAATTGCATCCAAGTGCACCAAATACGTTAGCCTTCGTGGCGGGTATCGCACGCCTGTGATCAGGGCATGCGCAATGCAGAGTCCATATGTTGGAAAAGAAAAGGTAAATAAACCGGAGCAGTGCCATGATCAAGACATGAGCGAAAAGTTTGATACATCCCAGCTTCCCCGCGAGCTCGCATCGGTCTTCGATGAATTGGTAGCGCGCGACCCCCACCAAGGTGAATTCCACCAGGCAGTCTTCGAGGTTCTCTCGACATTGACTCCTCTGGTTGCCCGCAAGCCCGAATACCAGGATCTGGCGATTTTCGAGCGAATTGTTGAGCCTGAACGCCAGCTCATGTTCCGCGTTCCTTGGAGCGATGATCAGGGCCGCATTCACGTCAATCGTGGCTTCCGCGTTCAATTCAATTCCGTGCTTGGCCCCTACAAGGGTGGCCTGCGTTTCCACCCCTCGGTGAACTTGTCGATCATCAAGTTCCTTGGCTTTGAACAGATTTTCAAGAACTCTCTGACCGGATTGCCCATGGGCGGCGCAAAGGGCGGCGCAAACTTCAACCCCAAGGGTAAGTCTGACGCCGAAATCATGCGTTTTTGCCAGTCGTTCATGACTGAGCTTCAGCGTCATATTGGTCCCAACGTAGACGTTCCCGCCGGTGATATTGGTGTGGGCGGCCGCGAAATCGGTTACCTTTTCGGCCAGTACCGTCGTATTCGTAATAGCTTTGATGCCGGTGTTCTAACCGGCAAGGGCCTGACCTGGGGCGGTTCCTTTGCCCGCACCGAGGCCACAGGTTACGGCTTGGTCTACTTTGCCCAGGAAATGCTTCGTGCGCGTGGAGATTCCTTTGAGGGTAAGCGCGTTGTTGTTTCCGGTTCGGGAAATGTGGCGATTTATGCGACCGAAAAGGCTCAGCAACTAGGCGCGAAGGTCGTTGCGGTTTCCGATTCTTCAGGCTTTGTCATTGACGAAGAGGGAATTGACGTCGATCTGCTGAAGGACGTTAAGGAAGTTCGCCGTGGTCGCGTCAGTGACTATGCCGCCGAGCGTCCCAGCGCGCACTTCTTCTCAGAAGGCTCGATTTGGGAGGTCCCCTGTGACGTTGCTCTTCCCTGTGCTACCCAGAATGAGCTTGGTCTTGAAGGCGTCGAGGCTCTGATTCATAACGGCGTGCAGATGGTTGCGGAGGGCGCGAACATGCCCACCACTCCCGAGGCCATTGATGAGCTGCGCCGCGCCGGTGTCCTTTACGCGCCCGGTAAGGCATCCAATGCTGGCGGTGTTGCGACCTCCGGTCTTGAGATGCAGCAGAATTCGGGTCGTACGCAGTGGCCTTTCGAGGAAACTGACGCGAAGCTGCACCAGATCATGGTGGGAATTCATGAGAACTGCTTGGCTACCGCGGACGAATACGGGGTGCCCGGAGACTATGTCGCCGGCGCAAACCTTGCTGGTTTCATCAAGGTTGCGGACGCAATGGTCGCTCAGGGCCTGATCTAATTCGCAGGCTGTTTCAGGGGCTTCACGCCGGTGGGCGTGAAGCCCCTTTCCTGTACAAGGCGGGGGAGTGCGCTCAACGAAACAGAGGGACTTCCTTTGGGGCTAGTGCGAAATGCAGGGCGCGCGTAGCATTTTCGATATCGCAATGATGCGGGCAATGGGTATGCGGAGGTTCAGTGATGTTCTGGGATCGGGTTGCGCCCCTTTACGACTTCTTCGAAAACACATTTAATCGCGGCGTGTATGACGGAACAGGCGTCGCTGTCGCTCAGCTGGTTGGCCCCGCAGACGAGGTTCTTGAATGCGCCTGCGGAACCGGTGCAATCAGCACCTTCTTTGCACCGATGTGCAAGAGGCTGGTCGCTACCGACTTTTCCGAGGGAATGCTCAAACAGGCGCGGAAGAAACTTGCGAAATATCGCAATGTCACAATCGAAAGAGCTGACATCACAAAGTTGCATTACGCGGACGATTCCTTCGATGTCGTCATCGCAGGTAATGTCATCCATCTACTTCCAGATCCTGGTGGTGTTATGAGGGAACTCGAACGAGTCGTCCGCCCCGGAGGCACTATCGTCGTCCCGACTTACGTCAAGCGTCGGCCAAGCAAACAAGGAATAATCCCGAAGATTCTTGCGAGGCTCGGCGTTGACTTCAAGGAACAATTCGATGTGGACTCCTATCGAGCTTTCTTTGAAAAATTGGGATACCGGAACGTTACCTACACCGTTATTGACGGCCGCATTCCTTGTGTGATCGCTTCCATCACCTGTAACAATGATGGCCAATAGTCCTCACTGTTGAGCTCACCCGGAGTCTGAGATGGCATTTGATTTTAAGAAGGAATATAAGGAACTCTACGCGCCTAAGAAAGGGCCGAGCATCCTTGATGTTCCACCGATGCACTGCGTCGCTGTGCGCGGTAGTGGAGACCCTAATGATGTGGAGGGTGCTTACCAAAGGGCAATTTCTGTCCTATACGCCATTTCCTACACGATTAAGATGAGTAAGAAAGGCTCCCGTCAGATTGACGGGTATGTCGATTTCGTCGTACCGCCACTCGAGGGATTCTGGTGGCAAGACGGCGTTGAAGGCGCTGACTATTCCCACAAAGAGGCCTTCAACTGGATTTCCGTTATCCGGCTGCCTGATTTTGTCTCACGCGAGGATTTCGACTGGGCGGTCCAGGAAGCGGCGAAGAAAAAGAAAGTTGATTGCTCGGTAGCTGAGTACCTGACGATAGAAGAAGGCTTGTGCGTGCAGTGCCTGCACATTGGTAGCTACGACGATGAGCCCGCCACTGTTGAGGCCATGCATGCCTATGCGCGTGAGTGCGGATACGCGATCGACCTGATGCAAGAGCGGCGTCACCACGAAATCTATCTTTCAGACGCACGCAAAGTGGCGCCTGACAAGCTCAAAACGATCATCCGCCACCCGATCAAAGCTTTAGAAGAGAAGAAATGAGCGAGTGTCTACATTTTATTCTCTGCCTTTCGTGACTGGGTGGGGATATCGTTGAGAGTGCAATGGAAAGGTGAGCAGGACAATGCAATTAGTTGCCATAGTAGCTATCGTGCTGTCGTGGTTCCTTGCCGCTCTTGCGATCATCTTTGCTCTACGAATGCGCCGAGACGTTCAGCGCCTACGTGCAGAAAAAGAACAACTGCGTAAACTTCACCAGGACTACATGGCTGGTCCGGCGGTGCTCTCCCATGAGTTACGCACTCCATTGACTGTTGTCAGGGGAGCGGCAGAACTTCTTGCTGATGGTTCGGCTGGACCGATGAATGACGTGCAGATGAAGTTTGCGAAAACCATTGCAGAAAATGCACACCAGGTCGTCGAAATGGCTGATGATCTTCTGGCCGAAGTGCGTCTGGAATCTGATTTATTCAATCTTCGCCTTCAACGCGTTGAAATGCGCGAACTGGTGCGTCGAAACGTCGCGCAGATGCGGCGTTTCCATTCCTCGCCCATCCGCTTGGAAAACCATGGCGCCCCGATCTATATGTCGTTGGACCCGCGCTTGATGGGTCAGGCGATCGCCAATGTTATTAATAACGCAGCCCGTCATGCAGGCGATGATGTTTCGATCGTCGTGACGGTGCAAGCTTTTGATGAAGACGTCACCATTTCCATCGTTGATGACGGTCGAGGAATGACCCAGGAGGAAAAAGAACGCCTCTTCATCCCATTTGATACTGGAGGATCTCTGCGACCTGGAACGGGCTTAGGGATGATGCTTACGCAAAAGATTCTGAAACTTCACGGTGGCACGATTTTGGTTGATACGGTTTCCTCTAAGGGAACAACCTTCTATCTGACTATTCCGCGTACCATACGAAGTGGCGATCAATCACTCCTGCCTGAGGAGGCCAGATGAGTGCGAAGGCTTTAGTTGTTGATGATGAGCCCCAGATCCTCATGATTATCAAATTCGCCCTTGAAACTGCGGGAATTACTGTAGAAACCGCAAGCGATGGGGCGAAGGCTTGGGAGAAATTTACTACTCACTACTACGACCTGGTCATTCTTGACCTGATGATTCCCGTGATCTCAGGGATTTCGCTTGCTCAAAGAATCCGAGCGATGAGTGATGTTCCAATCATCATGATTACGGCGCTTTCTGAAGAATCTGACCGCATCAAGGGACTTGAAAGCGGTGCGGATGACTACATTACGAAGCCTTTTAGCCCAAAGGAAATGACTCTTCGTGCTCAGGCCCTTTTGCGTCGAAGCAAGAAGGACCCCAACGACGTTGTGTCCAACGGTCCTTTGCGTATTGATCGACGTGACCGGAAAGTCTACGTCGACGGTGTGCCGGTGGAGTTGTCCTCGACAGAACGACGCTTCTTGGATTTCCTTGCTTCACATATTGGAGAGCCTGTGAGCTACCGAGAGCTTCTCAACTCTGTTTGGGAAACGCAGGATAGCTCCGGCGGGAAAGACATGATCAAGATGACTGCTTATCGTTTGCGAGGCGCTCTTGGGGATCGTGGGGGAGAGCTGATCCAATCGGTTCGCTCGGTTGGGTACACGATGCCGGATCTTCGGTAACAGATCAGTTACCGCTCGTTACTAAGCGCGCCTTTTTCGTGTTCTGTTTCACGTAAGAATGAAGTTAAGAGCGCACGAGCCTAGTGACAGCGCCGTGCATACCCTCGATTCAAAGGAGAATCTGATGAAGAAGAGCTTCATCTCCCTTGCAGCATTCAGCGCGGCGGGTGCACTAGCACTTTCCGGGTGTGTTGTGAATGACTCAGCGTCCTCAGGTAGCAGCGAAAGCGGATCTTCGGATTCCATTACCGTTGCTTGCGGCGCAATGGAAGACCTCTGCCAGAAGTGGACAGAGACCTTCACCCAGCAGACCGGAATCAAGGCAACCTACGTTCGCCTTTCCTCCGGTGAGACCGTTGCTCGTCTGGACTCCGCGAAGGACAACCCAGAGTTTGACGTCTGGCACGGTGGCCCGGTTGACGGCTACGGTGCAGCTGCAGAAAAGGGCCTGATCGAGGCCTACGATTCGCCCACCGCTAAGGAAATCCCGGATAAGTACAAGGACCCGAAGCACTACTGGACCGGTGTCTACGTCGGTGTTCTGGGCTTCTGCTCGAACCAGAAGGTTCTTCAGGAAAAGGGCCTCGAGGTTCCTCAGTCGTGGGATGACCTTCTCAAGCCTGAACTCAAGGGCCAGATTTCAACGGCACACCCCTCGACCTCGGGAACTGCGTTCACGACACTGTGGACCCAGGTTGTTCTTCGCGGTAGTGAAGACGCCGGCCTCGACTACATGAAGAAGATGCACGCAAATGTCCTGCAGTACACCAAGTCCGGTACTGCTCCCGGCCAGATTGCAGGACGCGGCGAGGTCGCAGTGGGCCTGGTCTTCTCTCACGACTGCGTGAAGTACCGCGATGAGGGCATGAAGGACCTCGTTGTTTCCTTCCCCAAGGAAGGCACCGGTTACGAGATCGGTGGCGTCGCTCTGGTGAAGAACTCGAAGCACTCCGAGGCCGCCAAGAAGTACATCGACTGGGCAATCTCGGCTGATGCTCAGAACCTTGGCCAGACCGTTGGCTCGAACCAGATTCTGACCAACCCGAACGCCAAGACCAACGACAAGATGGCCAAGCTCGATGAGATCAACCTGATCGATTACGACTTCGCTGCAGCAGCGGCCGCAAAGCCCGAGCTGACCAAGCGTTTCGATGAAGAGGTTGCCGCAAAGCCGCGCCAGTAGTGGTGCAAGGGAGGGGATGGTTCTTTCCATGTCCCTGTTCCATCCCCTCCCTCTTTCTTCGCGTGTCCGTTGAAGAACGCGCACATTAACAGGGACTTTTCCGCGTTAAGCGGGTACTTGGAGAGATCGGATAGCCAATGTCAGTGGAGACAGTTGCGCCACCACGCACCCAAGGGGCACGAACCCCGCAGGCGCAAGCCGTGGCCTCGGGAAAGAAAAAACGAACGAAGGTGCGCCGCGACCCTGTGACGGTTGCGATCGTCGCGATCATTACAGCAGTTCTCTTCCTTCTGGTCTTGCTGCCGCTGGTCACGATCTTGGCGCGTGCCTTCTCAACTGATGGCCTGAAGGTTTTGACCTCCTTCGCCTCCTCGACAACGAACCGAACGATTGCACTGAACACAGTCGTTCTGGGCCTTGTCGTTGGGTTGATCGGTACTCTTGCTGGTTTCTTCTTCGCCTATGTCCAGGCGCGAGTCGATATCCCGGGTAAGAAGATCCTTCACCTGATTTGCATGATCCCGATCGTCTCGCCGCCTTTCGCTGTGGCAACATCGGTCATCACTCTGTTTGGTCGTAATGGCCTGATCTCGACGCAGGTTCTGGGACAACAGTGGAATATCTATGGCCTCTCAGGTCTGACCCTGGTTTTGTCGCTTTCCTTCTTCCCCGTCGCATACATGAATATGCTCGGAATGCTCAAGAACCTTGACCCCGCAATGGAAGAGGCCGCCGCCTCCTTGGGTGCGTCCTCGTGGACAATCTTCCGTACCGTCACGCTTCCGATGCTCGTCCCCGGCTTTGCCGCTTCCTTCCTTCTTCTTTTCGTCGAGGCCATTGCTGACCTGGCGAACCCGCTGGTCATTGGCGGTGACTTCACCGTTCTGGCATCGCGCGCGTACATCGCTGTTAACGGCGAATACAACACGGCTGCGGGCTCGGCATACTCATTGATTCTTCTGGTTCCTGCGCTCCTTGTCTTCCTTCTGCAGCGCTACTGGTCAGGACGCTCCTCAACGGTTACCGTGACGGGCAAGCCGACCGGCAAGGTCCGTATGGTCCGCTCCATGAAAGCGCGCATCCCGCTGGGAATCGCAACCTTCCTACTGGCCGCGTTCGTTGTCACCATCTACGCGACGGTTATTGTCGGAGCCTTCGTCTCGATCTTGGGCGTGGACAATACCTTCACTCTGAAGAACTTCAAGTACGTGCTCTCGGGCATCGGTAATGATGCCATCATCGACACGACAATCTTGGCCCTGATCGCAACGCCCATCGCCGGCGTCTTGGGCATGGTCGTCGCATGGCTGGTGGTTGTGCGCCTTAAAGCCTCGGCTGGCTTCATGGACTTCCTGGGCATGCTCGGCCTATCTGTTCCCGGTACAGTTCTGGGTATTGGTTACCTCATCACCTACAACAAGCCGCTCATTGTTGGCGGAAAACTGATGCTGATGCCCGCGCTCGCGGGTGGTTCCGCGGTCTTTGGTGGCGCCTTGGCAATCATCATGGTTTACGTTGCGCGTTCGATGCCCTCGGGCCAGCGTTCCGGTATTGCCTCCCTTCACCAGGTTGACCACTCGATTGACGAGGCCTCGACCTCCTTGGGTGCCTCGGGCTTGCATACCTTCATGAAGGTGACGCTTCCTCTGATCCGTCCGGCATTCATCGCTGGCTTGACCTACGCATTCGCGCGATCCATGACGACGCTGTCGCCGATCATTTTCATCACGACTCCTAAGACGAAGATTATGACCTCTCAGATTCTTGCTGAGGTTGATGCAGGCCGTTTCGGTAACGCTTTTGCCTTCTGCACGATCTTGATCATCATCGTGATGGCTGTTATCGGCCTAACAAATGTTCTTGTTCGAGATAAATCTGTCACCGCCACCAATGGCGCGGGCATGTAATTGTTGACAAAGGAAAGACCCATGTCGAATACGAATGACACAAATGCTCCCGGCCGCCTGTCCCTGGTGGAGCTGACCAAGACCTTCTCGAACACCGCTTCCGAGGTCACCGCGGTTGATCACATCAACCTGGATATTCACCCCGGTGAATTCATTACCCTTCTGGGCCCCTCGGGCTGTGGCAAGACCACGACCCTGCGTATGATCGCAGGCTTCGAAGATGCGACTTCGGGCCAGGTCATGCTCGATGGCGAAAACATGGTGGTTGTTCCGCCGAACAAGCGCCCCATGTCCATGGTGTTCCAGTCCTACGCATTGTTCCCTCACCTGAGCGTGCGCGAGAACGTGGCATACGGCCTGCATCTGCGTAAGAAGAGCGCAGCGGAAATCAAGGAAGAGGTCGATATTGCGCTTGCGGCAATGAACCTGACCGCAATGGCTGATCGCGCTCCTTCCCAACTTTCCGGTGGCCAGCAGCAGCGTGTTGCACTGGCCCGAGCGATGGTTGTGCGTCCGAAGGTTCTGCTCTTCGATGAGCCTTTGTCGAACTTGGATGCAAAGCTTCGTGTGAAGATGCGCGTGGAGATTCGTCGGATGCAAAAGCGTCTGGGGATTTCCTCCGTGTACGTGACACACGATCAGTCCGAAGCAATGGCAATGTCTGACCGTATTGTCGTGATGAATGCGGGACGAATCGAACAGGTGGATACCCCCGAAGAGATCTACCTGCACCCGGCCAGTGTTTTTGTTGCTGACTTCGTTGGTCGCGCGAACTTTGTTCCCGCAAAGGCTACTGAGGTCGGCGAGGACGGTAAGGTCCAGATTGAGGCTTTGGGCCAGCAGCTCAACGTCCACGCTTCAGAGAGCGCAAAGGAAGCCGTTCGCTCGGGCGACGAGCTGGTTGTTCTGGTTCGCCCTGAATCCATGCGTATCTCTGCAACCGATGAGAAGCCTGCGGCACTGACCGGTTCGCTGGGCCAGGTTGTCACCTCGATCTTCTACGGCGAAACCGTTGAGTACGAGATCGAAACCGAGTTTGGCTCGCTGGTGTGTGTGGTCTCCGACCCGCGTGCAGAGGACCTTCTTGAAGAAGGACAGTACGTACGCCTGGGAATCGAGGCAGAAAAGGCCTGGCTCTTGCCTTCTGGCCAGCTGGCCTCCTGAACTGCTGGATGCAATCGCCTGAATGTAGGCGGATGCGCCGTAGAGGCGTTCATACAATGAAATAACGGCGCGGCCCGGGGCCGGGTGAGGGGAGTGATTGTCCCTCACCCGGCCCCGGCCTCGTCAATAATTAGATGAATCGGCTACCCTTTAGACGTGGCCATTGAGTTTTCTGAAGAGATCCAGTCCTTGCGTACGACGATGGAAAATATTTCCGCCGTTGTGCAGCCCGAGCGTCTTCGCGCTCAAATCGCGGAGCTGTCCCAGAAGGCAGCTGCTCCTGACCTGTGGGATGACCCCGCACATGCGCAGGAAGTGACTTCGCAGCTGTCGCACCGTCAGAGCGAGCTCGATCGTGTTCTGGCAATGGAAGAGCGCATTGACGACCTCGAGGCGATTGTCGACATGGCCCGTGAGACCGCTGAGAGCGATCCCGCGGACGCGGAAGATATTTTTGCCGAGGCCGAATCTGACCTTGCCTCATTGAAGGACGATATGTCCGCCCTTGAGATCCGCACCCTTCTTGATGGCGAATATGACGAGCGCAACGCAGTCATCACCATCCGAAGCGGCGCTGGCGGCGTGGATGCTGCAGATTTCGCTGAGATCCTGCTGCGCATGTACCTGCGCTGGGCAGAGCGCCACGGGTATCCGACGAAGGTTATGGATACTTCCTACGCAGAAGAAGCTGGCTTGAAGTCCGCAACCTTTGAGGTCCAAGCTCCTTATGCCTACGGAACTCTTTCGGTCGAAGCCGGCACCCACCGCCTCGTGCGTATCAGCCCCTTCGATAATCAGGGACGTCGCCAGACCTCTTTCGCGGCTGTTGAGGTTATTCCTCTGATCGAGTCGACGGACCACATTGAGATTCCCGAGTCCGAACTGAAGGTCGATGTCTTCCGTTCCTCCGGCCCCGGTGGTCAGTCCGTGAATACGACGGACTCCGCCGTTCGAATGACCCACATCCCCACGGGCATTGTCGTGTCCATGCAGGATGAAAAGTCGCAGATCCAAAACCGTGCGGCCGCTCTTCGAGTTCTGCAATCTCGCCTTCTTGTGCTGCGCCACGAGGAAGAGCAGGCGAAGAAGAAGGAACTCGCGGGTGATGTGAAGGCCTCGTGGGGTGACCAGATGCGCTCCTACGTCTTGCAGCCCTACCAGATGGTGAAGGACCTGCGTACCGAATACGAATCCGGCAATCCTCAGAACGTCTTCGATGGCGATATCGATGGCTTTATCAACGCCGGAATTCGTTGGCGTAAGAACCAACAGAATCAAGACTGATGCGAAAAGCCCGGGCCTAGCCCGGGCTTTTGCGCGTGTCGCCTAAGTTTTGAGGCCCGAGCTGCATAGGGTAAAAGGGACCATAACCCCAATCAGAGACGGCTCATGATTCGATTTGATCACGTCACCATGGTGTATCAGCCTGGTGCGCGTCCGGCATTAGATGATGTTTCCCTTGAAGTGAAGCGCGGAGAGTTTGTCTTCCTCGTGGGAAAGTCCGGTTCCGGTAAGTCCACCTTCCTTCAACTCACCATGAGGGAAATTCGTGCGACGTCAGGAAAGGTGTGGGTCCTTGGCCATGACGTGGGTAAACTCTCGCGTTGGTCGGTTCCTAAGCTGCGACGCCAGGTCGGGACCGTTTTCCAGGACTTCCGTTTGCTGCCTTCAAAGACCGTATACGAGAACGTTGCTCTGGCGATGGAGGTCATTGGTAAGCCTCGCCACGCTATTGAAACCCAGGTTCCCGATGTTCTGGAACTGGTCGGTTTGGCGGGTAAGGAAAAGCGCCTTCCCCATGAGCTTTCCGGTGGTGAAGAACAGCGTGTGGCAATTGCTCGCGCAATGGTGAACCGTCCTGAGCTGCTTCTTGCAGATGAGCCGACCGGTAACTTGGACCCGGATACATCGCTTGGAATTATGCGTTTGCTGGATCGTATTAACCGCAATGGCACCACAGTTGTGATGGCGACGCACGACGCTGCAATCGTGAACCAGATGCGTATGCGCGTCATCGAATTGCACGATGGAACGGTTGCTCGTGATCAGAGCAGCGGCGTGTATGGGGCGGTGAAGTAATGAAGTTACGTTTTATTCTTTCGGAAGTTGGCAAGGGCCTGTCGCGAAACCGCGCGATGTCTGTTGCCGTGGTGATCGTGACCTTCGTGTCCCTGCTGTTTGTGGGTATTGCTGGCCTTTCGCAGATGCAGGTCTCACGAATGAAGAGTCAGTGGTACGACAAGATCGAAGTGTCGATCTACATGTGTGCCAACAATGACCAGACTCCGAGCTGCAATAACCAAGAGGCAACGGAAACACAGATTGCGGCGGTGCGCGATAAGCTCCGTTCCGCAGAGCTGGCTCCCTACGTCAAGGACGTCTACGAAGAGTCAAAGGCTGAGGCCTTCAAGAACTTCGTCAAGATCTACGGTAATTCTCCGCTGGGACAGTGGACGACCGAGGACATGATGCAGGTGTCTTTCCGCGTCAAGCTGGTCAATCCTGAGCAATTCAGCATTATTCGCGACGAGTTCACCGGCTCAGCTGGTGTATCCGTTGTGAAGGATCAGCGTGAGATCGTTGAGCCTTTGTTCCAGGTTTTGGGTAAGGCCCGAGGCCTGTCGCTGGGCTTGGCGGGCGTGATGATCGTCGCCGCGGTCTTGCTCATTACGACCACTATTCGCCTGTCCGCGATGAGTCGTGAACGCGAAACCTCCATCATGCGACTGGTTGGTGCCTCGAATCTGTTTATCCAAGCTCCCTTCATGATTGAGGGCGCGATTGCTGCGGTGGTCGGTGCTCTCTTGGCAGTGGGAACCCTGTTCGTTGGTGTTCACGTCCTGGTGAATCAATGGCTTGCACAGGCCTTCCGTTGGACGAACTTTATTGGCATGCGTGAGGTGTGGATCATGTCGCCGATCCTCATCATTGCTGCAGTGCTCCTTGCGCTGTCGGCATCCGCATTCTCACTGGCGAAGTACACGAAGATCTGATCTCTATGGCAAAGACGCGATTTCACGGTTTTTCAACGGGACTTACCAGTGCGGTGACGCTGCTTGTTGTTGCAGCGCCGCTGGCTCTGGTACCACCCGCTTTTGCGGATGAAGACCGTGATCGCGTTGCCCAGGCTCAGCGCGAGTCCGCGCAGCACGTGCAAGAGCTTCGCAACAACCTTGAGGGCTTGGATGCTTCGCTCGCCCAGGTCTACGTAGACCTTGAAACAGCGAATGCTCAGATCCCCGTTGCTCAGGCTGAGCTTGACACTGCGAATGAACGCTACGAGGGCGCCAAGCGCGAGCATGACGTTGCGCAGGCACAACTGGATGCAGCTCAGGCAGAGGTTGCTCGTCTTAACACTGCGATGGAGAAAGCACGTAAACAGCAAGAGGAATCTCAAAAAGCTGTGGGTGCATTGGCACGCGAGATGTATCAGTCAGGGGGAGTGAGCTCGCCCCTTCTGATCGCGCTGTCTTCTTCAGGAACTGAAGAGATTGCTGATCGTGCAGCTGCAGCGGATGCGATGACACGCGCTCAAGACAGTGCACTCAGCCAAGCGATGGATATGCAGGCGGCAACGCGTAACCAGCAGAGCAGACAAGACGCCGTCACCTCGCGAATTTCTTCTCTGGAGGAGAAGGCACGCAAGGCCTCGGAAGAAGCAGAGAGCGCAAAGAACACTGCAGAAACGAAACTGCGCGAGCTCGACGAACTGAAGAAGACCTCGGAAGAAAAACGCGCCCAGTGGGATGCGCAGAAGGCTCAGGCTGAAGAACAACTTGGCCAGTGGCAGCGCGAGTACCAGGATGCGACCTCGAAGCTTGCAGCAATTGATGAAGAGAATCGCCGCCAGAATAGGCGCTACACCTCCTCGTCGAACTTCTCTAGCCCGCTTCCCGTTCCCTTGGTTGTGACTTCACCTTTCGGGTGGCGCGTCCACCCCGTCCTTGGGATCTCTCGCTATCACAACGGGACCGACTTTGCGGCAAACTGTGGTACTGAAATTTATCCGGTTGCCGAAGGCGTTGTTACCGCTGTAACCGTTGAAACAGCTGGCGGCAACGTGGTTTATGTCAATCACGGAATGATGAATGGCGCGTCCATGTCGACCGCGTATGTTCATATGCAGTCCACCAATGTCTATGTTGGTCAGCACGTTGGACGCGATACGGTTCTGGGCTGGGTCGGTGCAACTGGATACGCCACTGGTTGCCACTTGCACCTGTCCGTCATGCGCAATGGTGCTGATGTTGAACCTCTGGATTACTTGTAGGACAATAGTTCTCCTGTAATTTCTCACTGAGGGGGTGCTTATGCCGAAGGAATGGAAGAAACCAAAGCCTACCGAATCCGAGAAGCGTAAGGCTGCCTCGGACGCGAAGAAAACCATCGCGCGCAATAAGAAGGCTCGCCATGACTATCTCATTGAAGATACGTGGGAGGCCGGCATGGTGCTTTCGGGGACCGAAGTAAAAGCCCTCCGAATGGGACGCGCTTCGCTGGTCGACGCCTGGGTAGAGATTAAGAACGGCGAGGCCTGGCTGTACGGGGCGAATATCCCCATGTACGCGCAGGGTTCGTGGACCAACCACGCGCCGACGCGAAAGAGGAAGCTTCTGCTGCATAGCAGTCAGATTTCCACTCTGGCCGATAAGTCTTCCGCCAAGGGGTACACGATTGTTCCCCTTGAGCTGTACTTTATCGGCGGCCGCGCAAAGGTAGAAATTGCCCTTGCTCGCGGTAAACAAGAGTGGGATAAACGTCAGGCTCTGCGTGAAAAACAGGACCAGCGTGAGGCAGAGCGCGCGATGCGTCGCTATGTCAAACAAGCACGTCGCTGATCGGCGGCGTGTTCACGAGGAAGAGCTGTGTGCCCCCTATTTGGGAGGTTCACAGCCTGTTCTTTTTGAGGAGCGTTGATGAAGCCCGTTGTGCGATCGCTCAAGCGAGACATACGGCGAATGGTAACCGTGCCTGCCGCGTGGATTGTCATTGTCGGTCTTCTCTTCGTACCCGCACTGTATGCGTGGTTTAACATCGTCGGCTTTTGGAATCCCTATTCCAATACCAGCAAGATCCGCGTTGCAGTGGCCAATGACGACCAAGGGGCGACGAAAGATGCGATCGGTTTCGTCAACGTGGGTGCGATGCTGGAGTCGAAGCTGCGTGAAAACGATCAACTCGGATGGCATTTCGTCTCAGCAGAGCAGGCAAAGAAAGAAGTGGAACGCGGGGAATCCTATGCCGCTTTCATCATTCCTTCCGATTTCTCCACGCGCCTCACGGGTATTGTTGACGGTACCTATACCAAGCCTGATGTCCAGTACTACGTCAATGAGAAGAACAACGCCGTCGCTCCGAAAATCACAGGAGCAGGAGCTTCTTCTTTAGACCAGCAGATTAACTCGGCTTTCGTCTCGACCGTCGCGCAGACTCTTTCGGAGAAGATCACGGCCACGGGAAAGTCGATCTCTCAAGTTCTCCAAAACGGACGCTCAGACATCAGCGAGAAAGTAAAAGCCGCAAGCGAGCAATTGGGGCAGGCCGAAGAGTCCCTCAATGCAATGGGGGAGAAACTCGATTCAGCCAAGGATAAGGTCAGCGGCGCGCGACGCTCAATGACGAGCGCCGACTCAGCGTTAAGTGACCTTAACGAGGCCTTGTCCCAAGCAGATCAACTCGTCTCCGATACCCGCTCTAGCATCTCGCAGTTCACCGCGAATATGTCGACTTCTCTGGACGGGCTTTCGACGCATGCCTCCTCAGCAGTCGCCAAAGCCTCAAGCGTTGGTGGAACTCTCAACGGGGGAGTGCAGGGGGCAACGACTTCAATCGGTGGCGTGCTCACCGAGGGGCAATCCATCAACCAAGTCAACGGTGAGATCCTTCGCGATCTACAGGGTCTTGGGATTGCGAATCTGCCCACTGCCTCGCAAGCACTACAGGACTTAAGCACTCAAAATGCGCAGGTCGGGCAGACTTTGGCGAATCTATCGGCGCTCAATGGGAACTTGTCCTCAACCTCAACATCGATCGCTCAGGCGCTCAACTCACTGAACTCCGCCAGCCAATCTCTGAGTGATGCTGCCGCGCAGGCGCGCTCAGGCGTGACAAATCAGCTTCCGCTCATCGCCGGTGCCTTGGACGAAATGTCCTCTGCCTCAGCGGATCTTCGCTCCGCGATCGGCGTCCTTCAAGGGCAACGTGAGCAGATTTCGGGCCTTCTGGACCAGCTCGATACCTTGCTTGATTCAACGAAGACAACGCTTGCGCAGTCTACGGCGAATATTGCCTCTCTCAAGTCCGATCTAGACAGCACCAAGGGTGATATTCAGGCGATTTCCTCGTCCAATGCACTCCAGTCACTTGCGGACTCGATGAATCTCAACCCTGAGAAAATCGCAGAATTCATGGCTGCCCCGACATCGATTACAACCCAGACTGTTTTCCCGGTTGCTACATATGGTTCCGCAATGGCACCGCTCTTCACGAACCTTTCTCTGTGGATCGGTGCCTTCGCACTCGTAATCATTCTCAAGCTTGAGGTCGATGAAGAGGGCGTCGGCTCCATGACCTCGGCGCAAAAGTACATGTCACGTTGGATGCTCTTGGCTCTATTCGCGATTGGGCAAGCTCTGGTCGTCTCCATTGGCGATCTGGTGATCGGGGTCCAAACGGTCTCGAAACTGGCCTTTGTGGGGACTGCTGTCCTTGTTTCTTTGGTGTTCCTTTCCGTGATCTACATGTTGGCGACCTGCTTCCAACATATCGGTAAGGGCCTGTGTGTCATCATTGTGGTCCTTCAGATCCCCGGAGCGGCGGGCTTGTATCCCATCGAGATGATGCCCTCCTTCTTCCGTTTCCTTCATCCGCTTTTCCCCTTCACTTATGGGATTAACGCGATGCGCGAGGCAGTTGGTGGTTTCTACGGGCACGCGTACCTGAGGGCGATTGCAGTGCTGGGAATCCACGTTCTTATCGCTTTCGCTTTGGGTTTGTTGGTTCGTCCTTTCTTGGTCAACCTCAATGCGATGGTGAGCAGAGATCTGTCTCGTTCGGGATTGTTCCTTGCCGAGGCCACGCATCTTCCGTCCTCGCGTTACCGTCTTTCTCAGATCGTTGCCGTCCTTGCCGATCACGATGGGTATTCGCGTTCGGTGACCCGTCGTGCGCGTAATTTTGAACGGCGTTATCCGAAGATTCGCCGGGCTGCTCTAGTTGTGGGAATCGTAATTCCTGCGGTCCTTGCAGTTCTCTCCGTTGCGAGCGTTGCCGAGGTCCCACTCCTTCTGGGGCTCTGGATTATCTGGATTCTTGTGATTATCACTTTCCTTATTGCGCTGGAATACATTCGTGAGTCTTTGGCCCGTCAGCAGCTACTCACCTCGATGGAAGATTCCGATGTGCGCTCTTTGTTGCGTCGCAGACTCCACGGAGTGAGGGCAACCGCCGCGCAACTGGGGAAGCATCGCCTCGGCAATGAGGAAGATACGGAAGAAGGGAACGAGAAGTGAAAGCTGTGTGGCAGATTTTCCGGGCCGATCTCCATCGTGCTCACCGCTCGATCATCTCCATGGTTGTTGTCTTGGGCTTGATCGTTCTTCCGTCGATTTTTGCATGGTTCAACATTGCCGCCTCGTGGGATCCTTTCGCGAATACAAAGAATCTTCGAATCGCAATTGCCAATAGCGATGAGGGGTATAAGTCGGATCTGGTGCCTTTGAAGATCAATATTGGTGATCAGGTTGTTGCAGCATTGCGTGCGCATGAGGATTTTGACTGGGTTGTTGATAGCGAAGCGCAGGCAGTTGAGAAGACTCGCTCGGGCGAGTATTACGCGGCGGTCGTGATTCCTCAGGATTTCTCGCGCGAAATGATGACTTTCTTTTCCTCGGATGCGCACAGCACCCCGCTGACCTACTACATCAACGAGAAGAAGAACGGTTTGAGTCCGAAGATTGCGGGGCAGGGAGCCGAGCACGTTTCCACACAGATCAATCAGGCTTTTGCTCAGACTTTGGCTGAGATCGCTGTCGATACTGCCTCCTCGCTTTCCGATTCGCTTTCCGACCCCAGTAACCTTCGGGGGATTCAGGCGCTCAATTCGCGTCTGGAGACGACCTCGACACGTCTGTCGAATGCGGCGGCGAGCGCGGATGCCTATGCGGGGCTTATCGGCTCGTCCATTCAGCTTGTGGATTCCACGCAGACGATGATTAATAACGCCGCGCAGGCGAAAGATCCGCTCTCTAGTGCAGGAAACACTGCTTCCTCATCGATTGCACAAATTTCTTCTGGCGCCTCGCAGGCTGCTTCTGCTCTCTCTTCAGCGGTGAGTGCATCGGCTAGTTCCTTGGACTCCCTGTCTTCGTCGATTGATGCTGTTTATTCCCAAGGTGGGAACACCGTAACTTCGGCCGTGGCGACCTTGCGCTCTCAGGCCGAGGCGGTGGGCAACCAGGCGACCCAGTATCTTCACGTGAAAGAGACTCTTTCACAGCTTCCGGGTTCTCCCATTTCTCAAGACGTATTGAATCGTCTGCAAGCTTCTGCCGATCGCCTGAATGCACTTCAAAGCGCGATCAACGCGGCGGCGGATGATCTGGAAAAGAACGGGGCAGCGGCAGCCGCGAATCATCAAGACGTGAAGAGCCTCATCGAACAGGCGAAAACGGCCGTTGGAACCCTCAAGTCTGATGTTGAATCGACGTTGCGCCCACAGTTGGAGCAGCTTTCTCAGACGATGAATTCTGCGACCTCTTCGATGGCCTCGCTTCGCAATCAGCTTTCCGCAGCGAGTTCTCAAGTCGGTGATGGGTCAACGGGAGTGCGTGAGGGACTGACGAAACTTCAATCCACCTTCAGCAATATCGGGACCAACCTGCGCGAGGCCTCGGAAAAACTAGCGACGATCCATACGAAGCTCACTGACGCACTCAACGGTGAGAATCTTGCCCAAGTTCGAACGATCATTGGTTCGGATCCCCAGGCGCTCGCAATCGCGCTGGCTGCACCTGTCGGGATTAAGACGATTCCGGTGTATCCGGTCGATAACTTTGGATCACAGATGGCTCCTTTGTACACCGCGCTGGCGCTGTGGGTCGGCTCGGTGTTGATGATTGTTGCTCTGCGCAGTGATGTCACTGCCGAGAACGTCGCTGACGGGCTTGAAGAAACACATCCGACTGCGCTCTATTTCAAGGGCCGCGAGGTGAAGCTATGGGAAGGCTTCCTTGGACGCTACCTTATTTTTGGGCTAATCGCGCTTATCCAAGCAACGATTTTGTGCCTGGGTGAGCTGTTCTTCCTGAAAGTTCAACACACTCACCCGTGGGAGTTCATGTGTGCGGGATGGTTCATGGCTTTCGTGTTCTCGTTCCTGCTCTATACCTTCATTGCGACTTTCGGGAACGCGGGAAAGGCACTGGGCGTGCTGTTTTTAGTGCTCCAGATTTCGGCTTCCGGTGGTGCGTTCCCTCTGGATATCCTGCCGAGTTTCTTCCGGGCAATTTCGCCGTATCTTCCCGCAACGCATGGGATCACGGCACTGCGCGCCTCGATTGCGGGGTATGCGGGTAATGAATATCTTGACGCAATGCTGTTACTGGGTGCCTTTGTCCTATTTGCCGTGGTTCTGGGATTGGGGATTCGTCCCTTCCTCATCAAGAAGAACCGACTCTTGGTTGAGAAGTTGGAATCTACAAAGCTTATGTAGAGCCTCCTCGGGAATCTCTTGCCAGCTCAGCTGCGGGGACGTATGATTTCAAGTCCGGTGTTTGTGCTGCCGTGGTGGTAGAACGCCGGTGAGTGAAGAACTCAATAGGGGATGATCGGTTTCGACAGCGGTCGTCGATCGAGGGGAAGCGAGCCGAGGAGGCATGCTCTACTCGTTAACGATGTGTGCAAACCAATAGGTGCCGAACAGAATCGCACCGACTACGTTCTCGCCGCCTGATTGCCGCGTGAACCTTTAGTCCGTCAGCCCGGAAGCTGCTTCCGGTCCGGTGTCTGGCGTCGTCTAGGAAGCCACTGGGTGCCGTTCGTGTTGGTAGGACGGCTCCGACACTTCATCAACTGAGCCTATCTGGTAGCAGGTCTGCATGATGCCAGAGGCTGAGAAATAACTCGCAGACTGCGCTCGGAGAAGACCTCGGGGTCGGCTGTTGGACGGGGGTTCGATTCCCCCCATCTCCACCTGAGGGGGAAGTGTCGAACTCTCGCTTTCGAGCGTAGGTTCGCACTTCCCCCGCTCTGTGTCCGCTGGTCAGCGCTTCTTCTAGGTCCTCGAACTCGATGGGTGCTGCGCTGTCATGGAAATAGGACGCGATGATGATCTGCTCGCGCCCGATGAAGACCTTATCCACGAAGTACTCGAAGAGCTGGTCGCGGGTCTCGGGTGTGTCAATGGTGGCCTCGGCAAACCTTTTGTAGAACGTGCCGATGGAAGCCTCGTCCTCGTAGAGCGTGGCCTTCACATGCTCGGCCTGGATCGCTGCGTCAAGCTCACGCTTTTGCTCTTCCAGGGAACGCATGGCTTCGGCGGTGGTCTCGTTGAAAATGCCTTGGGAGATGGCCTTGACGAAGTTGGCGAGCTTCTTTTCCACGTCTGCGCGCCGAGCTTCCAATGCCTTGAGGATTTCATCTCCACGTCCGTGGGTCTGCTGGTAATGATCGGCTAGATCAACAGCGAGCAAGGCCAGCATCTCAGGGTCTGCGAGGAAAGAGGCGACGATCTCCTCAATCCGTACCTCGATTTCGTCCTTGCGGACGGTCTTGGCTGAGCACTTCTTTTTGCGCTGATTGAGGCAGCCGTAATACGGCTCTTCGCATTTGAGAGTGTAGGTGTTGTTGGCGGGGTTGGGCGTGTCTTGGCCGGGTAGGGGTCGAGGTCTTTCGATGATGGAGATTGCTGCACCGCCCATCTGAAAGACCTCAACATGTCCAATACTATCTTTGATTGCCCTGATTTGAGCGCGTTCACGCGCCTAGATGGCTTGGGGTTGGAGGTGACGGGTCAGCGCATTGAGCCGGACCATGCAGTGTTGGCGTGCCGTATTATTGGTGAGGACCGGTGGTGTCGACGCTGCGGGTGCCAGGGTATTTCTCGTGGCACGGTGGTCAGGCGCTTGGCGTACGAGCCCTGCGGGTGGCGCCTCATGATTGTGCATGTGAGTGTGCGCCGCTACCGGTGCCC
>JBHRQN010000004.1:0-62365 GCA_042645485.1 Pauljensenia sp.
GCCGCCTTAGCTCAGTCGGCAGAGCGATTCACTCGTAATGAATAGGTCGTGGGTTCGATTCCCACAGGCGGCTCAGAGGTTCGCCGGGAAACCGACGAACTCACAGGCGAAGAACTCACCCACGCCCTATACGCCGCCCACCAAGCAGCCGACGAAGCTACAGGCCCATAAGCCTGCGCCGAACGGGCGCGAGTACACAGCCTCGAAGAAGAAAATTCCTTGCGCGCCAAATGAACAGACGAGACCTTGCGCGCGAAGAATACCAACGCGCTAACAGGCACGACCCCATCACAGGCAGCGGCGGCCCCAGGGTCACCCAATACTAATTCGAGACAGCCGCAGAAATGAAACGCGCCCTCTTAGCAGAAGCACAAAGACGCCGCCCTGACGCCCCCGCCCCCAAGAACAAGACGGCCTCACCCAATGGACCGCGCCCACAAGCGGCCTACACGATAGGGTACTACCTGAAGAATGGCGCACCGCCCTCACCAGCCAGCGCTCAATCTTGCGCGAAATCCTCATCCAAGCAGGAAAAGACGCCAAAGTGCAGCCTTGGATGCAAGGCGTCTGCCAGCCCGAACACCTCACCGACGAACAATGGAACACGACCGTCGGACAAATCCAGCTCTGGCGCACCACACACAAAATTAGCCCTGACCTCTCCGTGCGCGAAGCGGCAAGCCAGTTGCGCGACGTTGAAATCCGCGCCCTCATGGACTCTTTCCCTGCGCCCATAAAGGAAAAACAACTTGCCGCAGGCCAGAAGGAAGCAGGCGAAAAAGACCCCATGCAACGCCTGCAACGCACCATGGAAGAACTACGAGCCGACAGCAGCAGAGGGCGAACAAACACGAAACCACGCGACCACGCGCACCAACACGCCAAGTCGTAATGCGGGAGGACGCACAATGCAGCCCTAGGAACAGATCTTGTCTACTCTCTTTTTCCTACTCGCTACTTCATCATATACTTAAGGACTGTGATGGAACGTATCAACGCTATTGACCTGTTCTGCGGGACCGGCGGCTTGTCGCTGGGCTTGAAGCAGGCTGGCATCAACGTTGTTGCTGGTGTGGATTTTGAGAAGCGCTGCGCTTACCCGTACGAGTATAATATTCACGCCCGTTTTATCCACGCCTCGGTCACCGACATTACCGGTGCAGATCTGATGGAGTTATGGCCAAAAAAGGGCATCCGTCTTCTGGCAGGATGCGCGCCGTGTCAGCCTTTTTCTAGCCAGCGCCGCGGGCATTCTCCTTCATTGGATAGGAACTGGCCGCTTTTGCGTTCCTTTGCCCGCCTCGTGCGAGAAACGCTCCCTGAGCTTGTGACGATGGAAAACGTTACCCGCCTAGAACGAGACTCCATGTTCACAGAGTTCACAGACGCTCTACAAGAATGCGGTTACCACGTTTCTTACGGCGTGCTCTTTGGGCCTGATTTCGGGCTCGCACAAAATAGGCGGCGTCTCATCTTGCTGGCTTCCCGCAGAGGGGAGATTCAGATGCCTATGCCCACGCACAGCCCAGAAACCTACGTCACCGTCGATGAGGTAATCGGACACTTGCCGCACCTTGGCAGCGGAGAACATGACCCCTATGATTCTTTGCACTTCGCGAGGCAACTTTCGCCCTTAAACCTGAAGCGCGCAATAGCCTCCAAACCTGGGGGAACATGGCGAGATTGGCCTGAAGAACTTCTTGCACCGTGCCAAAAACGCGACAAGGAAGCAAACTTTGCTTCCTTCTATGGACGCATGCGAGGAGATACCCCTTCGCCCACCATCACCACCCAGCCATACAACACCGGTGCTGGACGCTTCACACACCCCAGACAAGATCGAGGCCTTACCCTGAGGGAAGCTGCCCTGCTACAAGGGTTCCCACAAGAATTTGTCTTCACAGCCCCCGAAGAAAGCATCACTCTCACAGGTGTCGGCAAACTCATCGGCAACGCTGTCCCGCCTCATTTTGGGAGAGCTGTGGGGCGCACCTTTTTTGAGCACATTCAGGCTCTGTGATTATTTGTCTATCCCCGCCTCACGCACAGCCTTTTTCAGCACAGAAATCTTCTCAGCCAGATACTGTCTTCCAGGTTCTGTCAGGTCTGCCGTATGCATGACTACATTACGCAAGATACGCAATAATTCCCTATCCCTGGAATCAATGTTGAAGCAGGGAGTTCCATCGTGTCTTTTCATCGAGGCAAGATCTGGGAAGTGAAGATACCAGACACCCTCTGAATGCGCGCGAACATGTTTGCTGATCCCAGCTTTCTCTAGTTGCTCCTTTTCTTTCTTCCGATCATCCTGGATTTTTATTTTTCGTCTGCCGGGAAGTGCCTCGTCGTCGGCATAGCCCATGTCGCATAGCTTGTAGCGCATAGCGTTTTCAATAAAGTAGAGAGTCGTATAGTGATGTGCGGAAACTTCAGCACCAGCGGAAGCTCTTTTTAAGAGCATCTTCCAAACATCTGACTCTTCATCTGTTTCCGCTGACTTCCCTAAGCTTTTCTCTGTTTCCTGCACTAACTTCTTTGCTGCTCGCACAGTCCCAGGGACACTCGGATTGTCAGGATCCCCGTCTTTCTTATAGTGAAGACGCAAGGCGTCCCATGTGTCGTATAGACTTCTCAGCCCCTCTTTCAGGGATTCAAGAAAATCTTTGTACATGTCATCATCTTTGATAATCCCCTCTCGACTGCTGATGAAGGGATCTGTTCCAGGGCGATCAAGGCCGTCGATATGGATCTGCCCGTAGAGATAGCTTTCAGGGACACGGGCAGAAGTAATGTGACTCAAAATATTTTGCTCACGCAAACGACCATTGACAAAAAGATCTACACCAGCCTTTTCGTCCATACCAAGAACTGTTAGATCGCGAGGTTTTTCAACGGTTGCTAAAAATCCTTTAACCCCGTCTATAAAATCATAAGTAAAAGTTTTCTTCACTCCAGAATCGGTTACTTTTGCGAAAGCCTTGTGGATTAATTCGAGATAGGGGTCGTCGAACTCTCCGATCTTCCAGGCAAATTCCGTTTTCTTCGCAAAATCCTCTAAATCCTCTACTCCAACTTCCTTGTCGTTGTAAAAGATATGAAAATTATTGTCAATAAGTGAAAAGCGAAAAGCCAATGCAATCGAGCGCCGCAAGAAGTCGTCGCTGCTTTTGCTCATCCTGAGTCCGTCAAGCTGAAGAAGAGTTCCGTGGTGAAAATCTCGTGTTTCTTGCAAGTCCCTCAATTTCTCGTATAAAGATTCAGGTGCGTCATAAAGCTCAACCTCTTTAATGTCATAATCGTTGGCTACAGCCTCATCAAGCGCCTTATTATTAATGACGCATCCCGCCGCCTCGTGATCGCTTTTGAGGGAGAGAACAGAGACCGCATCAGCACATGACAAAAGCGCAAGCTTCCCAATACCTTTTGCCCCAATATATGGGCGCCCCTTCGCGGAGTGGGTTAACTCGTGCCTTTTCCCTCGTTTGGAGTAACCAATCTTAAGGAAATGCTCCCTCAAATCCTGAGAACTCATCCCCACACCATCATCAATAATGAGCATCTGGGTTCGATCACTGCTTACGCTGATCCACACGTTCTCCGCATCAGCATCCCAAGCATTAGAGATCGCTTCACCCAGAACAGTAATGAAATTTCGATAAAGCTGTCGCCCCAAATGATCCAGCACAGTCGCAGAAAAAGAGAAAGTATGAACATCGTTGTGCACGGCAGGCTCCTTCGAAATAGCTGCTCACCCAGCGTAAGCATAACATGCGGCCTTGAAGCAAAAACCCCACCCGCGGGGGGTGGGATTGTGCTTGTTGTCAGCTGGTGCGGTCAACCGCCGCGAAGGCTATTCTAACTTGGGGCTCCAGTCTCACCAGGCGTCGCAGTCGCCCGAACTCACCGTACTCTGCGGTGCAGGCCTGTAATTCCACCCTTGCTGACATGAACGAGTGTCATGTGCCTCGCCGTTCGGTATGCAACCCATAGAATATGGGCTGTGTATCAGGTGCTCAGCAAGGAAGAACTTACGCGTGCACTTCAACAGGCGAACCACTCGGTAATCTTGTTGGATGATTCGATTCGTGAACGCCCTAAAGTAGAACAGTTTTACGTTGTTTCTGCTGTGCAGCCACGTTTCGAATCGAAGGATGGCGCGATAAAACCTTGGAAGCATTGCGTTCTGGGTTGGTTCCCCTTGCTGAGGGAGTGTTCGGCAGGCCCTATTGGCATACCGGTTGAGGCGTGGCAGATTGATGGCGGGAAGACTGCAGAGAAAATGTGCGAGCTCATCCCCACCTCATGCGATGTACGTATGAGCATCGCAAGCATTGGCCTAGGTAACAAAAATTTTCTGCTGAGGAGTATAAGCAAGCACGAGGCAAGGCTATTAAGAATGCGGTGAGTGCATTACAGGCTCCATCTGCGCTTATGGTGCTAGATCGCGTCTGCAGTTACAGACGTAATCATCGTAATGATATTGGGGTGATGGAGGGGGATGTTCGCACGGTTGCGCCTTTGCGTCGCGATAAGAGCGTGGCGGGAAGTGCGTCAATCTGAGCTTGCAGGTGCGCGGCATCCACACTGGCGTCGTGGATAACGCTCACTTCGTCCACATACATGCCGTCTACCAGGCGCGGGCCTTCGCGAGGTGTCTTGCTACTTTCGGGGCGCGGTCACCATATGGGTTGTGTGTGCTCATTGGTGGTTGATCCAATCAGAGTGGACGGTAGGGAAATGTTGGAGACTTTGCGCGCAACTAATAATGCATATGAGCAGCCGATATACCCAACATCGCCGCAGCCGCGCGCACAGGAACAAACAACCCCCGAAAAATCAGGGTCATCCACATACTCGCGCAAACACTCCGCGAACTCAGCAGAAGATAACTCCACCAAATCCACAAAATCAAAATCAAACCGACCTGAAACAGACATCCGAACCTCCTTCCAACGACTGGGAGGAGACACTCTCAAACGCTCTCAGCTAGCAAACTCGTAATGAATAGGTCGTGGGTTCGATTCCCACAGGCGGCTCAGACAAGCCCGAGATATCAGCGAAAACCTCGTTGATATCTCGGGCTTTTGTATTGAAACTAGAATGCCCGCGAGCGCGGGGCTCGCGGGCATAAAGCGTCCGAAGATCAGGACAGACGTGTCACGCGGTAGCGCCAGTCGACCGGACCGGTCTCGATGGTCTCGACACGGTAGTGCGATTCGCTTTCCTGCAGGTAGTTGAACAGCGGGACAGGCTGATGCGGAGCAACGACAATCAGCGATGCACCGAGCGGCAGGTTGTCCATCGCAGCAAAGAGCAGAGCATGGCGAACAACCTTAGGCAGGGAATGAATAACAAGCTCGTCCTCACGAACGGCGGGATCCTGCGATACAACGTGCGCTGTTCCCTGGCCGTGATCGCCGCAACCGCAGCCCCCGTGAGCAGATGCCTCAGCCTTCGGAGCTTCCTGAGCAGCGTGTCCGTGGCCGCCACAACCGCAACCACCGTGTGACTGGGGTGCGGGTGCAGCCTCGGCCTTATGTCCGTGTCCACCGCAGCCACAGCCTCCGTGCGACTCGGGTGCAGATGCTGCAGGAGCAGCCTGTTCCTTCTTTCCGTGGCCGCCACAACCGCAGCCACAACCTCCCTCAGAGGGGGTGGTCGACACGTCGACCAGCTTGAATTGCTGTCCAGTTCCCGGCGCTGCTGCCTCGGGCAAAGTCTCTGCCATGTTGTCCTCTTCCTTGGAATAAAGCTGTAAACCAGCGGGTACTCACAGGAACGCCCGCAAACAGACCTTTATTTCAGTTTAAATCCTTGCTAAATAGAGCGCTGAGCGATCCCACTCACTCGGAACGGAGTGCGAACTCCACCTCAACCTCGACCGAGGCATTCAGCGGCAAGGCCGCAACACCCACAGCCGAACGCGCATGCTGAGAGCCAAAAACCTCACCCAGTAGTTCAGACGCGCCATTGACCACAGCAGCCTGCCCATAGAAATTCGGCAAGGACGCAACAAAGGCAGTCACCTTAACCACCGAGGCCAGACGATCCACACCGCCAGCAACTGCAGCCGCAGCCGCCATCGCGTTCAACGCACAAATCCGCGCGGCCTCGTACGCATCTTCGGGATCCGCACCATCTTCACCAACCGCACCAATGCAAGCCAACTCGCCATTTTCCAAGGGAAGCTGACCGGAGGTGCGCACAACACCGCGATCCTCAATGGCAGGAACATAGGCGGCAACAGGCTTGGCAACCTCAGGCAGTTCAAGGCCAAGCTCAGCAAGTTTCTCCGAAGGCAGTGTCATTTTTCCTCACGATCTCATCAGAACTGGGGGGCGTGGAATTTCCACACCCCCCAGCCTAGTCCCGCGCAGCACCTCTGGGTCATCACGCACACTTCGCGGGACAGCTTGTTGCGGGATCAATCCCGCAGTCGGCTCATGCGGCAAGCGCCTGCTGGACCGTCGGCCTCATCGTGAAGAAACGATCAATCACGCGAGTCCACCGATTTGTCTGCAAGTCCGGAGTCAGCAGAGCCATCGCAGTCGCATACTTCGAGATACGCGAGGGACGGATCCTATTCGCCCACAGCAGTCGGTCCAGCTCAGAAGGAGCGGCACCAGACTTCGTTTCAATAATTGCAATGTGGGGAGCCTGAAGCTCATGTCCCCACGAGTCCCAGTTCAGATCAGTATCAATCGTCGCGCGCCCCTGGCCATCGGCCATGAGCAGCGTCGAACGCGTGTAGGTTCCCGAGAGCACGGGGACCAGGGAGTCAACCCGACCAACGCCGTCAAAGCACTGAGCGGCCTCGAGCCTTTCGGCCACCCAAAGCCTGCCTTCGCGGCTCAGTTCCATCCGCGCTGCCTGAGCAAAGTCGTAGGCCATGCGCTTCTTAACGGTGTGCCCGCGCGGGCCCCGAGTCTTCACTTCAAGGAAGGCCAGCTCCGAATCAAGGTAGGAGCGCGTGCGAACCTTGTAACGGCGGCGGCGCTTGTGTGCGGTATCCATGAAGGAGTGCAGCTCGGGAGTATCGAAGTAGCACGAGGCATAGCGCTGCTCAATCTTCCCCCCGATTTCAAGGATCTGCGTTGCGGGGTTCATGAGCGCGATGAGTTCATCCAGGCAATCCGTGGGCACGACGTACTTACGATCAACTCGCGTGAGCATCGCGGCGCGCGCGTTCATGCCATCGAGGCTGATTCGTTCCAGATTCGTCAGATTGCGTAGTTCGTGCGTCATGGTGTCCTCCAGTTCTTTCACGAGGCCGAGGCTGGGGTGGCGATTTGCGTAAGTTCAGCGCTTAGCCGGGACCCGGTAGCGAACATCAACCAAGGTGAGATCGTTGACCATGTCGAGTTTGATGACCTTGACTCCGGTCACCTTGACACCCATGCGGGCTTCAAGTGCCTGGCGAAGTTCCTTCTCGTCTGCAATTGCGCGGTCGAATTGGACTTGCTGCGAGCCGGAGCATCCAAGGATCAGAGTTGAATCACCAACGGCCAAAGTTGCAAGCACCAAGGCGACCATTGCGTAGGAGTAGATCGCTGTGCTCATGCCAAGAAGCAGGCCAATGGCAAGGGAAGCAAAGTAGTAGGCGATTTCTCGCTGGCTGATCTCGTCGGAACGAAGTCGGATAATCGACAAGACACCGAAGAGGCCTAAGCCAAGTCCTGCGGAGATCGTCGAGTTTGCCATGACGCTTGCGACAGCAAGGACACCGATGTTGACAACAAAGAATGCGACGACAAGATCGGCGCGTCGGTGGCGGGGGTAGTAGAGGGCTCCAACGAGGATCAACATTGCGAAGAGGTCAATGATGATCGGCAGAACCATGGCTGTGGTGAGTGCAGTCATTTGATGCTCCTCAAGGTTGTTTCGTGCGTGACGTAACTATTGAGCCAGCGGAGTCTATGAATGAGCTATGTGCGAAACTTGACCCAGCCATGCATTGTGTTTGGAGGTGTCATGCTCACGGCGTTCTATACGGTGACGACTATTTCTCTTGTTATCGCATGCGGCTTTGCTGTGTACGGTCGCAACCGTCGCGGACTGGTCTTCGCGCGTGCAGTTGGTTACCTCGCACTGAGTGCTCTGATCAACATGGTGTTGATTGCCGCGCTCCTTTCGATATTCGTCACGGGTTTCGTTGTCGTTTCGCGCTTCGCGGAAGGACAACCTGCTCTTTCTGCAGCTGCAGAGGGAACAATTTCCACTGCCGGAGGTAAGTTCCGCGGAGGAACTTTCCTTCTCATGACCCTGACTTTCATCCTGGCTGCTGCCCTCATTCAGTCGTACATTCACCGCGCAGCGATTCGACGTTTCCCGCGTCTTGAGGTGAGTGAAGAAACCTTCCAAGTCGCCGAGTACGTCATCCAGTGGATGACACTATTTCTGGCGATCTACCAGTTCTTCTTCAACGGTCTAAGCGATTTCATTGCATCTGAATCCGGCAATGCGAACGCAAGTTATATGTTTACAATCTTGCTCTCTCCGGACAATATCAATCTAATTTTGCAGCCGGTGCTGTTCTCAACCTGGGTGATGGTTGTCATTGAGCGCCTGCATTTTAGTCACCGTCAAAGCTGCATGACGGAGAAGCCAAACGCTAAGCCGCCATTAAATCAAGCTGATCAGTAGATCAAACTAGGTAGAAAAATAAGTGGGGGGATGCAACCGAAGTTGCATCCCCCCACTACTTCACTCAGCGGCCGCCCTGACGGTTTCCGCCAGGAGCACCCCCCTGTCCGCCAGGACCTCCCCCACCGGGAGCACCCTGGTTGCCGGTCGCCTGACCGGCAGTGACAGAGGTCGAATTCGAATCCACACTTACCGTGTAGCTCTGGCCATTCGACACATCTCCGGACGAGAAGACCACATTCTGGAAGGTCTTTGCGGACTTAACATTAGCCAAGACCTTTCCGCTGGAATCCTTAATGGTCACGGTCGAGTTCGCGTTACCTGACGCCGAAGCCTGCAGCCATCCCTGTGAAGAGTTGGTCGAAGGCGATTCAGCCATTCCGGAAGAACCAATGGCAAGAAGCGTTCCGCCACTGACCAAGAATTCACCGTTTGCATCCAGTGCACCGTTCCCACCATCCGTGGGGCCGTAGACGATCGTGTTACCGCCGGAGATCTCCACCGAGCCATTGGAGTCGATGCCGTCACCGCCGGCGTTCACCGTGATGGTGCCGCCCGAGATCAGGATCTTCTCACCGGTATCCTGCATGGAGCCACCGCCGGGTCCGTTGTTGGTCGTGGTCGTCTTGGTCGCGGTCTTTTCCGCTTCAACTGCTGCAACAGTGGTCGAACCGGAGCCATTGATACCGTCATCACTGGAGGTCAGATTGACCTCGCCATTGGAGATGGTGATCAAACCACCCTCAAGGGCTTCATTGGACTGCTCAACAGTGACCTTTGCACCGTCAAGAACGGCCGCACCTTCAGCGTGGATACCGTCATCAGCGGTTGATGCAACTATCGTTCCGGAGGTCAGTCGGATTGCACCATCGGAGTGCAGACCATCGTCACCGGAGTCAATCGTGACCTCGCCACCGTCTTCGATCAGGAAGACACCGGCCTTAATTCCCTTAGTGGAATTGTTGGAGTCCTTTCCAGCCGAGGCCCCGCCACCGGCAATGATCGTCGTATCACCGCCGGTGATGATGACGTCAGTTTCACCCTGGATGCCGTCACCCGTAGAGGTGATTTCGATGGTGCCGCCGGTGATATTGACGTAGCCCTTAGTGGTGTCGCTATCTTGGTCTGACTTCAGGCCGTCCCCTCCTGAAGTGACCTTGATAGTTCCGCCGGCAACGGTCAGCGAGTCCTTGCCACGTAGCGCATCGTCCTTCGAGGTGACCGTGATGTTACCCGACAGAATGTAGAGGTCGTCCTTGCTGGTAATGCCGTCGTTGTAGTTGGCATTAACCGTCAGTGACCCGCTACCCGTAATGGTGAGATCTGCATCGGAGTAAATCGCTGCGTTATCTTCAGCGTTTGTATCCGAAGGCGTGCCGTCAGTGACGGTGTTTGAACCATTCAATGACAGAACAACATCATCCGCAGAGACCACATTGATGGCGCTACCCGAAGAGTTCGTGATTGTCGCACCGTCAAGGATCAAGACAACTTGAGCATCCGTCCCAGCCTCGACCTTGACCTGTCCATTGAGCGTTCCAGAGAGCTTGTAAACGCCAGCCTGAGTGATCGTCACCGTAGAGCCATCAACCTTGACTCCAGATGCGGAGGTACTCGCGCTACTTCCATTCAAAGTAATGGTCTGAGCCAAAGAAGCATCCCACACGCTGTCCTCAACGTAGGAGGCTTTCGCGTTCGCAGCCAAGGCCTCGGCAGCACTCGGGGGAGCAATAACAGTCCCGGACTCGGCGGATACCGAGGAACTTGAGGCAGCCTTCGCGCTAACGGCCGACGAGGACGAGGAAGCGGTGCCGGAAGTCGATGAACAAGCGCTCAGTGCGAGCGCGCCGACCGCGGCTACGGCTGATAACCGTACAAGAGTCGATGCTGGCGTTTTCATGTGAGGTCCTTTCGTGGATCGTGATGATCCAATTGAGCCAGCCAACTCTATGAATGAGCTGTGCCTAGCTCAGGCCTCACATAAGAAAGAAATTTACGTACTCCAATACCCTTACAGCGCTGCCGAATCAACGAAAGATGACTGGTTTTCCAAGAATTCTGAGAGCATCCGGTTGAGCTGTTCGTATTCGATCAGGAAGCCATCGTGCCCATGAGGAGAGGAAATACATTCAAACTTTGCGCCTGTGATTCCTTCAGCGATCGCATATCCCTCTTTTGCAAAGAACAAACGATCCGAATCCACTGAAACAATCAGGCTCTGCGCGGTGATCTGCCGCAGAGCCTCGGTAATTCCCCCGCGATCGCGACCGATGTCGTAGCTCAGCATCGTGCGGCACAAAGAAACATAGGAGCCCGCGTCGAAACGACGCACGAGCTTTGCCCCGTGGTAGTCCAGGTAGGACTGGACAGCCAGACGCCCGCCGCTCAACACGTCCTCGCGGTCTTGGGGGGCGCGCCCGAAGCGGGCGTCCAGTTCTTCGGGACAGCGGTAGGTGGCGTGAGCGATTTGTCGCGCGAGGTTGAGTCCCGCGTGAGGGCCTTCTTCCTGGTCGTAGTAGTCTCCGCCTCGCCAGTTGGGGTCCAGTTCAATGGCGCGGATTTGCGTGTGCGCCCAAGCCGCACGTTCCGCGTTCGTGCATGCTGCCGAGGCCACGACGACCAAGCGCTCGCAGCGCAGCGGGAAGGTCACTCCCCACTCGAGCGCGCGGTGTCCTCCCAGGGAGGCGCCGATGACCGTGTTCCACGTGGGAATCCCGAGGTAATCCGCCAGCCGCGCCTCGGCCTGAACCTGGTCGCGCGTTGAGATGACGGGGAAACGCGAGCCCCACGGCTGCCCGTCAGGCGCTGCCGAGGCCGGGCCTGTGCTTCCCTGACAGCCACCGAGAACGTTGGGAACGACAAGGAAGTAGCGCTCGGGGTCCAGGGGCTTGCCCGGTCCGACGGCCTCTTCCCACCAGCCCGCGGTGAACTGGCCGGGAGCTGTAGGGCCGGAAATATGTGCATCGCCAGTCAGTGCGTGCAGCACAAGGATCGCATTCGATCGGTCCTCGTTGAGCGTGCCCAAAGTCTCGTAGGCCAGCGTCACTTCCGGCAGGAATGAACCATTTTCGAGGCGGAGGGGCCCCAAGTGCGCAAACTGACGGAATGCGACGGGGTCATTAGGCGTCCACGCACCGCTGACGGGGATCGGTCCAAGTTCACGTCGGCTCATGGTTTCTTCCTTACTTACCTCGAGATTGCGCGGGCTGGCCAGTGTCAGGCCAGGTGGGCGACGGCCTCGAATCCTTGGACAAGGTCGGCAATGATGTCGTTGACGTTCTCAATGCCAATGGACAGGCGGACGGTTCCGGGTTCAATTCCCGCAGCGCGCAGCTGTTCCTCATTGAGCTGAGAGTGAGTGGTAGATGCGGGGTGAATGACTAGGGACTTCGCGTCACCGATATTGGCGACGGTCGGGAGAAGCTTGAGCGAGGTCGCAAATGAGGTTCCTGCTTCGAGTCCGCCTTTGATGACGAAAGAGAGCAGACCACCGGCACCGCGGGGGTTGTACTTCTGGTGGAGCTCGTAGTAGGGCGAGGACTCGAGGCCCGCGTAGTTGACGGACTCGACCTGCGGGTGGGCCTCGAGGAACTTCGCGACCTTCAGCGCATTGTCAACGTGGCGCTCAACGCGCAGCGACAGGGTCTGGATGCCCTGCTCGATGAGGAAGGAGTTGAAGGGCGAGGGAGCACAGCCGACATCTCGCAGGCCAATTGCACGTGCGCGAATGATGTAGGAGAGGTTTGCTCCAAGCTTCTCAGCGCTCAAGTCGTGTCCGAAGACGAGGCCCGCGTAGGAAGATTCGGGTTCATTGAAACCGGGGAAACGCTTGGGGTCCTTCGTGTAGTCAAAGTTACCGGCATCAACGATTGCGCCCGAAATTGCGGTTCCGTGTCCGCCCAGGTACTTCGTGGCCGAGTGAACGACAATGTCGGCGCCCCATTCGATTGGCCTGGTCAGGTAGGGGGTGGCGACAGTGTTGTCAACGATCAGCGGAACACCAACAGAGTGTGCAGCCTGTGCGATCTTCTCAATATCAAAGATGTCGCCCTTGGGGTTGGGGATGGTTTCGCCGTAGAAGGCGACAGTGTTTTCATCAGCCAGGGACAGCCATTCGTCCACATCGTAGGGGTCGCTCACGAAGCGGGCATCGATTCCGAGGCGGCGCAGGGTGTTGTTGAGCAGCGAGGTTGAACCGCCGTAGAGGGAAGGCGAAGCAACAATGTTATTTCCAGCAGATGCCAGGTTGAGGACCGCAAGAGTAAGTGCAGATTGGCCAGAGGAAGTCAGAAGCGCACCGACACCACCTTCGAGGGCGGCAATTCGGGCCTCGACGTAGTCATTTGTCGGGTTGCCCAAGCGAGTGTAGATGGGGCCAAGTTCTTGAAGGGCGAAGCGAGCTGCAGCGCGTTCCGCAGAGTCAAAGGCAAATGAGGTGGTTTGAAGAATCGGGATGGACGTTGCACCGGTTTGGGGATCGCGGTCCCAGCCCGCGTGAATTTGCTTGGTCTCAAATGCCCAAGAGTTCTGGTAGTCGGTGTCCGTTGCCTCAATTGCGCCCATTGTTACTTCTCCTAGTGTTCACGTTTTTGATTCTTGTGACGTGAGGAGAGGCGATGGCTGAGGGGTCGAGCCGCTACGCTCACAATTTGGCGATTGCGGCAGTTTCCAACGCAAAGACGTACGACCCGGGCGAGTAATCTCTAGCCATCAGTAGGTCTGGTCAAAAGCTGACGCGAAGGTCAGCTACGCATTCGCTGGAACATAGCCTCATGCTATGGCCATGACAGGGGTCACGCGCAACTTGTTCACATCGTGGGCGAATGTAACATCCCCGCCTGCCTTGCGGCACCCAGGGCGACGTACTCTGCCGCCTCGGGAAATTCAACGGGCACTCCCAAGAATTCGGGTGCCAAGCTTTGCACTGCCCGCGAGCGCGCTCCGCCACCGACAACGAGCACTTTCTCGATCGGAACGCCCAGCTCACGCACGCACTCGAGCGCGAAACGCATGTGGGCAAGCAGGCCCTCGACACCCGCGCGAGCAAGGTGAGCGCGCGTCGAGTTCTTGAGCGTCATTCCTTCCAGCCGGGCGGTGGCGTCAGGCAGGTTCGGCGTGCGTTCGCCTTCGAAATAGGGAATCAAGCGCAGCCCTCCGGCGTCGGGAACCGACAGTGCCGCCTCGTCCAGTTCCTCATAGCCGAGGCCACTCATCGCCCCGACCGCGTCGAGGATTCGCGAGGCGTTGAGTGTGCAGGCAAGGGGAAGCCAGTGCCCGCTTGCGTCAGCAAAGCCCGCAACTTGACCGCTGGGGTCTTCGACGGGAGTTTCACTCACAACGGCAACAACTCCAGAAGTTCCTAGTGAGAGCAGAGCCTGGCCAACACCGAGGCCAACGCCTAGAGCCGCACCGGCGTTGTCCCCACACCCGGGGCCGATTGCGATTTCGCCCCATCCTTGCGCTGGATCCCCACATCCCATGGCCTCCACGGGATCGCAGATCTTCGGCAGGATGATTTCCTCTGTTTCTTCCACAGAGATCCGCAAGGCCTGAGCCAAGATTTCGCGCCTGTAGACCGCGTCAGCCCGGTCCATGTATCCGGTTCCCGATGCGTCGGAACGGTCGGTGCACAGACCTTCCAATCCGACAGCCTCAAAGCCACCGCGAATCTTCCAACTTAACCAGTCGTGAGGCAAGCAGATTGCCGCAATCTTTCGAGCATTTTCCGGCTCATTATCTGCAAGCCAGCGCAGTTTCGTGACCGTAAAAGAGGCGACCGGAACGAGTCCCGTAGCCTGTGCCCACCAGCGAGCACCGCGCTCACGATCTCCATCTCCGCGTTCAAGGATCAGCTCCCGCGCGGCCTCGGCACTTCGCGTATCGTTCCACAAAAGCGCCGGGCGGATCACCTCACCGCGCTCGTCCAAGCAGACCATTCCGTGCTGTTGCCCGCCCACGCTGAGCGCACGCACGTCATCCAATCCGCCAGCCGCGCGCACGGCCTCGAGGAAGGCATCCCACCATGCCTGAAGGTCGACTTCGCTTCCCTCGGGGTGCGATGCACGACCCTCTCGAATAATCCCTCCGGTAGCGGGGTCGCAGATAACGACCTTGCATGATTGGGTTGAGGAATCTACTCCCGCAACAAAAGGCCTACTGTCGCTCACGGTCTTAGCCAATCAGGTGTCGCATTGCGTGATGGTAGAGCTCGACGTAGTGGTATTCGCGAGCTCCCTTCGCATCAGCATCGAAGTCCTCGTAGGCACTGCGGTCAGCAAGGAAGTCATCGATCGTCTCGCCCGGATCCAAGGTGGGCTGGGCGAGTTCGTAGACAGAGGCCTCTTCCATGAGTTCCTGAGTGATGGGATCAGCGCGGAATTCGCGCGCCTTCTCAGCCAAACGCAGGTACATGTCCATATTGGCCCGAGCTGACTCCCACACGCCTTCCATGCCCTCGGTTCGGCTGGGCTTGTAGTCGAAGTGGCGAGGCCCTTCGTAGCGAGGCCCGCCCCCGGGGAAGCCATTCTCCAGAAGGTCGACCGTGAAGAAGGCACTCGCAAGATCTCCGTGACCGAACGCCTTGTCCTGGTCGTACTTGATTCCCGACTGCCCGTTGAGGTCAATGTGGAAGAGCTTGCCAGCGTTCAACGCCTGCGCCAAGGCGTGCGTGTAGTTCAAGCCGGCCATTTGCTCGTGTCCGGTTTCAGGATTGAGGCCCACAACGTCGCCATTATCGAGCTGAGCAATGAGTGCCAGCGCATGACCGACGGTTGGCAGGAAGATATCACCTCGGGGTTCATTGGGCTTGGGTTCCAGACCGATGCGGAGGTTGTATCCGCGGGACTTGATGTATCCCGCAACGGTATCGAGGCCTTCACGGTAACGATTAAAGGCGGCGTTTAGGTCCTTGGAGGAGTCGTATTCGGCGCCTTCACGCCCACCCCACATGACGAAGGTTGTTGCACCAAGTTCTGCGGCTAGGTCGACATTTCGCAAGATCTTTCGCAGGCCAAAGCGGCGGATTTCGCGGTCATTATTGGTTAGGCCGCCATCTTTGAAGACCGGGTGCGTGAAGGTATTCGTCGTAACCATCTCAATGACGAGGCCGGAGGCTTCGACTGCTTCTTTCAGCTGCATGACCCGCTGATGACGCTCCGAGTCCGAGGCATCGAAATCAAAGACATCATTGTCATGGAAGGTAATTCCCCATGCGCCTATTTCTGCGAGCTTCGCAGCATATTCCCACGGGTCAAGGACCGGACGAGTTCCGGTTCCAAAGGGGTCAACTGCATTCCATCCCACGGTCCACAGGCCGAAAGAGAAGCGATCTTCGGGTCGAGGTGTATGCGCCATAGCATGACCTTCCATAGATTTAATGACTACTGCGTCACGTTTTGTTATGTCTCATAACATAATCCCTAAATTGCGATAGAGTCAAGGCATGTCCAACACCGCACGCACATCGAACCCCAATTCCGGGGCAACCAATCAATCCCTGCGTGCCCACAACCTTTCTTTGGCATTGCGCCATATCCTGGCCAGCCCAGGCGCAATCAACCGTGCGGGCATCGCTGCCCAAACCGGAATTTCACGCGCAACAATGTCGCGGCTTGTCGACGAACTCATTGCCTCCGACCTCGTCGAAGAAAGCGAGGACAAACTCTCAACCGGACAAAGGGGACGCCCCACCAGCGTGCTCTCCCCGACCTCGGGAAAGGTTATTGCGCTGGGTCTACAGGTGAACGTCTCAGCGCTCGGCGCCTATCTTGTTGACCTGAGCGGGACAGTCTTAGCCCACGAATGCGTGAGCGGCGATTTCTCAGGAGCAGACCCCACCTCAACCCTGCGCAAACTCGCACGAATCGCCAGACGCGTCCTGCGTGAAGGAGGCAATCCTGGCGCGCTTTTCCTGGGAAGTTCACTTGCCCTCCCCGGCCTCTTTTATGCCGACACCCTGACCGTCGCACCCAACCTTGGCTGGCGAAATATCCCCCGCGAGGAACTCCTTCACCCCCTCCACGACCTTGGCGTCACCCTAGTTGCGAACGAGGCCGACTTGGCAGCCTACGCTGTCGCCTATCCTCGCCCCGGGGTTCCCGAGGGGCCGGATTCTTTCATCTACGTCTCGGGAGAAGTCGGTATCGGTGGCGGGTTGATCGTCAATCATCAACCGCTGAGCGGTGCACACGGCTGGTCGGGCGAAATTGGGCATATTTGCGTGGAACCCGAAGGCGATATCTGTTCGTGTGGTGCGCGCGGCTGCTTGGAAACCGTCGCGGGATTGAAAGCTCTTGGCCATGCGGCTGGACTGGGAGGCAACGCAAGCACACGCGAGATTCTGCAGCACGCGGGCCACAGCTCACGCGCTCAAGACGCCATGACCCATGCCGGCCACGCATTAGGACAAGCACTCTCCGCAGTCGTCAATACTGTTGATATCTCTCAGGTTTACTTGGGCGGCTTGGTTGCCGAGATTGCACCCTACCTGCTGCCAAGTCTTCGCGAAGAACTTGCGACGCGCGTCCTTCAAGCCCCCTGGCATACGCCTCAGATCGATATCCTCCCCCACTCGGAAGATCTGTCACTGCGAGGTGGCGCGCATCGAGTCCTCGACCTGATTGTGGACGATCCCATTCACTGGAAGGATCAAGCGATCACCCTTCCCTGAGCAATTTTCACAGGCCTCACATAGCTATCCGGCAAGCGATAGCAAGGCTCCTGTGTTGCAATGAGAACATGTGCGGAATTGTTGGACACGTTGCATGCCAAGCCTCTCAGCGGAGCCGTCAGGTCGTTCTTGACGGGCTTTCACGCCTGGAATACCGCGGTTACGATTCCGCGGGAATTGCCTTGGCAAGCCCGGGGAAGTTGAATGTCATTAAGGCCGTCGGAAAGCTGGTTAACCTGCGCGAGGCCGTTGATCAGGATGCGCCCGCTGACGCTTTCGCCGGAATCGGACACACCCGTTGGGCAACCCACGGTCGCCCAACCGTTGCGAATGCGCACCCACATGTCAGTCCCGACGGGCGTTTTGCATTGGTCCACAACGGGATTATCGAAAATGCTGATAACCTGCGCGCCCAGTTGCGCGCGCAAGGCGCGGTTTTCGCCTCGGAAACCGATACGGAAGTAGTCGTGCACCTGCTTGCGCGCGCCTATGACCAGGCGGAGCCGGCCTCGTACACGGGTGAAGTTGCGCAGCTCAGCGGCACTGACGAGGCCGTCGCGCGCCGGCTGGTCGTCGCCATGCGCGAAGTGACCGCGAAGCTTGAAGGAACCTTCACACTGCTCGCACTACCTACTGAATCTCCCAATGTCATCGTTGCCGCGCGCAGATCATCGCCGCTGGTTATTGGCTTGGGCGAGGGCGAGAACTTCCTTGGCTCGGATGTGCTGGCATTTATCGAGCACACAAATCGCGCGGTAGAAATTGGGCAAGACCAGCTGGTTGTCGTGAGCGCTTCCGCTGTAACGGTCATCGGTGCGGATGGACACCCGGTCCCCCTGAAGGAATATGAAGTCGATTTTTCGGCGGATCGTGCAACCAAGGGCGGATGGCCGACCTTCATGGAGAAGGAGATCCACGAGCAACCTCGGGGCGTTGCAGATACTTTGGCTGATCGTTTGGATTCCCACGAACACCTGGCATTGGATGAAGTCCGAATCCCAGAACACGTGCTTCGCGGAATCGACAAGATCATCATGATTGGTTGCGGGACTGCTTCTTATGCGGGACAGGTCGCCCGTTACGCGATCGAACACTGGTGCCGAATTCCCGTCGAAGTCGAGCTCTCCAGCGAATTCCGCTACCGCGATCCGGTCGTTGGCGAGAAGACCTTAGTTGTCGCGATCTCTCAGTCTGGCGAGACGATGGATACCATCCAGGCGATTCGTCACGCGCGCGAACAGGGCGCAAAGGTCGTCGCAATCGTCAATACTCCCGGTTCGACAATTTCGCGCGAATCGGATGCCGTGATTTTGACCCATGCAGGGCCCGAAATCGCGGTTGCCTCAACAAAGGCCTTCACATCACAGGTCACTGCCTGCTTCATCCTTGGTCTGTATTTGGCGCAGGTTCGCGGAAACAAGTACGCCGATGAGATCGCCGACTACATGGAGAAGCTTGCCCGCGTACCCGAGGCGATCCAGAAGGTTTTGGATAGCGGAGAGACCGTTCGCCAGTTCGCCCGAACCATGAAGGACGCAAGCTCCGTGATCTACTTGGGTCGTCACGTGGGCTACCCCGTCGCACTTGAGGGTGCGCTCAAGCTCAAGGAAATCTGCTACATCCACGCAGAGGGTTTTGCGGCCGGCGAACTCAAGCACGGGCCAATTGCTCTGGTAGATGAAGGCCAGCCAGTTGTGGTCATAGTGCCAACTCCGCGCCGCCCCGAACTGCACGCGAAGGTCTTGGCGAACATCCAAGAGGTCCGCGCGCGCGGAGCCCGAACCATTGTCATCGCAGAGGAAGGCGACACATCGGTTGATCAGTTCGCTGAAGTTGTCTTCCGCGTTCCACCGGTGCCGACGCTGTATGCGCCGCTGCTGACAATTGTTCCGCTGCAGATTTTTGCGTGCGAGCTCGCTGCGGTGAAGGGGCTGGATGTTGATCAGCCGCGAAATCTGGCCAAGTCTGTCACCGTGGAGTAGCTCGAAGGCTATCGTTCCGTCGATGCTCAGGTAGATGAGACGGAGGTTGGCAGACCCCGGGGGCACTCCCGATTTTGGGCGCACTCACGATTTGGTGAGTGCCCCATCTTAGGGAGTGCCCGCTCTTAACCTTCGCGAGATTTCGCCTGCGCTGCAGCAACTTCTGCGCGGAGCAATCGAACTTCTTGGGTCAGCTCTGCGATCTGCTTTTCTAGTTGAGGATTAACTGCTAGCTGTTGCACTGCAGCGGCGCTGGTAACTGCCGGCTCTTCATTCTTCACTCCCTCTTCTTGCTTAATCCTTTCAAGGAACCAAGAGGAGAAAATGCCGGTCACGATTCCAATGAGTGCGATCCCGAAGAGCATGTAGATCGCCGCAACCACACGCCCTGTAACTGTTACAGGTGCGATATCGCCGTATCCAACCGTCGTCACAGTAACTAGGGACCACCACAGTGCTCGTCCGAGGTCGGTTAGTGTCGCTCCCTCGGCATGGCGCTCGGCCTCTAGGACAGTAAGCGCCCCAACCCAAATGAGCAGCGCAGATATCGCTCCCGTATAGAGAGAAATTCTGTTTCGCAGTTCCGCGTCTGCAGAACGCTGAAAGATACGAAGTAGAGCCACCAAACGCACAAGACGTAGTGGCCGAAGGAAAGGCAAGGCGACAGAGAAGAAATCAACCAGATTTGCTTTAAACCACCGCCATTTTTCAGGCGCAGTGATGAGCCTGACCAGATAGTCGATACCAAAGACGGCCCAACAAATATTCAAGACAAGTTCGTAACGCTCGTAGTCGACCCCACTTGCATCCGTCACAATTTGCGCAGAATAGGCAAGTAAGAAAACGACGGCGACAACCATGAGCGGCCACTCCATTGTCCGCTCCCATTTTTCATGCATGTGATCTTTATACATGTTTACACAAAGAGTGGGGGTGGAGCCGCTCACCGACTCCACCCCTACGACACATTTTCAATGAGTGCTAAGGCACGCACTCACTTAAGATCGCACGCCTTGTACACGTGGGTCAGCATCGCAAGACGTTCCTCCAAGCTTGCATCCTTGGGCACGCACATCTTCGCACCGAGATAATTGCATCCACCTTCGATCGCGGCCTGTGCGCAGCGCTTAATTTCTGCGTCGCTCATCAGCGATGCTGGTTCATCGCTCTGGCCGGGCAGGTGCCCATCAACCCACGAATAGCCGTACTGAGTTTCCTCGGGACCTGCACCGGAGAAGACAACACCATCCAGAACCCCGCGTTTTCCGGCTGCAACGATGTGATCGTAGGCAGCATCAGCACTGCGTTCTTCTAGAACGGAGCGTCCCCAGTTAATCAGGACACCGACCTCAAATTCCGCAGCGATCTGGATTTCTTCTTCGATCGAGAGGAATCCCTTTTCTGGCTTTTGCTCTGGAATAAAGCGATCACAGTGCTCAATCACGAGCTTCGCACCGTACCAGTCCCATTCGCGCAAAACTTCCAACGAACGTCGGAATGCATCCCCGTCTGCGGTTCGCGTGGGAGCCGAGTGCACCTCGATCCGCATCACCACATTGCGGTCGGCATGCTCGCACAACTTACCCACGTCCTCCCGCAGCTGGCGGGTGAAAGCCAGCGCGGCCTCACGACCCTCCCGATCTGGCGAGGCCAAGCCGAAGTTCGCGTCCTTCCCGACGTTTTGCATGGTGCCGGGGATGGCGGTGACGGTATTGAAATCCCAGTTCGCGGCGAGCAAGCCGGCGAGAAGTTCGTTGTCGGTCGCTATCTGTCCGGGATAGGGCATTTCGAGGCCGTTGATCCACGGCTGCTGAGCGAGAAGTTTGTAGTAGTCCTCTTGCAGCTCCGACGCCGGATGCGAGGCATAGGCTCCGATAATGAATGGGATTGTCATTGTGATCATCCTTCTGTGGTGATGTCGCCGTCGTGGGGACACGCACTGATAAGTCTGACAGGTCGAGCTGCAAAACGCAGCATATTCATCAGACAACTCTGACCAGAGTGATCCCCCGCGACGCCGCAACGACGCCTACCGGTTACTTTGCCAAGGGAACTACATATTCGAGCCGTTCCAACGCATCCCCGGCAATCTGCAGAAGTAACACTTCCACCACCTGCCGTGCCAGCGCTGAATAGTCCTGAGCAATGCTAGGTAGCTGTGGGTATACGGCTTCGGCTAAATACGTTCCGTCATATCCATAAACAAACAGGTCATCAGGAACGCACATGCCTCGCCGAAGAGCCTCTTGCTGAACTGCAACGGCGACTGGATCCGCCGAGAATACCCCATCTAAACCGGGATACTCGTCCAGCACTTGTTTCGCAGTCTCAACATATGTTGAGTATTGGAACTGGTTAAGTTGCAGCTCATGCGTGATACACGTAATCCCATTCAATCTCATCGCATTTGCAAAGGCCTCATGTCTGAGATTAGAAGGAGTCCTCACACGCCCTGAAGCTACAAGTTGCGCCACCTTGTGACAATGTCGATCAATGAAGGCTTGCGCAGCAATTCGCCCGCCTTCAGCATGGTCTGATGCAACCACCGGTATATCGTCCGCGAGATATCTATCTAGCGCAACCACAGGCGCAGCAACCTCGGAATAGTCAATATCAATCGAGTGCGAACCGATGATGATCCCATCGACCTTATTCGCAGTGAGCATATCGATGTACTGACGCTCCTTGCGTGTTGAATGCAAGGTATTGCAAAGAATCATTTTGTATCCGCGGGAATCGAGCTCGTCCTCAATTCGACTCGTCACCGCAGCAAAGAACGGGTGTTCAACGTTCGGGATTACAAGACCAACTAGATTCGTACGACGCGTATACAGGCTCCGTGCGATCTGGTTTGGTTGATAGTGCAGCTCATCGATAGCACTCGCGATCGCACGACGTGTTTTGTCTGAAATGTAGCCACGTTCATTGAGATAACGGGAAACTGTATTTTTAGACACCCCAGCTAAACGCGCAACATCGGTGATCGTCACCATGATCGTTCCTTTCGCGGGGTGCTGGCTAGACAGCCGCAAATACTTGCTCCAGTCTAGCCAGCACAGCCGTTATTTCAGTGCAATTCGAAGGTTAATGCGGGGTCGGTAACTGCTTTCATGGGGTAACCAGTCAAGTTCTTTATAACAAGCTGACCATCAGCGACTTTGAATCTGATCTCCTTGTTCTCAAGAGGAGCAAAATCATTCATCGAATGGGCAATTCTTCCCCCATCAACAAATAACTCAACTGAACACACATCCACACAGATTCTGACGTCAAGCTGGGACTTACCCATGAGGCACAGCGGACTGCGCGAAACCCCTGTGCTCCATCCGTCGGCACGATCACGTTCAACACGCAGCTCGGCATTATCAAAATCCCACTGGATACGCAATCCTTCTTCTCCGTCACTCCTCAACAAGAGCTCAGCACACGAAGCCGAAGTAGCCTTCAAGTCAACTTCGAAGGAAAGGTCATAGGAAACTCCATCCCCCACATTGAGCTTGTACGTCGAATCAACTGTTAGCGAAGCATGTTCGGTCTTTTTTCCCAGATCGCGGAGGGTATTAATCTCAGCGATCGGTTTTGACACCAAATGGAGTTCCTCATCGAGCGTAACTTGGCGCGGAACTCCAAAAGCACCACACCATCCATCACGCCAAGTCGGCCCCCAATCCTTCCAGAAGGGCATCCAATCCCAACCATTTGCCCATCCAACCATCACACGACGATTATCAGGAGTTTGGAGAGACTGCGGGGCGTAAAAATCAAACCCCCAATCAACCTCTCCGTTCACCTGAGGGAAGAATCGCCCTCGCTCGACATCAAAATCGCCAACGAAATAAACACAGGTCCGCTCACCAACTCCCATCGGAGAACACACGAATACCCACTTCTCTCCTAGAGGGAAGAAATCTGGGCACTCCCACATGAATCCCCATTCACCTCGGGATTCGAACAACACATTGACGAACTCCCATTGAAGAAGATCTTGCGAAGAGTACAACAACGCTTGCGCTCGACCTTCTCTCTGCGCACCACAGACTAAAAAGTACTTTCCCCCGTACTCGATGACTTTCGGATCTCGGAAAAAGTCAGTGGGCACTCCCTGCGGGGCACGAAGAACAGGATTGCCTTCATATTTCACAAAGTTAATACCATCATCAGTCCAGGCAACACATTGGGTCTGGACAAATCCATTCCCGTGGTTTGAAGTTCCTGTGTAGATCAGATACAAACGTCCGTCTTTTTCGATTGCACTTCCTGAGAAGCAGCCGCCTCGAGGATGGCACTCGTATTCTTCAGAAGGGGCCAGAGCAATTGGAAGATGTTTCCAGTGAATCAGATCATCACTGACTGCATGCCCCCAGTGCATGTGGGACCAGAACGGCTCAAACGGATTGAACTGATAGAAGAAATGGTACTGTCCCCGAAAGAAAACCAACCCATTGGGATCGTTGATCCATCCTCCCGGCCCCATGAAGTGGTAACGCTGACGCAGCACTGACGCTGCAACAGAGGATGCATGCGCAGCAATGAACTCATTACCCCGTCGCAGCATCTGCTGCTCTTTTCCGTTATTCATCAGCAGGCCGACCTTCTTGCATCATTTCTGCCTGTTCCGTGTAGGCCTTGCGAAGCTGCGCTGCGAATGCGGTATTAAGCACTGATTCACGGCGCGCTTTATCTTCCTTGATACGGAATTGCGCTTCCCGGCGAGGCTTATATTCTTCCCACCGAGTTTCATACGCATCGCGTGCTGCACGTTGCTCCTCAGAGAGATCGACCTGCGGGCGTTCACGGGCTGGAAGCACTGGGACAACAGGAAGACGGTCTTCGACACTCGCAATTGTCAGCGGGGTTACCGTCGGAAGTACTTGGTACCAATAGGCTGTTGAACTCCAGTCATCAGCCAGGTGATTTGCATGTCCGTGTTCAATCGTTACTTTCAAACTCTTCTCGAAACGAACAGGATCGCAGATATGCCACCTGTATGAAACCTGGAATCCATCGGTATCACCCTCATGCACGATGGTGCCAAAGAACAGGTAGGCATTACGTTGCATTCCCCAAGCATGGTTGAAGTAATCTTCAGTACCTGTTCCGTTCAGGCTTGGGGTTTCTTCACCGTCGATGAAGAACATATCATTTCCTTCTCCCCACCAACTTCCCTGAAAATGCTTCACTGTTAGGTTGCAGCCAACATAGTGTCCGCGTCCCTCAACATCAAGGACGGTATAGTTCCCTTCACCACTAAGATTCGACACATTGTTCACTTCTGGGGAGTTGACTTGTAGATCTGGCCCCCAGCCATCACAAGGGTTCTCCCTGTGCCAAGATGCATGGAAATATGCCGTCTCCTCAGGCAGCGGTTCGGAATACATCTCATAGTCGATATTGAAATAGAGGATGAACGGAAGTTCGTTCTCATTGACGATCTCGATTTTTGCCTTCTTATTGAAAGGCATTGGGAAATAGCACGATACCGAACAAGGGGCCCCATATCGCCCGGCTTCCTCCGGCTTGAGCGAGACATTAAAGGGAAGTGAAGAAAAGTTTCCTGGAAAGCTGTTGCCGATGCAGAAAAAATCCCCAAAAGGCACTAAAACACTAGGCATGTCTTGATCATCCCAAGTGATCTTAATGAGCGCCTTCCTATAGTAGTAGGGATCGTAGTCATCCCAAATAACACCTAGTGCCGGATGGATCTCCATGACTGGAGCTGCGGAGGCATTTTGCTCAGGGTTGAGAATCGACGGCGCGACGACACGTCGGCATGATGAGGTCATCCAAATGTGCGTAATGCAACCCGGGCCCTCGATCTCACCCAAAGAGATGGACTCACCAGCGGGAATCTCCCAGTAATCCTGATTTTTTCCTCGCTGATCCCAACTTGCAAGCCGCCCGTTGCGTGCATGCTTGACAGTCGTGAGGTCTCCAAGTAAACCCGTAACCTGTGTCATCTTAGTCTCCTATGACTTGTAGTACTTTTCTTCACCGGAAATAAAACCGGACCTGATATCAACTCTTATAAACTCAGCGAGGCTAGCCTTTTACCGCTCCAGCTACCATGCCGCCAACGATCTTCTTTTGAAAAATGCCATAGAAAATCAGCTGCGGAATGATGATCATGACACTCGAGGCGACAATGCCTCCGTAATCGACGGTGTATGTGCCTTTAAAGAAAGAAGCTCCCATCGCAAGCGTGTAGTCAGATTGCTCGCGCAGCATGACCGAGGCAAATGGATATTCATTCCATATATAGAGCACATTAAAGATCACCACCGTAGCAATCACAGGTTTTGCCATCGGTATGACGATTCGGAAAAGAAGGTCCCAAATCGAACATCCATCGATAATTGCAGCCTCGTCGATCTCACTAGGCAACGCCCTTAAATAGTTGACAAATAACAACGTATTGAAGGAAATCGATGATGCAACATAGGGCATCACAAGCGCCCACTGCTCTTTCAGGCCGAAGAACAAATTAATCTTGTATACCGGGAAAAGCAGGATGAATGGGGACACAGCAAGTCCTGCGATAAGAAACATATAAAGCAGACGCACAAATCCTGGGTGACGGAAAGTAAAACGCGCGAGGACGAACGAACTCAAGAAAGTAATGCTCAGCTCAATCGCAATACTCAGCGCACACACTACGAACGTATTCGCATACAACCGTGGATAATCTAGTGTCTTCAGTGCGTTCGAATAGTTGTCCCAGCTGATTGTTCGTGGCCTAGAGAGCGGTGAAGACAAAATTTCTCCATTGCTCTTAAAGGACATCAAAAGCATCCACGCAAAGGGCAGAACGACGACTAGAGTAATCAGCGCCATTAATACATAAAGCAGGATCCGCGTGTTCTTCGACATCAGTTTTCACCCCTATCACGTGAGAGAAGCAAATATGCTCCCGTAATAACTAGGGAAATCACGAAGGTTACTGTCGCTATCGACATGCCGTAACCGTATTGGCCATTTTGGAAGGTGACCGAATAGGCATAGGTTACGAGTGTCTCCGACAGGTGATTAGGCCCACCACCTGTTGTTTGTTGAACAATTTCGAAGATTTTGAAAATCCCTGTAATGATGAGAACTACAACTGTCGAAATTGTGGACCGCATCATCGGGATTACTATTCGCAGTGTTCGCTGCCAAGCATTGGCGCCATCCACGCGCGCCGCTTCAAGAATCTCTTCGGGAATCATCTTCAATCCCGCAATAAAAATTGTCGTTAGGTAACCCAGCTGTTGCCAGAAGAAGATGATCGCAATTGAGTAGGGGGTGAGCGTGGCGCCACCAATCCACTGCTGCTGAAGACCATCTAGTCCAATGACATGCAAGAGGCTATTAATCAGGCCAATCTTGGGATCCAGAATATACACCCAGATAATTCCCACGATGATGGGTGCAATGATTGCCGGCGAGAAAATCAATGCTTTCGATGTATCAGAAAATTTCAATCTACTGTTGAGAAGCAACGCCAGCGCAAAGGAGAGCACAAGTAATAAGAGTGATGCCACGACAAAGATCAGTACGGTATTGCGTAAGGAAGTCCAGAATAGTTTGTCGTGAAAGAGACGCTGATAATTACTCAGTCCTGTGAATCTTGCTTTCCCAATCCCGGTGTACTTCGTGAAGCTGTATCCGATACCAACAAATATTGGGACGACGATAAACAACGTGTAGACAAGCAACGATGGAATCAGAAATGCGATTTTATACCGCCTTTTACTGAGCCAATGCATAAGTCTGTACTTCCTAATGACAATGCGAACAAAGGGTACTGGCCGGGAGCGCTTACCTTAAATTTCCTGTCTGAATTTCAGGGGCATTGCGCCCCCGGCCACTTAGACTCACTTTGAGTTTTCGACTGCCCGATCCAACTTTTCTAGCGCCTCTGCAGGGGTATATGTCTTCTGCATAACACCGAACAAGGCATCGTAAAGTTCTGACTGGACTGCAGGCGGAACCGTGAGATCAGGGGCCGCGGCTGGCGACTTGTAACCGTTAGCCAACGCCGCAGTCATTGCATTCATTGCAAACTTGTCGCTCGCAGGCGCAAGCCCTTCATACGATGTCGCAGGGAACATCGAATTCTCATAGGAGAGCTTTGCAGCGTCTTTTGAGTAGTAGAAGTTCAGAAATGCGAAAGTTGCTTCCTGAGCCTTAGCGTCATCACTTACAGACGCGCTCACTGCAATCGGCGCCGACGGCACCTTCATGTCAACATCTTGACTGTATTTGCTATCAGTAAACTTCGGTCCCCACCAGAACCCGACTTTATCGCCCAGTGACTTATCGAATTCAGCGCAATCCCACTGCCCGCTTCCGAACATCGCAGCTTTTCCATCATCAAACTGCTGTTTTGCATCAAAATATTCGAGAGTCGAAATGTTATCGGGGAATGCTCCTGCATCCCTCAGTTTTTGCAGCTTGTCGAATGCGCCCGCAATATCGCTCGATGCAAACTTGCTACTTCCAGTCAGTATCGAATCAATATTTTCTGACCAACCACTTCGCGTCAGCCACAGGTTAAATTCCCACATCGCGAAGGAACTATTCTTCGACCCAATCGATACAGGAGTAACACCGCTTGCCTTGAGTGCACTCACCATATTCATAAAGTCATCGAAAGAAGTTGCGTCAGTGGGATAGGAAATACCAGCCTTGTCGAAGAGTTCTTTGTTGTAAAAGAACCCTTGCACATTGCTCTGATACGGGAGGCCAAACTGGACACCATCACTGCCCTTAAAAGCATCCTGTGCGCCATCCAAGGCTTTTGCAATATCAGGATTCTGCTTCAGGTAATCATTCAGGTCCAAAAGCACACCTGAGTCTGCAAACTCTTGAACTTGAGCACCATCCACCCAGAAGACCTCCGGAAGCGTACCGTCTGAAGCATGTAGCTTGAGGTTCTTACTGTGCGACTCAGTGTCTGCCGCTTGAAATTCGACCTTATACTTTCCTTCATTTGCCTCGTTAAAGGCCTGAACAATTGCATATGTCGCAGGTTCTTGTTTCTCTGGGTTTGCAACGTTGATTCCAAATTTGATCACCGTTGTTCCGCTCTGATCACTCGAAGATCGCGAGGTATCAGACCCGCCACTGCAGCCTGTCAAACCTGCGACGAGTAATACAGAGACCATGCTGGCCGCCAGTGCACCAGCCCTATGATTTGCTTTCATGGCACCTTCGCCTCCATTGAGAATAGTCGAAGCGTATTTCAACCGGTTAACATACGGAAGGAGAAAATTTCGCTCGACAATGATATAAATCCATGTTTCTACCGCTGATCGACCACACCATCCATGCGACAACGCATAGATTTGGATTGGACAGTCATCATGATAGCGCATTACATCACAATATGGCAACCGGTTAACATGTTTTATGTATCAGCCACACCTTCCACCTCGGATTCCAATTCGCCAGAAAGGTACACCTTTCAAGCCAGCGGCATGCCCATCTCCACTATTGCAGATGTCAAGGAACGCTATACTTGCACTATGGACCGCAATGAACTGATTCAACGCACATTCCCTTACCTTTTGAAGCGCCTGGAAGACGCTGGCATCAATGCGACTCCCGAAGTCGACCCCCAAACAAACGGCTACATTCTGACCGTCGACACCATGCGTTTTAACGTTGAAAATCTTCTGTCGGATCTATCGCGCTCCGACCCGGCCCAGCATCAGGAGCGGATCGAACGCTGGGTTGCCTTCATGATTGAAACTCTGCGGATGCCCGAGTACTCGATCAGCGATCCCGATGAACTTCGCAAGCGAATCCGCACACGCATCATCCGGAGCGGACAGAGCTCAGATCTCCCCATCACCTACATTCGCCCATTCACCGCCGGATTAGCCACAGCGCTCTACCTGGATTTCCCGAACAGCGTGTCATTGGTGACGGATCAAAGTCTTGCTCGCTACCCACTTTCGGTAGACGAACTCTTCCACTACGGCCAGATCAACACCGATAACGAGCCAATCGATACGAAGCAACAGGTGGGCCCGTTCACCGAACTGCTGGGAGAATCACCATTCATCGCCGGCAAGGCGGCAAACATTGGTGCGTTGGTAAGCAATCTCCAAATTAATGCCCCCCACGGATTGTTCTTCGCCATTCCGCAGCGCTCCGTCCTGCTCTATGCGCCCATCGATCCGGAGGACATCTCACGACAGATACTCCAGATGGCCGACTACATGCGCTTCGCGGTCATGGAAGAATTCGGCAAGAACAACGGCTACGCGATCAGTCGCGATATCTTCTACTGCCTACCCACTGGAGAATTCGGCCCGATTACCCGGGGTGACAATCCCGAACTTCACGAGCTTTTCAGCAATCCAAAGATCGACTTTGAGACCTTCATGGGGCATGTAGAAAAATACCTGTATCTACCTGAAAGTTTCGTCCAACGCTTCCTCGCGAAGTAAAAGACGAACGGAGGCAAGCCACACACAGACGGCGCGCAGCATGGTAGAGGCATCTCCACATGTCTCGAAGTGATGCGCGCCGCCTTTCATACTTCGGTTTGACTTCTGCGTCCTCATTCCCTAAAGTTTCCACGTACGCGCGAGTGGCGGAATAGGCAGACGCGCACGGTTCAGGTCCGTGTCCTAGTGATAGGGTGGGGGTTCAACTCCCCCCTCGCGCACGTAGTAAGGACCCAGTGAAAGCTGGGTCCTTTTGTTTTACCTACCGAGGCCTGGCCCGCCTCATGCGTATAGCAGGCGTATTGCGTACCTTGCTTAACTAAGGCTCATTCCGTACCTTGCCTAACTAAACTGTGAGGCCGGCTGACGCCCTCAAGCGCCAACCGGCCTCGTAAAAATTAGCAGTTCAGTCCTGTTCAACACCCGCAAGGAGCTCGCGCACCCAAGCTCGCGCGCGGCGGTAGTCCTCGTCATCTTGGGGGATATCCGCGCTATTGACCGTCGAGCTGGGGTAAGAACCCATGAATCGCACATCCGGAGACACTCGATACAGCCCGCGCAGTGCCGCCTGAATATGTTCCTGAGCGATGTGTCCAACCATGTCGATCGAGAAGGTATAGGCACCCAAACCATCACCACTGGGACGCGATTCGATTCGCGACAGGTCGACGTCGTGCACCGAGAACTGCTCAAGCAAACGCATCAGTGATCCCGCTTGGTTCACAGGCAGCGCAACTTGAATCGTCGTCTTGTCATGTCCGGTCGGGGCTGTCAGGGCCCCTTCAATCGGCCTTCTCACGCACACAAAACGCGTGATCGCACCCGGATTATCCGCAACATCCGTGAACAGCGATTCCAAACCGTAACGGTCCACCGAAGTCGCATTGCACAGAACCGCGTCAAAGGCGCCTTCTCCCGCACCCAAGGTCTCAGCCGCTGCAGCAGTCGAGGTCGTGGGAATGTGAACAACGCCGGGAAAGGTTTCCTCAGCCCAGTTTCGACACTGCGCCCACGCGTGCGGGTGGGTTCCAATCTTGCGAATGTCCTCCGCGCGCGTCCCGGGGCGAACAGCCAAGTGGAAGGTAATCGGCACCAGCATTTCCGCACGGATCACCAGCTGCGGGTAGTCAGCCAGCGCATCGAGCGTTGCATTGACGCCGCCTTCGATGGAGTTCTCAATAGGTACAACTGCCCAGTCTGCCCTCCCCTCACGCACGGCCTTCATCGCCAAAGGCGGAGAGGTTAGCGGAATGAGTTCTGCCTCTTCGGGAGCAACCTGGCGCAGAGCCTGCTCAGTGAAGGTTCCAAATGGGCCAAGAAACGCGATTCGCAAAGTGCTCACTCGGCGTGCTCCTGCTGCGCGAGGGCCTCGGCTTCACCGGCCTCAGCCTGCTCGCCTGAACGCTTCTTTCCGACGATCTCAATGATCACGGGCAAAACCGAGACAAGGATGATGACACCCAAGATCAAGGTCAGGTTGTCGTGCACGAAAGGAACATTACCCAGCAGCGAGCCAACGAGGATGAATCCCGCGCCCCAGATCAGGGCACCCAGGGTGTTGAAGATCAGGAACTTAACGTAGGGGTAGCGCGCGATTCCAGCGGCCAGAGGAATGAAGGTTCGCACGAAGGGAATAAAACGACCAATTACCAGCGAACGACCGCCGTAATCACGGAAGTAGTGCTCAGCCTTCTCCAAGTGCTCGGTCTTCAACACCCGCGCATCTGGTTTGAAAAGCTTGCGCCCCCACTTCGCGCCCAGAAAGTAACCAATTTGCGCGCCAATGAAGGCTGCAACAACAACCATGATGATCAGGGTTGGCAGGTGCAGTCCCAGTCGATCGTGCAGCAAACCTGCTGTGAAGAGCAAAGATTCTCCGGGAAGAACCGGGAAAAGGACACCCGATTCGATGAGGACGATGAGCATCGTCCCCCACAAAACCCACGGTCCCATTGCGACCAGCAGGCTTTCGGGGTCTTTCAACCAGTTAATGAAGGTGTCAAGCCCTGAGGCGTTCACCAGGATGGCGTTCAGCATGCAGAATTCCTTCAATTGGGTACAACGAATCACAAAGTGCACGGCATGTTACTTGAGTCAACCCTACCGGTCTTTACACAACAGATAGGATGTCATCCATGGACAATTCCGAGGAACTGGTCACGTCTGGCATACCCGAGGTCCCGACGACCTCTGTGGAACCACCGGTGGATCCCGCTGAATCCGAGTTTGAGGATGCACCTGAATCGACTGCACCCACTTCCTCGCGCTCTCGGCTTCCCGAACCCGTTTTCTTCGCCGATCGTCTGCTCTCCCGTCGCCGGCGCCGGGCTGATCTCTACGAGGCCATCATGTGCCTTGTGGGGATTGTGCTTGTGTGGGGCCTAGGATTCGTCGCCTCTTCAACCACAGAAGGCGTCGCGCAAGACGTTCTAAGGTTCACAGTGATCCGGGATCTCCTCCTGATGCCCCTGTCGCTCTTGGAAGGCCTGACCATTTTGGTCACCCCCATCGCCGTCATCGGAATGTTGCTATTCCGTCGTCAGGTCTCCACTGCCATCGAAGCTCTCGCCACCGCCATTATCGCGGGCGTGGCCTCGTACGTGATTCTGCTGGGACTACGCCAACTTCCCGAAACCGCGACCAGCCCACTGAGCGTCACCTATTCGGCAAACGGGCAAACGGCTTCGTACATTGCAATTAACTTGGTCGCCGTCGCACTCATTGCCCTCTTCACAGCCGCGGGCGAATCCGAAGCGCTTCGTTCAGTCCGCTGGTCCTACTGGGCTCTGGGCATCATCATTGTCATCTGGGTACTTCGCGGGCAACTCACTCTTCCATCTGCGTTGATCTCCGTCCTTCTTGGTCGCACTTTTGGCGTCTCATCGCGTTTCTTCTTGGGCTTCCAAGACCGCAGCGCCTCGGGCGGCCAGATTGTGAAGGCGCTGCTCTCGATCCGGATTATTCCCTCACGCGTCATTCGCACAGACCTTCTTCCCGCCGGAGTCACGCTGGATACGTGGACTGTTGCGGAAACACCACACGGCCACTTCCGCATGGAGACCACTGAAGCTGATTCAGCGGAATACACGATTGCCCGCCGCCCACCGGTCGATGGAAACCGCCACTACCAGGTCTGGGATACCTACGGCGTTCCCTACGAAATCACCATTTTGGATCCGGGCCGCGGTATGGCCGGCACACTCTTGGAAGTATGGAACAACGTTCGCCTGCGCGGGATTTCTCGCTGGGTTTCCCCCTCGGTGAAGGCAGCTGCAGAGCGTTCCATGCTGACAGCTATTTCAGCTAAACGTTCCGGTGTTCACTTGCCTGAACCCATGGGTATCGCTCAAGCCGGCGACTCGATCATGACAGCGATGCGAGCCCTTCCCCCGACAGCCTCCCTCAAGGATCTGGCCGACACCGACGCACTGAGCGATGACATTCTTGATCAGGCGTGGAAGCAACTCCTTTTGGCACACTCTCACGCAATCAGCCATCGCCACATCGCCCCTTCCTCTGTCGTGCTCGATCAGTCCTCACAGGTCTGGCTGATCCACTGGGATGAAGGCGAGGTTGCAACTACTGAGCTCAACCAACGCATCGATATCGCTCAGCTCCTCACCCTACTTGCCATCTATGCTGGGCCCGAGCGAGCTCTGGCCTCGGCACGGCGAAACCTCAGCGAGGCGGAATTGGTCGCCTGCGCGCCGGTCCTTCAAAAGCCGGTCCTTCCTTCCGAGGTTTCCTCCACTCTTCGACGCAGTGATCTTCTGGATCGCCTGCGCGAGGCGATCGTCGCCGACACCCCGCAAGAATCCGTTCAGCCCGCGAATCTTCAGCGTTTCGCACCCAGGACAATGATTACCTTCGGTGTTCTGGCAGTTGCGGTTGTTGTGCTAATGGGTTCGCTCAACTTCTCCGATATCGTCGCTGCGGTAAAGCAGGCAAGCCCTATTTGGATTGCTGTCGCTTTCGCCTTCGCGGCAACAACCTGGGTTGGAGGAGCTGTTCCCCTGGTCGCTTTCAGCCAAGAGAAGGTCAAATTCGGCGATGCGATTTTGGCTCAGATCGCGGCCTCGATTATCACCTTGGTCGCTCCCGCTGGAATCGGTCCGGCGGCACTCAACCTGCGTTTCCTGACAAAGCAGAAGATGTCGACGGCCGCTGCCGTCACCACCGTTACTCTGCAGCAGATTTCCCAGTTCCTAGTGACCGTTTCATTGTTGGTCATCGTGCTGTTCTTCTCGGGATCCTCGCTTTCGGTTTCGCTCCCCTACGGCGCGATTATTGCCGGAACTGCAGTCGTTGCCGTGATCGTCATCGTGTGCATTTCGATTCCGAAGATCCGAAAGTTCATCTGGTCGAAGATCGAACCGACATGGAAGCAGGTGTATCCGCGTCTTCTGTGGGTTGCCGGTCAGCCTCAGCGTCTTCTTGCGGTGCTCGGTGGAAACCTGCTCATGAATATCGGTTTCGTTGGGGCTTTCTGGGCTTCCTTGACCGCAATGGGCGGGTCATTGAACTTGGTGACCCTCTCCATCACTTACTTGGCCTCGAACTCGCTGGGGTCTGTCGTCCCCTCCCCCGGTGGCATCGGCCCGGTCGAGGCCGCACTTACCGGTGGCCTTCAAGTTGCCGGAATCGCCGTGTCCATGGCTCTTCCGACCGCGATCATCTACCGTCTGGTAACCTTCTACGGCCGCGCTCCCTTCGGTTGGGTGGCCCTGAAGATCATGCAGAAGCGAAACCTGATCTGATCCCTGCAGACTTTGCCGCATATCGACAGAGCGGTATGCCGCGTATGCAAGTGAAGATTTAGCCCTTCACGGCCCCCGAGACCATGCCGGTCGACATCCGGTTCTGGACGAAAATGAACAGGATCAGCACGGGGATTGTGATGAGTGTCGAGCCCGCCATCACACCGCCCCAGTCCGAACCTTGCAGGCCTTGCTGGAAAGATTGCAGCCATAGCGGCAAAGTCACTGCCGAATCGCGAGAGAGCACAATCAGGGCCAGCGTGTATTCATTCCAGGAGTGAAGGAAGGCAAATACCGAGGTCGATACCAAGCCCGGTGCAAGGAGCGGCAAGGTCACACGCATGAACGCTTGGATACGGGTGCACCCGTCGATCATTGCGGCCTGCTCGAGCTCCTCGGGAACGGCCTCGACATAACCGCGCATCATCCATGTGACGAAGGGCAGCACGCCACCCACGTACAGCAATGACAGGCCAGCAACTGAGTTCAATAGCGCCCATGAGTCCAACATCCTGTACTGGGAAATAAAGAGCGCTTCGGCGGGGATCATCTGAATCACAAGGATTGCAACGATCAGAGTCCGACGGCCTCGGAAATTAAAACGTGCCAAGGCCAAAGCTGCAAGAAGTGAGCACAGAGTTGTTGCCACAACGGTGATGACTGCCGCGCTCAAGGACATGAGCAATGCGGAATGAAATGCCGGCGATGAGAGCACCTTGGCGAAGTGCTCGGTGGTCAGCGGCGCGGGAATCAGCTTCGGAGGGCTCGACAGAAGGTTTCTCTCGGTTTGGAATGCCGAATTCACCATCCAATACACAGGAAGCAGCCACATGAGCGAAGTGATGACCAAAATTGCGTTGACCGCAATCTTGCCGGGATGGATTTTCTTGCGATTGAGGGGACGAGGCGCAGCCTGGTGTGCACGTTCCCGAACCTGTGCGGCGCTCATCGTGCGTCCCCCTTCGTGAAGAGCATGTGAATGTATTTCGCTGTAATCACCACGGTGATCAGCAAGATGACCGTTGCGAGGGCCGAGGCCATCCCGTAGTTACCCTGAGAGATACCGAGGCGGTACACGTAGGTACCCAAAAGGTTTGTTTCCGTCGAAATCGAACCCGACTGCTGAAGAACATAGATGTGGGTGAAGACGCGCAAGTCCCAAATCACCTGAAGGACACCAATGAGTGCGATCACCGGAGAAATCGACGGGAAGATCACGTAACGAAGACGCGAGATGTAGCCGGCCCCATCAATCTGCGCGGCTTCAAGTAAAGAGTCATCAATCTGCGTGACAGCTGCGTAAATGGAGATCGTCGCCAGGGGCATGGATGCCCAGATGATGATCGCCGAGGCCACTAAGAAGAAGGTCCAATACGAAGCAGAGAGCCACGCGAATCCCTTGAAGGGCAGGCCAATCGATGCCAAAAGGAAGTTGATCAAACCAAAGTTCGGGTCGACCAACCATTGCCACACAGTCAAAGAGGCAAGGAGCGGCATTGCCCAGACAACAATCAAAGTGGAGTTCATGAAGGTTCTGGCAGCGGGAGAGGCCGCGCGCATCATGAGTGCCAGGGAGATTGCACCGACCATGGTCAGTCCCGCAGTCCACGCGCAGAAGGCAAGAGACTTTGCCAGGACGGACCAGAAATAGGAGTCGGAGAGAATCGCAATGTAGTTATCCAGCCCCACCCATGTCGGTGGCTTCCCAAATTGCTGTTCCAATCCGAATTTTTGGAACGACATAAGGAACTGGCGAACCATGGGGTATCCCAGAACAACCAGGACCAAAATAACGGCTGGGCTGAGAAGGAGGAAGGGTGCCAGTGTGCGCGTGAGTTTCTTACGTGGGCTGCCCGCACGCACTGGGCTTTGCGAGGAGGTCATCGTTGCTCTCTCCGACTGTTGGGAAGGTTCGGGGAGCCGCCCGTGAAAGGCCGGGCGACTCCCCGATTCGGATGCGCCTTTCTGTCTATCCTTCAGATTGGCGCGAGATATGAAGGAGTATTACTCCTACTGCTTGTTCAGCGTGGTATCGAGCTTTGCGCCCGCATCCTTTGCAACTGTCTTCACATCTTTACCCTGGGCAATTTCAGTGAAGAAGTCACGAATGACGTTATCGCCTGCAACGACGCCCCACTGAGGTGTGTTCGGTGTGAGCTTGGAGTTCTCGATAACGGTGGTGGAGATGTCCGCAAATGCGCCTTCCGAGGCCGAACCGTACTGGGTATTACCCGGGGTCCATCCGGCCTTGGCGACCATGGTCTGGAACTTCTCGGAGAAGATCACTTCAAGGGCCTTCTTGGCCAGTTCAGGGTTCTGCGCGTTTGATGCCAGCGAAATGGAGGAGCCACCTGCGAAGGTCTGTCCGACGCTTCCTTCCTTAACTCCGGGGATCGGCATGACGCCAACCTTTCCGGCGTCCCACAGTTCCTTATCGATCTTCTTGGCGACCGAACCGGTGCCGACCAGAATACCGACCTTGTTCTCATTGAAGTACTTCTGGAAGCTCTTCTGTGAAGCGGAGGAGTCCATCGCGTATGCGGTGCCGTCCTTAAAGATCTTCTGAACACGCTCGAGCGAGGCAATGGTCGCCGGATCGGTGAGCTTTTCTTGCCACTTCCCATTGCTCAAGGTTGCGTAGTCGCCGCCGCCGGCGAACATCAGGGATTCGACACCGTGGATATCCACTGCCGACAGGTACATGCCGGAGAATCCTTCGACGTTATCAGGGTTGGCCTTACCCAGCTTGATTGCCGCGTCTGCCAGCTCATCAATGGTCTTCGGAACAGCGATGTTGGCCTTTTCGAAAAGATCCTTGCGGTAGATAATTCCGCGAGCGCCCGCGTACAGCGGAAGTGCGTACAGCTTGTTATCCCAGCGTCCTGCATCAATGAAGGACTGAATGAGCTTGTCACCACCGACCTTGTTGTAGAGGTCATCGACGGGTGCGAATGCGCCAACCGATGCAAAGACAGCGGTCTGGGTGTTACCGGTTTCGACCAGATCGGGGCTTTCTGACTTGGAGGCCAGCGAGGTTTGCAGCTTGGAGACGATTCCATCCCAAGGCTGGATTTCAACCTTGAGGGTGTTTCCGGGGTTCTGTTCGGCGAAGGTCTTTTCCAGGTATGCGATGGCGTCGTCCGAAATCGAGCCTTCCATGAACCACACGCGCACGGTCTTTCCGGTCACCGCGGAGGTGTCAGAAGATGCGCTTGCATCGGGGGTCGAAGACTTTCCGCATGCGGCGAGGCCGAGGCTAAGGACACATGCTGTGGCCAGAGCGATCACACGCCTTCTGGTTGTGTGCTGAGACATTTGTATTTCCTCTCAAACGCTACGCGCCTATGCGTAGATGAGTTTTAGTATCACTGTCGACAAAACGTTTGTCAAGGAGCGTAACACTTTTGTTATGCGATAGAGCGGACGATCGATTCGACGATTTCCTCATCGTGAACGATCACCCGGAAGGCGGCAGCAGCCATTTCCTGTGCCGAGGCCGGCTCCCCCGCGCAAGAAAAACGGACGTTGTGCGCAGACAGAGGAAGGCCTCGGCGACGGACGACGCGGCGAAGCGGCTCAAGAAGGTGAGCACCCACCTTTGCGAGCTCTCCCCCGAGGACGATTTCCTCGGGATCAAGAAGATTCGTCACGGTAACCATCGCGACGCCCAGCTGTTCACCAATTTCTTCAACCAGGCTCACGCAGGCATGGTCGCCGTTATTCACAGCATCGACAAAATCGGATACCCCCGCCTTTTCGCCCAGAATTGGCCGAAGACGAGCGAGGATTGCAGGGGTGGACACATACTGCTGCAGACAGCCCCTATTCGAGCATTCGCAAGGGATTCCCATGGGATCAATACTGATATGCCCCAGTTCGCCCACTCCCCCATGACCTCCTCGGATCAGCGCTCCATCCAACACGTATCCCATGGTGATGCCATGAGAAAGATGAACGTATGCCATGGAAGATGCTGGCTCACCCATTCGCTCATACTCAACAAATGCGGCCAGTCGCGCCGTATTCTCGACACAAATTGGAGCATCCAGTAGCGCCCCCATCGCCTTCAGCGGATTGGTGCCCTTCCACATTGACGAGGCTGCACTTCCGACCACTTCACCCGTGCGAACGTTGATCTGAGTATTGACAGCAACATGACCCGCACGCACCGTAGGATCACCAAGTTGGGCACGCATGACAGACAGTGGCGCTGCGACGTGCGAGAGGCGAACTTTTCCGCTTTCGTGAGGGTTTTCTGCGATTTCGCGAGAATTGAGAAGACGGCCGTCAACACTGGCAATTGAGATCAGGGTCCGATCAATCCAGAAGACAACCGACACCAGAACACCCACTTTTTCTGTGAGTTTGACAGTGGATTTCAGCGGAGATTCTCCGTCATCAGCCATGTACCCCTCGGCAATGAGATCCTGGACCAGATTCGTGACGGTTGTGCGAGAAACCGAAAGACTGCGAGCCAATGCAGCGCGATGCTGCGGCCCCTGCATCACCAGAGCAGCTATTGCCCGCTCTTTATTCGTACTCAGCACTTTTACTCCATTCAGACCTTGGCACGCACAGAATCTGGTGTTACGATTCGTAACACTAAAATCGGTTGACCTAATTAAAGAGGATTAACGTGTCACCCTCAATGATCCCACATGATCGCGAATGCACACCAGCCTTCGCATGGCGTGGATTTATGCTCGATTGCGCGCGGACATTCTGGCCGCCCGAGCTCATCCACGAGATCATCACTCTGCTGGGACGCTATGGCTTCAACCGTCTTCACCTTCATCTCACCGACGATGCGGGCTGGCGCATCCAGATCCCCGAATTCCCTGAACTCACCCAAACGGGTGCGCATTTACCGCGCGAAGCTTTCGACTGGTACGACAATGTCGACGCGGATAAACGGGCCGAAATGATAGCGAGCGCCCCCCAAGACTCCACGTGGGGCTATTACACGGATGACGAGATCCGGGAGATTGTTATCCACGCTTCCTCAGAAGGAATTGAGGTCATTCCGGAAATCGACCTTCCCGGTCACATGCATGCAGCAATTCGCTCTTATCCCGAGCTGGGAGATCCAGCATTGGCGAAGCTTCCTCCCGAGAATTGGAGCCATCGTAATGACCTTCTTTGGCCCAGCGATCAATCTTGGGCTTTGATCGACGCAGTACTCACCCACGTCGCTCTTCTCTTCCCATCTCCGATCATTCATATCGGCGGGGACGAATGTCGTTTCGAGGCCTGGGAAAACGATCACGCCTTGATGGATTCTCTAGCATCCCAAGGAATTCACAGTGGACGTCAGCTTCAAGAATCTATGACTCGACGCGCACTAGAGATCCTTCATTCTCTGGGTAAGCGCGCTGCCGGTTGGGATGAACTCACCGAAATTGCTCCGGCAGATGTTCTTGATGACACTCTCATCATCGCGTGGCGAGGATTCGGTGAAGGACCCCGACGCGCAGCGCTCTCTGGGCAACCCTGGGTTTATGGATGCTGCGATCAGCTCTATCTCAATCGTCTGGCTGGAGATGCCTCGGATGAACCGGCGGCAATGTTCGGAGTAATTACTCCCGAACGAATCCTCACTGAGGTCATGGAGGAGATCGCACAAGCAGCCTCCGCGCCGATTGGCATTCAAAGTGCACTGTGGTGCGAATTCGTTCCCACGCGCGAGCAGTTGTACTACCAGCTTTTCCCGCGTTTGCTTGCCGTCGCCGAAGTTGCCTGGCACGGTTTGTGCGCCTTTGACGAGGCCGAGCTTCGTGACCGCATCCGCGCGGAAATGCAGTGGCTGGCCGAACGAGGAATCTGCGGTCGGAAGGCTTAAGTTTTTCTACTGACGCTCCGAACGCGAAAGATTGTCGCGGATTGCTTGGCCGATCTTTTCGTGGGTATCATCCTGAATCCACCGTGAATCCAAGCCAAAGTGCGATCCCGCGTTTTTCTCATCCTCGCGAAGCCCTAAAATCGCTTCCCACAGCGGAATGAGTTCTTCGTGATAGGTATGTCCATGACCACCCGGAGCTGTACCCGCAACCGGCATATCGACGAGGACCTGAATGTAGGTCGCACCTCGCGTGTATTGCATATGGGGACTGACATCCCCATCAACCTTTTCTGAAATCCAGTCGGGCTTATGCCACACTAACTCCGAATTCCACCAAACGACTGGATCAGAAGGATGCTGAGCATAGACAACCCTGGGATAGTTCCAATCGCCGAGTTCGCGACCGTAAACATCTGCCCATAGATTCTCTGGAACATTCACGAAACGTACGTGGCGGCCATTTGCAACGACGGGCGCAACCTCGGGACTGCCTCGGTGACGGATGGCAGTCAGTTCAGCGTGCATCGGCGTAAATGCAGGAGTTCCCACCCAGAGCGCACCGTCGGTCCGACTTAAAACATCGACAATTCCCGAGAAGACATGTTGCGAGGCGTAAGCGCCTAAAGATTCTCCACAGGCGAAAAGTGCTGGCCTACGGTCTTCTGGAATCTCATCCACCGCACGACGAATCGTTTCAAAGAGAATGACCGCTGCTTCTTCAGAAACATCCAGATCCGTCAGGAAGTTAATCGAGGAGGGAACGAAGGAATACTGCATCGAAGCCGTCGCACAATTCCCACGAGTCAAGTACTCCAGGGGTTGAACCTGCCATTCATCAACCCATCCAGATCCCGTCGAAGTAGCAATCAAGATGACAGCGCGATCAAAAGCACCCGTCCGATGCAATTCTTCGACAACAAGGTCAGCGGCACTTTGCAGGCTCTGCCCTTCTTCTGGCATCCCCGCGTACACGCGAATGGGCTCCATAGCCGAGCAACCCGTGACGGCCTCGATATCGGCGCGGCTAGGGCCTCGACCAAGAAAAACGCGACCCTGTCCGCCCACGGCACGCCAGGAGGAGTGCGACTGCGGCGAACCCGAACGCTCAGGCACCTGGGGCTGGACAATCCCCTTCGCCGTGCGGTTATTCATCTTTCGCGCATGACGGGTGAAGAAGTTAATACCCAGCTTCAGCAGGACCTGCGAGGTCAAGGCGTACACAATGACAACAAGAATGAGCAGGGAAAGAGCCAGCGCGAAGACCATATGCATCCATTGGCTCAGAACAATCACAATCGCCCGGCCAATCCACTGAAGTCCCCAGGCAACCCCGAGCAAAGCAAGCATCAAGAGGAAGGCGCAGAAAGTCCCGAGGAGGTATTCCCCTAAGGTCTCACCACGCATTCCGACCAGATGATTGGCACGCTTGCGCTCGCGATAGGACTGGAGCAACCAGCGGAGGAACCATAAGAAGAACCCCAGCAGTAGTACAGCCCTAAAAGCAATCGATACCGATTGTGGAGCCGTAATCTCAACACCGAGCCTGGGCACAACCAGGGCATAGAAGCGCTGGATTGTTAGTCCAACAATGTAGCCAACAGCTGAGAGAACACCCGAGGCGACCGCGTGCCACTGCCACGATCGGGCAAGAAGAGAAGGCGAAACGGATACTCCGTACATCACCAGCGCGCCGACGACACCGATTAGTGAAATATCCATAACACCTCCACTGAATATGTCTTATTCTGCCCGATCTGCAACCCAGACGAGCGTGAAATAGGGCAGTTTCACAGTGGAGTGAGGCTCAAAGCCCAGGTGTTCATAGAGGTACCAGCGCAGATTCTCTTGCATTTTTTCGCGCCCCGCAGCGGTGGAACGCAAGTAGGAGGAGCGCGTTGTCCCCAGCTCCATAATGGCTTCGGGGGTCATGGAATCATTCCAATCGAAACGATTCAATACCGGTTGGGACCAGTGCTCCCCCACGATCGGTGGACGATCAGGACGGTGAACGTCGCCCGAACGCATAATTCTTGTAAGTCTGTGAACCCACGGGATTGTCACATCCAATTGATTCCACACAATCATCAACTGCCCACCGGGACGCACAATTCTGTGCATTTCCTGCCCCGCCACCTGCGGGTCCACCCAATGCCACGATTGCGCGAATACAGCGCGGTCAACACTCGCATCCTGCAGCCCAGTTACTTCAGCGCAGGCATCAACGACCTGCAGGTTCTGATCGTGTCCCAGGAGCTCCACCAGTTGTTCACGCATTGCCTGAGCTGGCTCAACTGCGATCACATTCGCCCCGCGCCCAAGAAGCTCCGCGGTCAGTTTTCCCGTTCCCGCACCGACATCCGCAATGGTGATTTCCGAGGCCTTCTCCCCCGCAAGAATAGTATCGATCGCCTCGCGCGGGTAGCTTGGGCGAACAGCACCATAGGAATCTGTCGCGTGTTGAAAGGGATTGGTCACGAGTGAAGCCTAGTGGATTGTCCTCCGAGATGCCCGAACCTGAACCCGCTGCCCAAGAGAAGGGATTGGATGACCGAAGGGAACCCGCATCAACTCTGGTTCTGCATCCGAAGAAGGTTCCAGTTGAACGGGAACCACAGAGAATCCTCGTCCGCGGCTCAGCACAGTTCCGCACACAAGCGCCCAGAGCTCGCCTTCTTGTTCAGCAAGCTCCAGTTCTTCCTTCTCGACTCCCAAAAAGCGCGCAACTTCAGCGTCTCCCGGGTCCTCCCACACGGCCTCGGGACTATCAAGGCGACGAAGATGGCCGGCAATCATCACGCCAATCTGATCGGCAACGGTAAAAGCCTCATCTTGGTCGTGGGTGACGTAGATACTTGTGATTCCTTCGCCTGTGATGATTTCACGCAATTCGATGGACAGACTTTCGCGCATGGAACGATCCAGCGCCGAAAGCGGTTCATCCAAGAGAAGAAGACGAGGCCGTGGGGCCAAAGCGCGTGCCAAGGCCACTCTCTGTGCCTGACCGCCTGAGAGGGAGTCGATACTCCGCGGGCCAAAACCTTCCAAACCGACAATCTCTAAAACCTCTACAGCACGCGCAGAGCGCTCGGCTGCAGGAAGACCGCGCAGGCCGTAGGCGACATTTCCTTCAACACTGCGATGTGGGAAGAGCTGTCCGTCTTGGAACATCAAGCCAAAACCACGCCGATACGTAGGAGTGCGAAGAATTGAGAGTCCAGCCCATTGGATATCGCCTTGCTGAGGGCGTTCGAGGCCCGCGATTGCGCGTAACAGGGTCGACTTCCCGCATCCACTTGGGCCTAGAAGCGCAGTGATTTGGCCGGACTTAAGAGAAAAAGAGACACCATCTACCGCGCGGAAAGAACCGTAATCAACGCTCACATCGATGCACTCTAAAGCCGTCGAATCGGTCATAGCCTGTCTCCAATCTCTGCAGGCCGCAGCCATTCCATACAGGTAATCAGCAGTGCACACACTGCTGCAAGAAGAACACAAGAAGCCATCGCCACGCCCTGATCTAAGGCGTCAGGGCGTGAAATTAAACGGTAGATGACCACGGGAAGCGTGACTGCGTCCCCCTTGGCAAGGAAAGAGGTCGCGCCAAATTCACCCAATGACGTCGCAATCGCAAAACCCGCAGCGATACCCACGGAGCGCACCAAGACCGGACCATCAATTGTTGCCAAAACTCGAGAATCGCTGGCGCCCAAACTTGCCGCGGCTTCGCGGAGTCGGGGATTAATTGCTCGCAAAGAGGGCGCGATCAGACGGACAACCAGAGGAAGTGCAACAACGGCCTGCGCGCAGGGCACCAGGATCCAAGAACTGCGCAGATCTAAAGGCGGGCGATTCATGGTGATGAGGAATCCAAAACCAACCGTCACGGCAGAAACACCCAAAGGAAGCATAAAGACGCTTTCCACCACGGCTAATGCACTTCGTCCCACTCGCGAACGGGGATGACGCGTGACAAGAAGAACCACGCAAACGCCCACACTCAAAGCAATAACCATTGCGACAAGGGCGACAAGAAGAGAATGTCCCAAAGCCTGCAGGGGTGAGACACGAAGAGCTGGGGTGAAGGAAGAGTCGGCCAACTTCGCGTAGTGCTCAAAGGTTAAACGGCCTCGTCGATGAAGGGAACGCCACACCAGTGCGGCCAAGGGCAGAAGGACAAGCACACAAATAACAAAACCGCTGAAGATTAGCGCCCACAGATCTCCCACGCTCACAGGCTTCTCTGCCCGAGGCGCACCCAAAGTTGCCGCGTTCTTCCCACGCCTGCGCGCGGCCTCGGCAATGATCAAGGAAAGCGCGATGACGACTAACTGAACAATGGATAGCACCGAGGCGCTGCGAAGATCCAAGAACTGCGTGGTGAGCATATAGATCTCGGACTCGACGGTTGTCAGTTTGGAACCACCCAAAATCAGCACAATCCCGAAGGAAGTTGCGCAATACAAGAAGACCAACGAGGCCGCAGAGGCGATCGCGGGAAGGAGCGCAGGAAGGGTGACACTCAGGAAAACCCGGAGTGGAGGAGCCCCCAGACATGAGGCGACCTGAGCGGGACGCTCATCCAATTGGGACCAAAAACTGCCAACATTTCGCACGACCAGTGAGTAATTGAAAAACACCATTGCTGCGACGACCGCGGTCATCGTGCCATCGAGCCCCAAGAAACCCAACCACCCCTGAGGAGCAAGAAGAGAGCGAAAAGCAACACCCACAACTACTGTGGGCAGGACAAAGGGCACCGAAATGACTGCGCGAAGGAATCGCCGTCCGGGGAAACGACAGCAGTAGAGGGCGTAGGCCCCCGGAATCCCCAGAATCAAAGAAAAAGTCGTACCCAGAAGGGCCATCCACAGGGTGCGGCCAATGACTTTCCAGGTTCGAGAAGCCCCCAAAAGCTCACCTAGGCCCGAAAGGTCAATCCCACCGCCCTCAGCACTAAATCCCTGAGCGATGAGCGTCGCCGCGGGCCAGGCAAAAAACAGCGTAAGAAACGCCAGGGGGACGCCGAGGGCCACTGCCCCGACGCCCACCCTAAGCGCACGCTGTCGAAAATCTGTCACCCAAGAACCGTTTCTTGCCAAGACTTGAGCCAAGCAGTCGAGTTCTTCTCAATTTCCTGGGGATCAACACGCAGGGGCTTGTCGGCCAGAGGGCCAAACTTTTGCAGGGCCTCGGGTGCCTGACCCTTGTAGGGGTGCATGTAGGTTGCCTTCGAAATTGCGCTCTGGACTTCATCAGAGAGCAGGAATTCGATGAACTTCTTTGCTCCTTCGGGGTTCTTCGCACCCTTGAGGGCACCGGCATATTCAACCTGGCGGAAGCAGGTATCGGTGATGACACCGGTCGAGCTTTCAGTTCCTGCATCATTGACTGCATAGGCGGGAGAAGAACCGTAGGACACCATCATGGGGTAGCTGCCCTTGCCCTCACCGGCGCTGTAATCAACGTTGAATGCCTGAGACCAGCCCTCGGTGATCTTCACGCCGTTGTCCTTGAGCGACTTCCAGTAGTTCGCATAGCCATCGGGACCAAACTTTGCAATCGTTGCCAACATGAATGCCATTCCGGGAGTGGAAGAAGCCGGGTTCATGGCGACAAGCATGTTCTTGTACTCAGGCTTCGTCAGGTCTTCGAAGCTCGTCGGTACAGCAAGCTGGTGGTCGGCGAACCACTTCTTGTCGTAGTTGACGCAGACATCGCCGCGATCGATGGGAACCAAACCGGGTTCGCCTTGGAAATTATCATCTGCATTGGGCGAGGTGATGTGTGCATCCTCGATGATTCCCTGACCGCCAATACGGGTTGAAACCGTATTATCTAGGCCGAAAACTGCATCTCCTAGGGGCGAATCCTTGGTAAGAACCAGCTGATTGGCCAGCTCTCCACCGTTACCGATCGCCTGGATTTTCGCAGTGATTCCGGTCTTCTCATGGAACTTGTCCAGAAGCTCCTGGGGGAAGTCGAATGAATCGTAGGCAAGAATAGTGACGCTTTGTTCGCCCTGTGCCGAGGCCGTGCCAGCATCTTTAGTGTTTCCCGCGCAAGCTGCAAGAGAGCTTGCTGCAACCAAAAATGTCGCAGTTGATGCGATCAAACGGACGCGACGGTGCGTCGAAAAAGTAGACATTTTCATCCTCCGCTAATGGTGGAGGGCTAGGCCGCCTCGGGGGAGGCAGTCTGGAGATTGCGACTTCCTACGCCGGCATAATCCGGATCAGGTGTAAGGGTCTGCATTCGCACTCTCAGCCCACGGTGGGCTCCCCTGTCTTACCCAGCAAGCATAGCGCATCAAGCTGAGAGGGATGTACGGCCTCGGCGCCCCAGAGAACGGTGGCGGCGGATCACACCAACCACAGTGATGCCAAGCATCCACGCAGCCGACATCAGCAGTCCCTGCAGGCTCTCGGTATCCAGGGAAAGGACGACAACCATTGCAGCAATAAAAGCAATGAAGAGCCACGCGGAGAAGACACCGCCAGGAAGCGGGAAGGTCGAGCTGTGATGTTTGTTCGGGTACTTCCGCACGTAGAACAAGTAGGCAATAACAATCAAAACCCACACGACCATGAAGAGAGTGGCCGACATTGAGGTCACCACGGTGAAAACGCTCAGGATTGAATCGCCAAAAGCCAGAAGAACAGCGGCGGAAAGCAAGAACACACACGAAAGGAAGAGGGCGTTCTGGGGGACGTGTCGCTTTGATAGACGACCAAAGAAGGGGGCCGCATCACCCTGAAGCGAGAGGGAGAAGAGCATCCTCGAGGTCGAGTAGATCCCCGAGTTGGCCGACGAGGCCGCAGAAGTGAGCACTACCAAGTTCACCAGTGAAGCCGCCGCACCCAGCCCCGTCATCGAGAACATCGTGACGAAAGGCGACTGGGCCTTATCAATCTGATCCCAGGGCGTCACCATCATGATGACCGCAAGAGAGCAGATGTAGAACAGAACAACGCGAACGGGAATCGAGTTGATTGCCTTGGGAAGAGTTTGCGTGGGGTTCGCGGTCTCGGCAACAGTCGTTCCGACTAGCTCAATGCCAACGAAAGCAAAAACCGCGATCTGGAAGCCACCCAGGAATCCGCTCAGTCCCGTGGGGAATAGGCCTCCGTGACTCCACAGGTTTGAAAGCGCCGCGGTTGTACCTTTGCTGTCACGCATACCAATGGCGATCATGACGACACCAACCACAATCAGCGCAATGATTGCGACGATCTTAATCATCGCAAACCAGAATTCGGTCTCTCCGAAAGCCTTGACGGTCATCGCATTGAGAGTAAAGAGAAGGATCGCCGTAGCAAGAACGGGAATCCACGCAGGGAGGTTCGGGAACCAAAAGCGCACGTAACCGGTGATGGCAACGACGTCAGCAATACCTGTGACCACCCAGCACAGCCAGTAGGTCCATCCCATGACGAACCCCATAGTTGGGCCAAGGAAGTGTCGAATGATATCGGCGAAAGTACCGTATCTCTTATCCGAAAGGAGGATCTCGCCCATCGCACGCATGAATAGGAAGAGCGCGCTGCCGATGATCAGATAGACCAGAAGGATCGAGGGACCAGCCGTTGCAATGGTCTTTCCGGAGCCCATGAAGAGGCCGGTACCGATTGCCCCGCCAATAGCAATGAGCTGGATATGGCGGTTCGTTAGATTGCGCTGAAGCTCGCGGCCCGAGGCGTCGCCGAAGCTCTGCTCATCGTGTTCGCTGGTGCTCATTGTGATCCGTTCTCTCAGTTGAGCTTTCCACGCTAGCACGCCCCAACGTGATAGATGGGAGAAAATGGTTTGTATGAGTGAAGTGATGATTTCCGTCGCCAATGTTCCCACCGAGCGTGCACGTCGATATGGGCATCAGCTTGCCTCTCACATGGGGCGAAAAATCGACGCACAGTGGGATGAGGATTCAGCACGCGGAATGCTGATCTTCACTCGCGAGGGTATGCCCGGCGGCGAGTGCGCAATCTCGTGTACAGACCAGCACTTGCGTCTTGAGCTCAAGACTTCTCCCGAGGCCGTGGAGCACCTTGAGTTTGTCGTCGGGATTCACCTGGCTCGCTTTGGGTATCGCGACGGGCTTGAGGTTGCGTGGATGAGGAAGAATCCAAGCGATGGTGAGGAAATTCCCGGAACCACGCAGGGCCCCTTAACAGCAGAGGATATCGAGCGTCACCGACGCTCTAAGTAATCCTTCGCACTGTCAACGGCCTGGTCCCACAAGCCAGCTTCGTCTTCCCAAAGCTGGTAGGCCTCGTCCTCATCATCACTGAGGGCGGCAATTCCCGATTCCTCAACGTGAAGTGCGACCTTGCCTTTTTCTTCTGAGAGTGAGACCTCGATAGTCGTCAGCATTTCTTCGGGGAACTCATCACTGGCCACGGGATACCAGCGGAATCGCACGACATCCATGGGATCTTCGTCGAGTTTCTCGACAAGCCATGTTCCCGCTTCCGGGTCGGTAACGTGGTACAGCCCGTCATCGCCGTGCTCAACATCATGGTCGCCCAGCGGTCCATCATTGATCCACCAGCCGGGCTCAGAGACCAAGGCCCAGGCATTCTCGATGGTGGTGTCAATGAGCACGTCGGCTTCAACACTATCCGTGTTCTGACCGGGGGTTTCTGTTTCGTCATCACCGAAGAAGTCCATAGCTCAACGTTAGCGAGCCAAGGCCCAGCTGCCAAGGCCAGTGGGGAAATTGGGGGCAGGGCAAGCCTCTACGGACCTAGTCGGTCCCAGTCATTTCGACGCGGTCTTGAAGAACCAGCGCTTCTAGGAGTTAGCCCCGCACTGAAGATCGGCACTGGGAACGACGTTACGTAGGAAGTAACCCTCGACAGCTGTCGCCACACACTTGCTTCCGTTCTTCGAGTACGCGGTGTGGTTCCAACCATCCCAAGTCACCAACACGCCCGACGACAGCTGCTTCGCCAGATTCTGGGACATCACATAGGGGGTTGCAGGATCATGAGTCGTACCAACGACCATGATGGGGGCTGCGCCCTCAGCCTTGATTGCGTGGCGCTTCGCGTGCTTGGTCGGCCAGCCTTCAAGTCCGGCGGAGGTGTAGCCGGCAAGATCGCCAAAGATCATCAGCTCTTGCTTAAGTGCTGTCGAATCCTTCTCCCACTTGGCTGCATCACCAACAGGCTCGAAGTCCAGGGAGTTAATAGCAACGATCGCATCCATCGAATTCGAAGAGTAGCTTCCATCCTTGTTGCGTTCGCTCAGCAAGTCTGCAACGTAGAGAAGCGTCGAGCCGTCCTCTGAGTTCAGCGCTTGCTGCATTCCCTGCGTGAGGATTGAATACGTCTGCGTCGAGTACAGCAGCCCAACGACAGCGCTCATGGCAAGGTCGTGAGTGAGCGGGCGATTCGGATCTGAGGTTTGAAGCGGGGTGTTGTACAGGCGATCGAAGAAGTTCTTCATCTGCTTCATGCCGGCATCTGCATCGCCCTTGAGCGGGCAGTTACGTGCTGCCTGGCAATCCTCCACCCAGTGACGCAAGGAGGCCTCGAAGCCTCGCATCTGCATGGCGGAGAGCTCATCGCCACTGACCGAGGGGTCAAGTGCACCATCAAGGACCATGTGGCCGACATTTCCGGGGAATTGCTCGGCGTAGGTGGCGCCCAGGAAAGTTCCGTAAGAGTAGCCCAGGTAGTTGAACTTCTCTTGGCCAAGCAGCGCGCGAACCATATCGAAATCCTTCGACGCATTCACGGTGTCGATGTGCTTGAAGATGTCACCGCTGAGGTCTTGGCAGCCCTTGGCGAGATCTCGAGAAGTATCCTCTGCGAGCTTGATCATCTCTGCGGGACTTGCATTCGGATCGATTGGGTTTCGCGTTCCAGCTGCGTCGCCGTCACGCTCTTCATCAGTTCGGCAACGGACAGGGGTTGATGCTCCGACGCCTCGCGGATCCAGAGCAACGATGTCAAAAGCCGAGACAAGCCCCGTACCCAAAGAGGTGGTGACCTGCGAGGTAATTGAGGACACCGATGCTCCACCGGGACCACCAAGGTTGTAGAACAGAGCCTTGCCTTCACTCTGATCCCCGCGGTGGACCGCCAAGGCAAGGGTGATTTGGTTCCCGTCGAGGTTCTCCCAGTCCAGCGGTGCGGTCAGCGACGCACACTGGTACTTGTCGATATCACGCGGTGCAGACACCCCGGTGCTTGTGATTTCCGAGGCCTCACACTGTCGCCAATTGAGCGGCTGAGAGTAGAACTGCTCTTTCGTCGGCTTGCCGGGAAGCGGGTCTGCCGCATGCGCGACCGTCACCTTGTTTTGGCTGTTCGAGGTACCTGCGGCGGCGCTGGTGGCAGCCTGATCGATAGCATTCTTCGCGTAGTATGCGATGCCAAAGTTTGTGGCAAGCGCAAGGACGATCAACACGGAGACGATCAGGCGGGAGCGTGAATTCATGCCTCTACCCTATTCGATGTCTAGACCTGCGGTCGAAGTGAGAGTGCCATCGACTCCAAAATCAGAGGGACTGACATGTTTGTTGTCAGGCGCTTTCGAGCTTCCTCAATCGCTTGGACTCTCTTCATGGTCTGCTGCGGGGTGGATTGAGCGCAGAGCTGGTCGATGAGATCTAGGCAGTCATCATTGATTGGCTCTTGATCCGTTCCCAATTGACGCAGGAGAACGTCCCTATAGATTCCCAAGAGGTCGACGAGGGCTCGATCGAGAGAATCTTGGATGGCTCGCTTTGAGCGCCGCTTCTGGTCTTCTTCGAGTTCACGGATACGTGCGCGCTGATGCGAGGCCGGACTCTGACCTTCTTCCATTCCCAATTGGCGCATGAGTTCGGCCTTTTCGCGGGCATTGCGTTCTTCAGATTGGGATTCTGCTTGAGTTTTTGCAATGGAGAGGAGGTCCTCTGCGGCAAAGACCGCTTCACCAACAGAACGCACCTGTGCGGGGGCAGTGATGATCTGTCGGCGACGCTGACGCATCTTGGGGTCTTTGGCGAGGGCTCGAGCCAAGCCGATATGCGATTGCGCCGCACGGGCTGCGGATAGCGCATCCGCAGGCTCAACACCGTCACGACGAACAAGAAGGTCTGCAACGGCGTGCGGATCTGGAATTCGCAGTCCCAGATGCCGACACCGCGAACGGATGGTGGTGATCATGTCTTCTGCACTGGGCGCACAGAGCAGCCAGACCGTGCGCTCTGGCGGTTCTTCAATTGCCTTAAGAAGAACATTCGCCGTGCGTTCCATCATCCGGTCAGCATCTTCAATGACGATGACCCTCCAACGTCCCTGCGAAGGTGCGGTCTGGGCACGCAAGACGATCTGGCGAACCTCATCGATACGAATTTGCGTAGATTCCGTGGTGAGGATCGAGACATCACCATTCGTCCGAGCCATTGTGGTGCGGCATCCTGGACATTGTCCGCATCCTGGGAACTCTCCGGTGCACTGAAGGGCCGCTGCAAAAGCAATTGCCGCAATCGAACGCCCCGAACCGGGAGGCCCGGTGATGAGCCATGCATGGGTCATTGAGCGAGATAGGTCATCTGTGGGCTGAGTAAGCGACGAGGCATCTGCGCGCACGGAGCCGGAAGTGTCCGCACCTGGATGTGCCTCTTGGGCATGGTCGACGATTGCCCGGGCGCCTTGAGCTGCCTGTTGCAATACCGCCAGGGCATGTTCCTGGCCGACCAATTCATCCCAAACGCTCACAGAAGAATGCCATCCTCTTCCAGAAGAGCCCAGAGCGTTGCCTGAGATTCAACGGGCTTGGTACTTTCTGCAGCTTCTTCGGGCAATCCCTGGAATGCGGCATCAACACGTTCTTCCAGAACTCCGCGAATTTCACTGAAGACCTGATCTTCGGTACCTACGCCATCAATGACGACAATGCGATCTGCTTCAGAATCCGCAAGCGCCAAGTACTGGTGACGAACGCGCTCATGGAACTCCATAGATTCGCGTTCCATTCGATCCGGTTCACCACCGCGACGCCTGGCGGCAACTTCCGGTGGAACGTCAATCAGCAAAGTGAGGTCGGGGAGCAAACCTCCCGTTGCCCACATGGACAGGCTGCGGATTTCATCCACACCCAAGCTGCGCGCAGCCCCCTGATAGGCCAAAGACGAGTCAATGTAGCGATCGACCAGAACAATTTCCCCGCGTTCAAGGGCCGGTCTAATCAGGGTCGCGACATGGTAGGCACGATCAGCGGCATACAGCAGTGCTTCAGTGCGGGGATCAACATCTTCCGGTCCGTTCTGAACCAATTGACGCAGAGTCGCCCCAAGCTCTGTTCCACCGGGTTCTCGCGTGACAACCACCTGTTGTCCGCGTTCTTCAAACCACTGGCGAACCCTCTGAATTTGGGTACTTTTACCGGTCCCATCACCACCTTCAAAGGTGATGAAGAGTCCGCGCCCCGCCTGTGCACCACTACCCATTGATCTCATGTCTCTATCTTGACAGTGCCCACCCGCATTTGCGTCCATTTTGGCAGCGGGTGGGCGAAAGAAAATTCCTTCTCGTTACTTCTTAGCCGAAGTCTTCTTCGTTGTGCGTCGAGTTGTTGTCTTCTTCGCAGTCGTCTTACGGGTGCGCTTGGGAGCTGGGCCCTTCGCGCGCTTATCGGCCAGAAGTTCGTAGGCGCGTTCAGCGGTCAGATCCTCGACGGTTTCAGCGCGAGGAACGGTCACATTGGTTTCACCATCGGTGATGTAGGGACCGAAGCGACCGTCCTTGACGGTAACCTTCTTGCCCGAAACCGGATCCTCGCCAAACTCACGCAACGGGGGCTTTGCTGCCCCACGGCCTCGTTGCTTGGGCTGAGAGTAGATCTCCAGCGCCTCGTCCAAGGTGATCGTCAGAAGCTGGTCCTCGCTGGGAAGGGTGCGCGAATCGCTTCCCTTCTTCAGGTACGGGCCGTAGCGACCATTTTGCGCGGTAATGACCTCACCGTCAGAGGGATCAACGCCAACTTCACGCGGAAGCGAGAGCAGCGCAAGCGCATCTTCCAGCGTGATGGTCGCCAGATCCATCGACTTGAACAAGGAGGCCGTGCGCGGTTTTGCCGCAGCCTTCTTCCGGGTCTTCTTCGCGGGCTTCCCGTCTTCAGAAGCTTCCGCTTCTTCAGCTTCTTCGGGCAGAATTTCCGTCACGTAGGGACCGTAGCGGCCGTTCTTTGCAACCAGCATGTGCCCGCTTGCGGGATCGATTCCCAGCTCGCGTCCATCATCTGCAGCAAGCGCGAAAAGTTCTGCGATCTTCTCTTCGGTCAGTTCATCGGGAGCGACCTCGGGCGGCACATTTGCGCGCGTCCCATCAGCCTTCTCCATGTAGGGTCCGTACCGACCCACTCGCAAGGTGACGCCATTTCCCATGTCAATGGAGTTCACCGCGCGAGCATCGATATCGTCTCCCAGGGATTCAACCTGGAACTTCAGGCCGTCAGCGTCGCCCTTACCGTCTGCACCGAAGTAGAAGGTGCTCAAGAACTCGTGGCGATCTTCGCTTCCCGCAGCGATCTGATCCAGATCGTTTTCCATCGATGCCGTGAAGTCGTAGTCGACCAGGTTCGACAGATTCTCTTCCATCAGTCGCGTGACCGAGAAGGCCAGCCAAGTCGGGACCAAGTACTGGCCTCGGTGGGTGACGTAGCCGCGATCACCAATGGTTTGAATCGTTGCCGCATAGGTCGAGGGGCGACCAATTCCGAGCTCTTCCATGGTCTTCACCAAGGTCGCTTCGGTGTAGCGGCCCGGGGGCTGAGTCTGGTGTCCCTGCGCCTGCGCCTCTTCAAGCAGCGCGACTTCCCCTTCGCTCACCTGTGGGAGGGTCTTCTCAGCATCGGTCGTTTCCGCGTCGTAGCGTCCCTTGTCCTGACCTTCCTGGTAGGCCAACCTGAAGCCGGGGGAAGTAATGACCGTTCCCGAGGCGCTGGAGAGCACTGCGTGAGGCTGACCTTCGACCTCAACATCGGTCCGCACGCGGATGGTTGCGGTAAAGCCAAGGGCATCGGCCATCTGTGAAGCGACGGTTCGCTTCCAAATCAAGTCATAAAGGGCGAGCTGCTGACGATTCAAAACCGAGGCAACTTGCGCGGGGGTGCGGAAGTGATCCCCGGCGGGGCGAATGGCCTCGTGAGCTTCTTGCGCGCCCTTAGAGGTAGTGCCGTAGATGCGCGGCTTCTCAGCCACGGCCTCGGCCCCATAAAGCTCCTTAGCCTGCTGGCGGGCAGCCCTGATGGCCTGCGAGGACAGGGCCGTAGAGTCGGTACGCATGTAGGTGATGAAACCCGACTCATACAGGGACTGAGCGGTACGCATCGTCGAGGAGGCATTCCAGTGAAGCTTGCGGGAAGCTTCCTGCTGCAGCGTCGAAGTCGTGAAGGGAGCTGCCGGGCGGCGACGGTAGGGCTTCTGTTGGACAGAATCGATTGCGGAATCGCGCGCGGCCTCGAGCGCTGCGGCGAAGAGCGGCGCGGAATGGGCGTCCAGGTGGAAGGCCTCGTTCTTCTTGGCCTTCGCGGAAAGCCGACCGTTTTCGTCAAAGTCAGAACCGGTTGCAACGGGACGATCATCAATGTGCGAAACCTTTGCACCAAAAGACTGACCCGAAGCGGCAAACTGGGTGTCGATCGACCAGTACTCAGCACTCACATGCGACATGCGGTCGCGCTCGCGATCCACAACCAAGCGCGTTGCGACTGACTGCACGCGGCCCGCAGACAGGGAGGGACGAATCTTGCGCCAGAGCAGCGGCGAGACCTCGTAACCGTAAAGACGGTCAAGAATTCGACGAGTTTCTTGGGCATCGACCAGATCAGTGTCGAGCTCGCGAGTATTTTCCAGAGCGCGCTGGATCGCTTCCTTCGTAATTTCATGGAAGACCATGCGGCGCACGGGAACCTTGGGCTTGAGGACTTGGAGAAGGTGCCAAGCGATAGCCTCACCTTCGCGGTCCTCATCAGTTGCCAGGAAGAGTTCGTCGGACTCTTTCAGGAGCTTCTTGAGCTCGGTGACCTTTTTCTTCTTGTCGGGATTGACAACATAATAAGGGGTGAAGCCGTCCTCGACGTCGACGGCGAAGCGCCCGTAGGGACCCTTCTTCATGTCGGCGGGCAGCTCCGAGGGCTGTGGCAGGTCGCGAATGTGACCGATCGAGGCGGTCACATGGTAGTCGGGTCCCAAGTATCCTTCGATCGTCGCCGCCTTCGCGGGAGACTCCACGATCACCAGCTTGGTCGCTGCCATTGTCTGTCCCTTCCGTTGCTACCTCGTATTTGTAGCACTCTTTGCTGGTCCTCCGACGGCAAGCGTCGCCGGAGTGCCACTGGGTAGGACCTTACCGCGTTACGGGGCTTTCCGGGAACCGATGTGCTTTTCCGCGCGTCTTTTGTGGATAATTCCCGAGGCCTGGGAGGTGTTTTGCGTGCAAGCGTGCACCCATGTCCATCGGCAGTAAGCCGACTGGAGACACGCACTCCCACCTACTGTACAATGTTCTGTACATACGTGACGAAGTGAGGAGCCTCCATGAAGACCATGACCTACAGTGAGTCGCGCGCACGCTACGCCGAGGTCCTCGACCAGGTCGTCAATGACCGCGAGGAAATTATCATCACCCGCCAAGGCCACGAGAGCGCCGTCATCATGGCGCTCGACGAGTACGAGTCACTGATGGAGACCGTGTACCTCATGCAATCCCCCGCAAATGCTCGCCACCTGCGCGAATCAATCGCGCGCCACCGTGCTGGTGAGGGTGTCGTCCACGACCTCGTTGAGCTCGACGAGGACTGACCCATGCACATCACGTGGGACGAGGAAGCTTGGAACGACTATGTTTGGTGGCAGTTCGAGGATCGCAAGACCCTCAAACGCATCAACGCCCTCATCAAGGACATTCAGCGCAACGGGAACGAGGGCATTGGCAAACCTCAACCGCTCCGTTACGAGTTCTCAGGGTACTGGTCGCGCCGGATCGACTCACGGCACCGCCTGATCTACCAGATCAGCGACGATGGTAAGACCCTCTGGATCATCTCCTGCCGCTACCATTACGGCCAGTAGATCCCACGGTTTAAAGCAGCGCGCTGCCCAGGCGGCAGATGTTATCGATGTAGTGCTTGTACCAGGGAAGCGCATTCCATTCCTCAAGGCTGAGCAGTCGCGAAGATGCTTCGATTCGCCTGTTATTCCCTTCCAGAAGTTGGACAAGATGAGGATCCTGAGCCAAAAGCATGACTTCGTAATTCAAACCGAAGGATCGGTAATCCATATTGGATGAGCCGATGGCGGCAAGCTCCCCATCGATCACCACATACTTCGAATGGAGCATATGAGGCGGCGCATAGAGGTGGACATTCACTCCGGAGATCAAGAGAGACTCGTAGTACGCGCGCTGAGCATGTCCTACCAAGAATTGGTCGAATTGCTCTGAAACGTAGAGGTCTACGCGGACTCCTGACATTGCCGCGCCAGTGAGTGCGGCAAGCAGGGGTTCGTCCGGGATGAAGTAGGGGCTGGCAATAGTGACATGTTGCCGAGCCTGCGACACCATCGAGATAAACATCCGAAGATTCGGTTCTGAGGGATACGAAGGCCCGGATGGAACGATCTGCATCGGTTGTCCCATGGCGCCGTCATGCACTTCGCCATCCCGGCGAAGGTTAAGTTCTTCAAGCGAAAGTTCCTGCTTTGTGGCGTAGTACCAATCTGAAGCAAAAACAGCTTGAACCTGACGGACCACCGCACCGCTTACTTCAACGGAAGTATCGTGATATTCAATTCCCGCCTTTTGGTAGGCAGGAGTGTCATAGTCTGAGGCCACCAAATTATGTGAACCAATGAAGGCTTTCTGACCATCGATGATGAGGAGCTTGCGGTGGTTGCGGAGGTCAGGGCGCCGAATGTGACCTTTAAAGATGCTCAAGGGCAGCATCAGATGCCACTCGATCCCAGACTCGTCGAGCATTCGGGTAAAACCACGCCATCCGGGAATTGTGCGAAGCCCGTGATGATCAATCAGCAATCGAACTTTAACCCCGCGAGCGCAGGCACGAACCAAGGCTTTGTAGAGTGGATCAGTGGAGTGATCCCACGAGGTCTGGAAATACAGGACATTCACGTGATGAGTCGCTTGATCGACCTCGCGTGCCATCGCCTCAAAAGCCTGGTCAGTATCGTCAAGAAGCTGAAGAACACGCCCATGACTGGGCGGGAACGAGGTTTGTTTTTGGTTGAGCCGCATCAGTGCGACTGTACGCTCATCCATTCCGTCATTGACGAGGCCACCTTCATTTCCGCGGTCACCGCGCAAAATTCCCTTGACCAGTTGGTGCGCCGCCGGATCCGAGCGCAGGGACTTCCCCATTGCCCACCATGAACCAAAAAATAGGTACAGCGGGACACCGACGACTGGCCACAGAAAGATGAGTAATAGCCATGCAGTGGAGGTTGATGCCCGGCGCCTCTTTGGGACAATACCCAAGGCAATCAATCGAATCGCTAGGTCGATAGCTCCAACAAGGAGCCACACCCACAGGGGCGGCTGATGGCTCAGAGGCGCAGGTAGTGGCATCGCAGTTACTCCTGATCCGATTCAATTCGAAGGAATCCCCAGCGAATTAAGGTGTGTACCTGCGGGAAGAGTTCTTTCTGAAGCTGCGCAGAGTCGCATTCCAGAAGGGCTGCCAGAGCCCCACAGATCTGCCTCACGCTGAGTTCACCATCTGATGCACCGACCGAGGCACTCAGAGCAGTGGTCGAGGCAACCGATTGTCCAAGTCCTCCCCCTTGGTGAAGAACCAAGGCGGAAGGATCTTGCGCTCCGGGTAGGAAATGTCGCTCTTCCGTAACATCTGAAGCGAAGAACAGGTGAAGTTCACTGAGATCATCTGGAAGCCGCAAGGATGCAAGCGCGCGCTGAACATCTTCGCCGGACGGTGATTCTCCCCCTTCAAGCTCATCGCATTCGCAAACGCCCGGGCGCGGCGTATCGAGCTTTCGCAGGGCGACCATGCCCATGCCAATTTCAACGACTCCTGCCTGAAGGAAGTCATCAAGCCACTGGGCGTATTCGCGTTCGTAGTCTTCGCGCTGGTGCAATTGCTGGCCGGAGTCACGAAGCCACATTTCAACGTAGTGAGCGGGATCAAGCCTGTCGCGCTGCACAATCCAGGCGTCAACGGGAAGGTCTTCGACCCACGAGCGCACAACATTTTCCCAGTCGTCAGGGTGCCCCAAGTGTCCGGGAATCTCCCAATTCGCAAGGAGTTGCACAACACCGCCGGGCTTGAGGTAGTTCGGGCTTTCCCGGATCACTGTGCGCACCAAATGATCGCGGCTCATTCCGCCGTCGCGGTATTCCAGGACTCCTGAGCTTCGAAGCGAGTCCGGCGTGATGACAAAGGGCGGGTTCGAGGCGATGAGATCGAATTCTTCGCCTTCGACCGGTTCAAAAAGGGATCCTTGACGAACATCCAATTCGACACCGTTAAGCGCGGCGTTGAAGCGCGTTATCTCACATGCTCGCGCCGACAGGTCGGTCGCAACAACGCGAGTAGCGTGTGTGGCCAAATACAAGGCTTGGATTCCGCATCCACACCCCAGGTCCAAGGCGGATTCGACAGGAGTTCGAAGTGTTGCCTTCAAGAGCGAGGTCGTTGCGCCGCCGATTCCCAGAACGTGGTCTGGGCGAATGGGTTCACCCGTCACGTCTTCACCCAGGTCCGACAGGATCCACCAGTTTTTGAGGCCGCCTTGAAGCTGCGCCGCGTGAGGACGCAGGTCGTAATTTGCTTTGAAAAGTTGCTGACCTGAAGGCGATTCCACATCGAGTGCGGGAAAAATCAATCCCAAGTCGACCGCGCCGCACACTCCAAGAGTGGGCAGAGCTTGTACTAGGACGTCCCCACTTTCAGCGCAGCCCAAGACAAAGAAGCGTGTCAGCACAGCTGCCGCAGAGTCTTTCCTCTGAAGTTCGCGAAGTGCCGGAACCCTTTGATTACGCATGAGTGCCGCGTGCGCCATCGGGCTGATCATGGTCTCCATCGCGTCGACGCTCCACTCGGCGCTACCCAGGTCTGCGGCCAAGCGGGCGATCAGTCCGGGTTCCAATCCCGGTGTCGGACTGGGAAGAGTGTCAATCAGTGATTCCGTCATAGCATTACTTTCTCACGCCTGACCTGCATCTGCGTCGACTTATTCACGCAAGTTCTCAGGCACATATTCCCACGAGCTCCCCCACCGCGCAGGCCGTCCCGCTCGCCCATTAGAATGCCTGTGTCCCCAAGGAAAAGGATGAGTGGATGTCTGGCGGACTGGTAGCGCTTTTGGACGATATTGCGACCCTCGCAAAAGCCACGGCTTCGTCTATTGATGACGTTGCATCGAGCGCGGTGAAGGTATCGGCCAAGGCGGTTGGCGTCGTCATCGACGACACCGCTGTCACTCCGCAGTACGTCTCCGGGCTTTCCCCCAAGCGCGAGCTGCCGATTATCGGGAAAATCGCCAAGGCCTCGTTAATCAACAAGCTGGTTGTTATTCTGCCGGTCGCGCTGCTGCTGACCTGGTTTGCACCGCAGGTCCTACCCTTCCTCTTGATTGCGGGCGGCGCCTATCTGTGTTTTGAGGGCGGCGAGAAGGTTCTCGAGGCCCTGCACTGGCTTCCCGAACACGAAGACTCGGCCGAAGACACAGCCCCTCAAAGCGCGGAAGACCTGGAAAAGAGCATCGTTTCTTCGGCCTCGCGCACGGACCTCATTCTTTCCTCGGAAATCATGCTGGTCTCCATGGACGGACTGAACTCCGAGTCCATGTCGATGCGCGTTGCGGTTCTGATCGCAGTCGCTTTCTTCATGACCTTCTTCGTCTACGGGATCGTTGCGGTCTTGGTGCGAATGGATGATTTCGGGCTTCGCTTGGCCAAGGGTGCGACGCATCCGGACGATAATCGCCCCGGTCCCGCGGACAATATCGGCCGTGGTATTGTGCGCGTGATGCCCAAGGTTTTCAACGCAATCGGCGTTGTTGGAACGGTTGCGATGCTGTGGGTCGGCGGCCACCTGGTCATCGAAAACCTCGCAAAGGTGGGCGTCGGAGTCTTCCACAACGTGGTGTCGACGATCGAGCATGCGCTCGCTTCGGGCGGCGGTTTCCTTGGCTGGCTCGTTGAGACCGCATGCGCGGCAGTGTTTGGCATTGTGCTCGGCTCGCTGATCACCGGAGTTGTCGTTGGCGTTTCCCATCTTTTCCGCCGAGGCCGAGGCCACTGAGCCTTTCCCCTCTCCCCTTACGTGGCGTGTTGAGCGCTGAGTGAACTCGCCCACCTCTACGCCCACATATAGGGACTTAAGTACTAGGCTTGGGGTATCAACCCCTAAGTGTAAGGAGAGCCCGATGAGCGTTTACACCCTTCCCGAACTTCCCTACGATTACGCAGCACTGGAGCCCCACATCTCTGCAAAGATCATGGAGCTGCACCACGACAAGCACCACGCCAACTACGTGGCCGGCGCAAACACTGCACTGGAGAAGCTGGAAGCAGCCCGCGAAACCGGTGACTTTGCCGCAATCAACCTGTGGGAAAAGAACCTGGCCTTCAACCTGGGTGGCCACACCAACCACTCCATCTTCTGGACGAACATGACCGGTGACGGCGCTTCTCGCCCCGAAGGCAATCTGGCCGACGCCATTAACGAGTTCTTCGGTTCCTTCGAGAAGTTCCAGGCACAGTTCGCTGCTGCAGCCCTCGGCCTGCAGGGCTCCGGCTGGGCCGTTCTCGCATGGGACACCCTGGGCAAGCGCCTGGTGACCTACCAGCTGACCGATCAGCAGGGCAACATCCCCGTCGCAACCGTTCCGCTGCTCATGCTGGATATGTGGGAGCACGCTTTCTACCTGGATTACCTCAACGTCAAGGCCGACTACGTCAAGGCCTGGTGGAACGTTGTGAACTGGGAGAACGTCGCACAGCGTTTCGCAGCAGCCCTGTGATTGCTGCTCGTTTGTATTAAAGCTTGTGGCCCCCACCAAAAGGTGGGGGCCACAAGCTTATCCACGGGCGCTATCTACAACCTGCAGGCAGGCGTTATCCAAGACGCCTTTGGAGTTCTTGGTACTGGGCGAGTTTTTGCGAAACATCAGCGATGTAGCTGATCAGCATGACTTCATCAACGTGGTGGTTACGCGCGAAGTTCGCAATCGTTTGAGCAACCTGGTCGTAGGTGCCAATGATGATCGAGCGATCGCGTTGTGCCCATCGCAGTGCATCTTCCCGATCTTCGGCGCTCATCTGCTCGGGTCGCTGGAACCGCACGGGACGTCCCAAACGCAAACTCATGCGGAAACTCAAGGCGGGAAGAGCCTGTTCTAGGGCTTCCGCTTCAGTTTCTGCAGCGCTCACCGCAAGCGCAGAAAGAGTCTGTCCCTGACCTTCACCCAGATTTTCGGGCAAATGCGCGCGGTAGTGGTCCATGACCTCGGGCTGTTGCTGGCCGCTAAAGAACTGCGCGTAGGCATAGTTCATATTTCGAGTCCCCGCCCAAGCCGCACTCTGGCCTGAAGACCCCAGTAACCACACTTCAGGAAGCTCATCGGGGCGCGGGTAGACACCAACCGAGGCGTAGGGGTGTCCCTCGGGCAGGGTTCCTCGCATGAAAGCCAAAGTTTCATCAATCAAGGCATTGATCGACCCAGGATCAATCGTTGTCCCTTGGTTGAGTGCGCGGGCGGAGATCATGTCACCGCCGGGGGCACGCCCCAATCCCATGTCGACGCGTCCGGGGAACAAGGTAGCAAGAGTGAAGAACTTTTCTGCCATCTGCAAGCTGCCCTGGTGCATGGCCATCACGCCACCCGAACCAATGCGAATACTCGAGGTTCGGTCCAGAAGGTGAGTCATCACCAGCTCGGGAGCGGAAGACATAAAGGCCGGTGTGTTGTGGTGCTCTGCGATCCAGAAGCGATGGAAACTCATCTTTCCCTTAGTGAAGGCATACTCGTCCCAGGACATAATCTCAGGCAGACGAGAAAAATCATGCTTAAAACG